>PDPE01000053.1 GCA_002747395.1 Pseudomonadota bacterium
AGGTGAGAACGTTGGTGTTTTGCTTCGTGGTACCAAGCGGGATGAAGTTGAGCGTGGCCAGGTTCTGGCTGTTCCCGGTTCGATTACGCCTCACACCAAGTTTGAGTGTGAAGTGTATGTATTGAGCAAGGATGAAGGTGGTCGACACACGCCATTCTTCAAGGGGTATCGTCCCCAGTTTTACTTCCGGACTACCGATATTACGGGTTCCTGTGAGTTGCCGGAAGGTATCGAGATGGTGATGCCTGGTGACAATATCAAGATGACAGTGACCCTGATTGCTCCTATCGCCATGGAGGAAGGATTACGCTTCGCGATTCGGGAAGGTGGTCGTACGGTTGGTGCCGGTGTGGTCAGCAAGGTTATCGAATAGCAGTTGCCAGTTTCCTTTTTTATGCAGGCCAGTAGCTCAATTGGCAGAGCAGCGGTCTCCAAAACCGCAGGTTGGGGGTTCGATTCCCTCCTGGCCTGCCACTTCTTTTAGATGAGTGGTTATATGTCTTCTCAGGCGAGCGAAAGTTCAGGCGCCCTGGATGCCTTGAAGTGGCTTTTTGTTTTGCTGCTTGTGGGTGTTGGCGTGGTGGGTAATTACTACTATGCCGATGAGTCGGTTTTGTATCGTGTTCTTGCTCTGGTTGCTCTGGCTGGTGTTGCTTTTGCGGTCGCGGTGACTACGGTAAAAGGGCGTCAGTACGCGGCTTTGATGAAGGATGCAAAGTCCGAGATTAAAAGGGTGGTGTGGCCCACGCGTCAGGAGTTGCTTCAAACAACCATGATTGTTGTGGTTTTTGTGTTGATTGTTGCTCTCTTTTTGTGGGGGTTGGATTCCCTTATTAGCTGGATTATATCTGGCGTTATTGGTTAGGTGGAGTATCTGTGGCTAAACGATGGTATGTTGTTCATGCTTACTCGGGTTATGAAAAGCATGTTATGCGTGCTCTGAAGGAGCAAATCGCGCTAAAAGACATGGCCGAAAAGTTTGGTGAGATCCTTGTGCCAACTGAAGAAGTGGTCGAGATGCGTGACGGGAAAAAACGCAAAAGCGAGCGAAAATTTTATCCCGGCTACGTCCTGGTGCAAATGGATATGGATGATCAGTCCTGGCATTTGGTCAAGTCTACTCCTCGTGTCATGGGTTTTGTTGGTGGAACACCTGATAAGCCGGCTCCGATCACAGATGTTGAGGCTGAAGCAATATTGAGTCGGGTTGAAAGTGGTGCGGCCAAGCCCAAGCCGAAAACCCTGTTTGAGCCGGGTGAAGTGGTCAGGGTTATTGATGGGCCGTTTGCAGATTTTAATGGTGTAGTCGAAGAAGTTGACTACGACAAGAGTCGCGTGAAAGTTGCGGTGCTTATCTTTGGAAGATCCACCCCGGTTGAGCTGGAGTTCGGTCAGGTCGAGAAAGATTAGGCGCCAGATGAGTTGTTGCCTGCCCTACTAATGCGAGGGTGGGCTTTTTGTGTCTTGGTTTGTAAAGTGATTTAAACAGCAGGGGAGCCGAAAGGCGCTAGCACCCAGGGAGATAAAATGGCTAAAAAAGTAAGTGCCTATATAAAGTTGCAAGTTGCAGCTGGCAAGGCAAACCCCAGTCCACCAGTTGGCCCTGCATTGGGTCAGCACGGCGTTAATATCATGGAGTTTTGTAAGGCGTTTAACGCTCAGACCCAGAGTCTGGAGCCAGGTCTGCCCACTCCTGTGATCATTACCGTGTACAGTGATAAGAGTTTTACTTTTATCATGAAGACGCCGCCTGCATCTGTCTTGTTGAAAAAAGCCGCAGGCATCAGTAGTGGTAGCGGTCGCCCCAATACCGAGAAGGTGGGCATCGTCACGCGAGCGCAATTGGAAGAAATTGCGGCCGCGAAGGATCCTGATCTTACTGCAGGTAGCATTGATGCAGCCGTCAGGACCATCGCTGGTACAGCCAGAAGTATGGGTCTGAATGTGGAGGGTGTGTAAGTGGCCAGATTATCGAAAAGAAAAAAGCAGATCGAAGAGAAGGTTGAAAAAGGTAAATTTTACGGCGTTGAAGATGCGGTAAATTTACTTTCCGGTTTATCGTCTGCAGTCAAGTTCAAAGAGTCTATTGATGTGGCGGTTAACCTGGGCATTGATGCGCGGAAATCGGATCAGGTAGTTCGTGGTGCCACGGTTCTTCCCAATGGTACAGGTAAATCCGTGCGAGTCGCGGTTTTCACTCAGGGTGCAAATGCCGACAAGGCGAAGGCAGCCGGTGCTGATCTGGTTGGTATGGATGAGCTCGCCGAAGAAGTGAAAAAAGGTAACATGGACTTTGAGGTGGTTATCGCAACGCCCGATGCGATGCGTGTTGTCGGTCAGCTCGGTCAGATCCTGGGTCCACGCGGATTGATGCCGAATCCCAAGGTCGGAACGGTAACGCCTGATGTTGAAACCGCGGTCAAGAATGCCAAGGCCGGTCAGGTCAGGTATCGAAACGACAAGAACGGCATCATTCATTGCCAATTGGGCAATGTGGAGTTCACTCCGGCCTCGATCAAACAAAATCTGGAAGCACTTTTGTCTGACTTGAAAAAGGCGAAGCCCGCAGCGGCGAAAGGTGTTTATTTGAAAAAAATTACTCTCTCATCCACTATGGGGCCAGGTCTCGCTATAGACCAGGGCAGCATAGATGTATAGGGAAGTATGTACTTTGTAGTTAAGGCTTGAGCCGAGACTGTCAAAGACCGCAGGTGCCTGATGGCTTAATTTCCTGCGCAGACGGTGTCGCGTTGTTCTCTCGGACTGTGTGCACCGTAGTTTTGCCCGAACAAGGGTTGTCTAGTTGATCGAAAGATCAGTAATCAAAGGAGATATCCAGTGGCAATTGGACTCGAAGACAAAAAGGCCATAGTGGCCGAAGTCAACGAGGCTGCCGGTGATGCTTTATCAGTGGTGATTGCGGATTACAGAGGTGTTACCTCAACCGGTATGATGCAATTGAGAGCCAGCTGTCGCGAGCAAAATGTGTATATGCGTGTTGTTAGAAACACGCTTGCCAGGCGAGCAGTAGCAGACACTGAATTTGAATGTATTAATGATGCGTTGGTAGGTCCGACGATTCTCGCATTTTCAATGGAAGATCCAGGTGCCGCGGCGCGAATCCTGAAAGATTTTGCCAAAGAAAATGATGCATTCGAAATAAAGGCACTTGCTGTTGGTGGCGAACTTCTTGGTGCAGAAAGTATTGACAGGCTGGCTAAATTGCCAACGCGAGATCAGGCGTTGTCAATGTTGGCCGCTGTTATTCAGGCTCCTGTTACCAAGTTGGTTAGAACACTTAACGATGTACCCGGTAAGGTTACTCGTGTTGTTGCAGCCGTTCGTGATCAAAAGAAAGACGCAGCCTAATATAAATTTTAACCAGTACATTTCAGGAGATGAGAGTCATGGCTCTATCTAAAGACGATATTTTAAATGCAATTGCAGAAATGAGCGTAATGGACGTTGTCGAGCTTGTTGAAGCAATGGAAGAAAAGTTTGGCGTTTCTGCTGCAGCCCCTGTTGCTGTTGCTGCAGTTGGTGGTGCCGGTGAAGCCGCAGCGGCTGAAGAGAAGACCGAGTTTGATGTGGTTCTCTCCGCAACAGGCGACAAGAAAGTTAACGTTATCAAGGCGGTTCGCGGCTTGACCGGTCTGGGCCTGAAAGAAGCCAAGGCTATGGTAGATGGCGCGCCCGCAACTATTAAGGAAGGCGTTAGCAAAGATGAAGCAGAAGCAGCGAAAAAAGAGCTTGAAGAAGCGGGCGCATCTGTAGAATTGAAGTAATGCTTGTTACGTTATTGCGTTCGCAATAAATGGAAATGGCTGGCAGTGTACACTGTCGGCCTTTTTCTGTTGTATATGATATATAGTACGGACAGTTTATGGGAAACGTTGACGCCCGAAACAATCTATCAGGATCAATCCCTCGTACCTTTAAAACCCCCGGGGTAACCTAATGACATATTCTTATACCGAGAAAAAACGAATCCGAAAAGATTTTGGTAAACACCCTACAGTAATGGATGTTCCTTATCTGTTATCCATTCAGTTGGATTCTTACAAAAGTTTTTTACAAATAGATTGTGACTTCGCAGAGCGGCAAGAGATCGGTTTGCATGCAGCGTTTAAATCCGTTTTCCCGATTTTAAGCTTTTCTGGCAATGCTGCCCTGGAATACGTTTCTTATCGACTTGGCGAACCTGCCTTTGATGTCAAGGAATGCCAACTTCGTGGCGTAACCTATGCTGCTCCATTAAGAGTGAAAGTCAGATTAATCATTTATGATAAAGACTCTTCTAACAAAGCGATAAAAGACATAAAGGAACAAGAGGTCTATATGGGCGAGATGCCCTTGATGACTGAAAATGGAACCTTTGTCATAAATGGAACAGAGAGGGTAATTGTTTCCCAGTTGCACCGATCGCCCGGGGTGTTTTTTGATCACGATAAGGGAAAAACCCATTCCTCGGGCAAGTTGCTCTATTCTGCCCGGGTAATTCCCTATCGTGGCTCCTGGCTGGATTTCGAGTTTGACCCGAAAGACTGCGTGTTTGTCCGTATTGACAGGCGCAGAAAGCTGTCCGCGACAATACTGTTGCGTGCATTGGGCTACAGCTCTGAAGAAATGCTGGATGAGTTTTTCGATACCAGCAAGTTTTATATCGAAGGTGAGGTTGCCAAACTTGAATTGGTGCCAAGTCGTCTGCGTGGTGATATCGCATCCTTTGATATTCTCGATGACAAGGGAAATGTCGTTGTTGAAGAGGGACGACGTATTACCTCCAGGCATATCCGTCAGTTGGAAAAAGCGGATATTACCGAGCTTACCATTCCCAAAAACTATATGGTAGGGCGGGTTATTGCCAAAGATATCGTCGATCCCGAAACAGGAGAGTTACTGGTTGAGTGTAATACCGAAATCACGGAAGAAGTTGTTGAAAAGCTGACCGCAAGTGACATCAAAATGGTCGAGGTGTTGTACACCAATGAACTTGATTGCGGGCCTTTTATGTCCGATACACTGCGGATTGATCCGACCAGAAATCAATTGGAAGCGCTTGTTGAAATCTACCGGATGATGCGCCCGGGCGAGCCACCTACCAAAGAGTCTGCCGAAAATCTGTTTTTCAATCTGTTTTTTACAGAAGAAAGGTACGATCTGTCTGCTGTGGGCCGTATGAAGTTCAATCGACGAATTGGCCGCCCCGATGAAACCGGTAAAGGTGTTCTGGATAAAGACGATATTATTGCGGTGTTGAAAACGCTGATCAGTATCAGAAACGGTAAGGGTGAAGTTGACGATATTGATCATCTTGGCAACCGTCGAATCCGCTCCGTGGGTGAAATGGCAGAAAACCAGTTTCGAGTGGGACTGGTGCGTGTAGAGCGGGCCGTCCGGGAGCGACTGAGTCTTGCTGAATCAGAGGGTTTGATGCCACAGGATCTGATTAATGCCAAGCCTGTCGCGGCAGCAGTGAAAGAGTTTTTTGGTTCCAGTCAGCTGTCTCAGTTTATGGATCAGAACAACCCGCTATCGGAAATCACTCACAAGCGTCGTGTTTCCGCGTTAGGGCCCGGTGGTTTAACAAGGGAGCGTGCCGGTTTTGAGGTTCGGGATGTCCATCCTACCCATTACGGACGTGTGTGCCCGATCGAAACGCCTGAAGGGCCAAATATCGGCCTGATAAATTCCTTGGCCACCTATGCCAGAACCAATTCCTATGGCTTCCTTGAGAGTCCCTATAGAAAAGTGACAGACGGTGTGGTCACGGATGAAATCGAGTATTTGTCCGCGATCGAAGAGAGCGAATTTGTTATCGCACAGGCAAGCGCTCACACGGATGAACAAAAAAGGCTGACTGAAGAGCTTGTTACGGTCAGGCACAAGAACGAGTTTACCGTCATGTCGCCTGAAAAAGTGAACTATATGGATGTTTCACCCAGGCAGGTGGTATCAGTAGCTGCTTCATTGATTCCGTTTTTGGAGCACGATGATGCCAACCGGGCCCTGATGGGGTCAAACATGCAGCGTCAGGCCGTTCCGACCCTCGTTTCCGAAAAACCCCTGGTCGGCACAGGCATTGAGCGTATCGTGGCCCAGGACTCGGGTGTGTGTGTGGTTGCTCGCAGGGGCGGTTGCATAGAAAATGTGGATGCCGGAAGGATTGTTGTTCGTGTCAATGATGAAGAAACACCAGCAGGAGACGCAGGTGTAGATATTTATAATTTGATCAAATATACACGTTCCAACCAGAATACCTGTATCAACCAGCGCTCTCTGGTATCTGTAGGCGATAAAATCGAGCGTGGAGATGTGTTGGCGGATGGCCCTTCCGTTGATATGGGTGAACTCGCGCTTGGACAAAACATGCGCATCGCGTTCATGCCGTGGAATGGTTATAACTTTGAGGATTCCATTCTTGTTTCAGAGCGAGTGGTGCAGGAAGACCGATTTACTACTATCCATATCCAGGAGTTAACCTGTATATCTCGTGACACGAAACTGGGCAGTGAAGAGATTACTGCCGATATTCCCAATGTTGCTGAAAGTGCTCTGGCCAAGCTGGATGAGTCCGGGATTGTTTACATCGGTGCTGAAGTAGGGACTGGCGATATATTGGTTGGCAAGGTCACCCCTAAAGGTGAAACACAGCTTACTCCCGAGGAAAAGTTGCTGCGCGCGATTTTTGGTGAAAAGGCATCGGATGTCAAGGATACATCACTGCGGGTTTCTACCGGGACTCGTGGAACCGTGATCGATGTTCAGGTCTTTACCCGGGATGGCGTTGAAAAAGACCAGCGAGCCCTGGATATTGAGAAGGCCGAATTGAACAAATTCCGCCAGGATCTCAAAGATGAATACCGAATCGTTGAAGAAGCGACCTTTGAGCGTCTGCAAGGGTCGCTTGAAGGTAAAGCCCTTATTGCGGGCCCGGGGGTGAAGAAAGGTGACATTGTCTCCGCCTCGATGCTGTCAGAACTGGCTCGCCAGGACTGGTTCAAGCTTCGGTTTGAAGAGGATGAATATAACGAACTCCTGGAAAAAGCCGAGACCCAGCTCAAGGAAAGAAAGTCCGACCAGGAAGCACGCTTTGAAGATAAGAAACGTAAACTCCAGACCGGTGATGATTTGCCGCCCGGGGTACTGAAAATCGTCAAGGTGTATGTCGCGGTCAAAAGGCGCATACAGCCAGGTGATAAAATGGCCGGAAGACATGGAAACAAGGGTGTTATCTCTGTCATCATGCCCGTTGAGGATATGCCGTATGATCAGAACGGAGAGCCTGTTGATATCGTATTGAACCCGCTGGGTGTACCCTCGCGGATGAATGTTGGCCAGGTTCTGGAAACTCATCTCGGAGCGGCGGCAAAAGGGCTCGGACGAAAAATCAACGATATGATTCGACAACAGAAAGCGGTGGCTGATATCCGGGATTTCCTCGGAAAAATCTACAACGAGACTGGCGGCAAATCCGAGCAGTTGAGCGAGCTGAATGATGAAGAGGTAAAAGTTCTGGCGAAGAACCTTACCTCTGGCGTGCCTATTGCGACGCCTGTATTTGACGGTGCCAGGGAAGAAGAAATCAAAGAGCTTCTCAGGTTGGCAGATATGGATGACAGCGGGCAGACCTGGTTGCACGATGGGCGCACAGGAGAAAGGTTCAGTCGAAAGGTGACCGTTGGTTACATGTATATGCTCAAACTCAACCATTTGGTGGATGACAAGATGCATGCGCGTTCAACCGGTTCTTACAGCCTGGTTACCCAGCAGCCTTTGGGTGGCAAGGCACAATTCGGTGGACAACGTTTCGGAGAGATGGAGGTGTGGGCCCTGGAAGCATACGGGGCGGCCTATACCTTGCAGGAAATGCTCACCGTCAAGTCGGATGACGTGAATGGTCGTACGAAAATGTATAAAAACATTGTCGACGGCGACCACAGAATGGAGCCGGGTATGCCTGAATCATTTAATGTTCTGGTTAAAGAGATTCGTTCTCTTGGTATCGACATTGAGTTGGAGTCAGAGTAATTCTGCCTCGTCAATATTGTACTCAAACAAATTTGTACCTGAACAAATTTCGTTAACCTCCATTTGGGGTGATAAATAATGAAAGACTTATTGAATTTACTAAAAAACCAGAACAACAAGCACGAGTTCGATTCTATCCGAATCGGGCTGGCCTCTCCGGAAATGATTCGATCCTGGTCATATGGGGAAGTGAAAAAGCCGGAAACGATAAACTATCGTACCTTTAAACCGGAAAGAGATGGCTTGTTTTGTGCCAAAATATTTGGCCCCAACAAGGATTATGAATGCCTTTGCGGGAAATATAAAAGGCTTAAGCACCGCGGCGTAATCTGTGAAAAATGTGGTGTTGAAGTTGCGCTTGCGAGTGTTCGTCGTGATCGTATGGGGCACATAGAGCTCGCCAGTCCGGTTGCTCATATCTGGTTTCTGAAATCGCTTCCTTCCAGGATTGGTTTGCTGCTCGATATGACCTTGCGGGACATCGAGCGTGTGCTTTATTTCGAATCATTCATTGTTATTGATCCCGGGATGACGACCCTTGAAAAAGGCCAGTTGCTTTCCGATGAGCAGTATTATGAAGCACTCGAAGAGTTTGGAGATGAGTTCGAAGCCAAAATGGGTGCTGAAGCCATACAGCGACTTCTCAGGGATATCGAGCTTCAGGAAGAAATAGAAACTCTCAGAGAAGAAATACCGGCAACCAATTCTGAAACCAAGATCAAAAAGCTGTCAAAGCGTTTGAAGTTGATGGAGTCGTTTTATTTTTCCGGTAACAAGCCCGAGTGGATGATTCTCGATGTGTTGCCGGTGCTGCCGCCTGACCTGCGCCCTTTGGTGCCGCTGGAGGGTGGTCGCTTCGCAACTTCGGATTTGAACGATTTATATCGACGCGTGATCAATAGAAACAATCGACTGAAGCGCCTGCTGGAATTGAGTGCGCCGGATATTATCGTCCGAAACGAAAAGCGGATGCTTCAGGAATCAGTTGATGCACTATTGGACAATGGTCGTCGGGGACGGGCCATCACAGGTTCAAACAAGCGTCCGTTGAAGTCTCTTGCAGACATGATCAAGGGCAAGCAGGGACGTTTCCGTCAAAACCTGCTCGGAAAGCGTGTTGACTATTCCGGTCGTTCGGTCATTGTTGTGGGGCCCAGTCTGAGGCTTCATCAGTGTGGTCTGCCCAAGAAAATGGCGCTGGAACTGTTTAAACCATTTATTTTCAGCAAACTGGAGCACCGGGGGCTGGCGACAACGATCAAGGCCGCCAAAAAAATGGTAGAGCGAGAGACAGCCGAGGTCTGGGATATTCTGGCTGAGGTCATTAGAGAGCATCCGGTAATGCTGAACCGGGCTCCTACGCTCCACAGGCTCGGTATTCAGGCGTTTGAGCCGGTGTTGATCGAAGGTAAGGCAATTAATTTGCATCCGCTGGTTTGTGCTGCCTATAACGCCGATTTTGATGGCGACCAGATGGCCGTTCACGTTCCCCTGACTCTGGAAGCCCAGCTGGAAGCGCGCGCGCTAATGATGTCTACCAACAACGTGTTGTCACCTGCCAACGGTGAACCCATTATCGTACCTTCGCAAGACGTGGTTCTGGGTTTGTACTACATGACCAGAGAGCGAATCAATGCCGCTGGCGAAGGCATGGTATTTGCTGATGTCAAAGAAGTGCATCGGGCGTATGGGGCAGGAAAGGTCGACTTGCAGGCCATGGTAAAGGTTCGTGTTCGTGAAGTTGCAATTAATGACGATGGCACTCGTAACGAAACCTATAGCCTGGTTGATACTACGGTAGGCCGGGCACTGCTGTTCGATATTCTGCCCGATGGTTTGCCCTATTCCCTGGTCAACCAGGCGATGACCAAAAAGGCGATATCGCGCCTGATCAATTCATCCTATCGAAAATGCGGTCTGAAAGACACGGTTATTTTTGCCGACCAACTAATGTATCTCGGTTTTTCCCAGGCAACCAGGTCGGGTTCTTCTATCGGGGTCAACGACTTTGTTATTCCTGATGCAAAAAAAGGAGTGATTGACGCGGCAGATAATGAAGTGAAGGAAATTGAGTCACAGTTTTCTACCGGTCTTTTAACCCAGGGTGAAAAATACAACAAGGTTATAGATATCTGGTCACGGGCCAACGACAAGGTCGCCAAGGCGATGATGGAAACCCTTGGCAAGGAAAAGGTCATAAACCGTGATGGTGATGAAGTTGAGCAGGATTCATTTAATTCTGTTTATATGATGGCTGATTCCGGGGCCAGGGGTTCGGCCGCGCAGATCCGGCAGCTGGCGGGCATGCGAGGGTTGATGGCAAAACCGGACGGTTCGATCATCGAAACGCCTATCACGGCAAACTTCAGGGAAGGTTTGAACGTACTCCAGTACTTTATTTCTACTCACGGTGCACGGAAAGGTCTTGCTGACACCGCACTGAAAACCGCAAACTCGGGTTACCTGACGAGGCGTCTTGTTGATGTCGCTCAGGATATGGTGGTGACCGAGGTGGATTGTGGTACGGATGAGGGCTTGCTGGTCACTCCCCATATCGAAGGTGGTGATGTTGTTGTTCCCCTTGGTGATCGTGTTCTGGGGCGAGTTGCTGCCCGTGATATTTTTGCTCCCGGAAATGACACCGAAGTTGTAATGCCTGCCGGGACATTCCTGGATGAAGCCAATGTGGCCAATCTGGAAGAAGCCGGCGTTGATGAGGTCTGGGTTCGCTCCGCAATCACCTGTACAACCAAGTACGGGGTGTGTGCAAAATGTTACGGGCGTGACCTGGCTCGTGGTCACCTTGTCAATGTGGGTGAGGCGGTGGGTGTTATCGCTGCCCAGTCGATCGGAGAGCCTGGCACACAGTTAACCATGCGTACGTTCCACATTGGCGGTGCTGCATCAAGAGCATCGGCTGTCGATAATATACAGGTCAAGCATGGCGGCAAGGTTCGTCTGCACAATATGAAGTCAATCGAGCGTAATGACGGAAGCCTGGTGGTTGTATCGCGTTCCTCTGCGATGGCGATTGCCGATGACCACGGCAGGGAGCGAGAGTGGTACAAGCTTCCGTATGGTGCAATATTGACGGCGAAAAATGGCGATGATGTTGCCGCAGGGCAAACCGTTGCCAAGTGGGACCCGCACACTCACCCGATTGTGACTGAGTGGGCCGGTCGGGTTCAGTTTATTGGTATGGAAGAGGGTATTACCATAACCTCTCAAACGGATGAGTTGACCGGGCTTTCCACTACGGTTGTGATTGATCCCAAGGATCGACCGGCGGCGGGTAAGGATTTAAGGCCAACAATCCAGCTTCTGGACGACAATGGTGAAACATTGAAGATTCCGGGCAGTGAAGCACCGGTTCAGTATTTTCTGCCGGCCAACGCTTTAATCTCCCTTAAAAATGGAGACACTATCGCAAATGGTGATATTGTCGCCAGGGTGCCTCAAGAGTCTTCAAAAACAAGGGATATTACCGGTGGTTTGCCCCGAGTCGCCGATTTGTTCGAAGCCAGAAAGCCGAAAGAGCCCTCTATTCTCGCGGAAATCTCGGGAACGGTTAATTTTGGTAAGGAAACGAAGGGCAAGAAACGTCTGGTTATAACTCCGCCGGATGGTGGTGAACCCAACGAAACACTGATACCCAAGTGGCGCCAGTTGAATGTGTTCGAAGGGGAGAAAGTTGAGAAGGGTGAAGTCATTTCGGATGGGCCTTCCAATCCGCACGATATCTTGCGACTTTTGGGCGTGGGCGAACTGGCCAAATATATTATCAATGAAATACAGGATGTATATCGACTCCAGGGTGTTGTCATCAACGATAAGCATATTGAAGCGATAGTTCGTCAGATGCTCAGAAAAGTGGAAGTGCTGAGTCCGGGAGATACGCCACTTATCACCGGAGATCAGGTAGAGTATTTCCGTATTCTTGAAGAAAACGAAATCGCTGAGGCCAAGGATATGATGCCTGCCCGGTACGAGCGGGTATTGCTTGGTATCACCAAGGCATCACTTGCTACAGAGTCCTTCATTTCCGCGGCCTCTTTCCAGGAAACAACGAGGGTATTGACGGAAGGGGCGGTCACGGGCAAGCAGGATTTTCTGCGAGGACTCAAGGAAAATGTGGTAGTGGGACGATTGATACCTGCCGGTACCGGATTGGCTTATCATAGCTCAAGGAAGAAGGCAGCCGGGCCGGTTGTGTCTGAAAATATTGGTGTCAACCCGGACGAAGTGGCAGAAGCATTGGCCGCTGAATTAAATAAAGAACAGGATTAATGCCGGCTGTATGTAAAATAACCAGCTATTGTTCTTGACTAAGTGGGGGGGTGTTATTAGAATTTCCCCCCTTAATTTTTGGTAGCTTGCTACATGAGTGAGTTATCGCATTGTGAAACCGGAGAAAGCTTGCATGGCAACTATTAATCAGTTGGTGCGTAAGCCTCGTAAGCGCGTTGTTGAGAAAAGTGATGTTCCTGCTTTGCAGAGCTGCCCTCAGCGCAGAGGCGTATGCACCCGTGTATATACAACTACACCCAAGAAACCAAACTCGGCATTGCGGAAGGTCTGTCGTGTCAGATTGACTAACGGGTTTGAGGTAACCTCGTACATTGGTGGTGAAGGCCACAATCTTCAGGAGCACAGCGTGGTTTTGATTCGCGGTGGTCGAGTAAAGGATTTGCCGGGTGTTCGTTATCACACGGTACGTGGAAGTCTCGATACTTCCGGTGTGGCAGATCGCAGGCAAGGTCGTTCCAAGTATGGAGCAAAACGTCCCAAGTAAAACAGGGGCGGGAATGTATCGGAATAGTGAGATTGGATAAACCGGTCTCGTATAAATAAACAGTTATCCAGTTTTCGGTTTCAGTGTAACAGAGGCTGATCCATGGCCCGGTAGGCTCATGGGAAGGTCGGTTCACCGATAAGAGTAAGGCCGTGATCCCTGTCGCGGAGGAACCCTGAAGACCTGTAATTTAATAGAGGGCTTATCATGCCAAGACGTCGCGTCGTCGCTAAAAGAGAAATATTGCCAGATCCCAAATTTGGAAGCCAGAGATTGGCAAAGTTTATGAACCATGTAATGATTAGCGGTAAAAAGTCGGTTGCCGAAAAAATAGTATACGGAGCTCTGAGCGCTATAGAGGAAAAATCCAAGGGAGACCCGATGGAGCTGTTTGAAAAGGCGCTCGAAAACATCCAGCCTATGGTCGAGGTTAAATCGCGCAGGGTTGGTGGCGCAACCTACCAGGTACCTGTGGAGGTTCGACCCAGTCGCCAGACAGCCCTGGCAATGAGATGGCTGGTTGACTACTCGCGAAAGCGCGGTGAAAAGTCCATGGCTCTTCGTCTTGCAGGTGAAATTCTGGATGCATCAGAAGGTAAGGGTGCAGCAGTCAAGAAGCGCGAGGATGTTCACAAGATGGCGGAAGCCAACAAGGCGTTTTCGCACTATCGGTTCTAGTTGCTGGCCGGTTCTGGTTATGCCGGTTTGACTTGTTGCCTTAACACCAAAGGAAGAATGTAGTGGCACGCAAAACCCCGATTGAAAGATACAGAAATATTGGTATCTGTGCGCACGTTGATGCTGGAAAAACGACCACCACCGAGCGTGTGCTGTTTTACACCGGGCTTTCCCACAAGATCGGGGAAGTGCATGATGGCGCGGCCACTATGGACTGGATGGAGCAGGAGCAGGAAAGGGGTATTACTATTACCTCTGCTGCAACGACCTGTTTTTGGTCTGGTATGACCCGGCAATTTGATCAGCACAGGATTAATATCATTGATACGCCGGGGCATGTGGATTTTACAATCGAAGTAGAGCGATCGCTGCGTGTGCTTGACGGTGCAGTCGTGGTGTTGTGCGGGTCATCGGGAGTTCAGCCTCAAACAGAAACGGTCTGGCGGCAGGCAGATAAGTACGAAGTACCCCGGATGGTTTTTGTGAACAAGATGGATCGTGCGGGAGCCGACTTTCTTGCTGTTACTCGTCAGTTGAAAGAGCGACTGGGCGCCAATCCAGTGCCTCTTCAAATGACAATCGGGGCAGAGGAAGATTTCAGGGGGGTGGTGGATCTGATCAGGATGAAAGCCATCCTCTGGAATGAAGCTGATCAGGGGATGACTTTTGAATATGGAGAAATTCCCGACTCCCTGAAGGCGGAGTGCGAACAAATGCGTGAGCATTTGGTTGAGGTTGCCGCTGATGCCACTGATGAGTTGATGGAAAAGTATCTTGAGGAAGGTGAACTTACAGAGAATGAAATAAAGTTTGCGCTCCGCAAGAGAACGCTGGCAAATGAGATTGTTCCGGTTCTGGGAGGGTCGGCCTTTAAAAACAAGGGTGTTCAGGCCGTTTTGGATGCGGTAATAGAATACTTGCCTTCGCCAACTGAGGTTAAGCCCATTGAGGGTGTGCTTGATGATCATGAGACCCTGGCTGTTCGCAAGGCGGAAGATGATGCGCCGTTTTCAGCCCTGGCTTTCAAGATTGCGACTGATCCCTTTGTTGGCACGCTCACCTTTTTCAGGGTCTACTCCGGTACACTGTTATCCGGCAGTACGCTTTACAATCCGGTTAAAGGAAAAAAAGAGCGTATTGGTCGAATGGTGCAGATGCATGCCAACAGTCGTGATGAAATCAAAGAGGTGCGTGCGGGTGATATTGCGGCTGGTATAGGCTTGAAAGATGTCACTACAGGGGATACCCTTTGCAGTCTGGAAGAAGTTATTACCCTTGAAAGAATGGAGTTTCCCGAGCCGGTTATTTCCGTTGCTGTGGAACCGAGGTCAAAAGCAGACCAGGACAAGATGGGTGTTGCTCTGGGCAAGCTGGCTCAGGAGGATCCATCGTTCAGAGTAAAGACGGATGAAGAAACCGGTCAGACGATTATATCCGGGATGGGTGAGCTTCATCTTGATATTATCATTGACAGAATGCGTCGGGAGTTCAGCGTCGAGGCGAATATCGGCAAGCCTCAGGTGGCGTATCGGGAAGCAATTCGGAATACCTGTGAGATCGAAGGCAAATTTGTTCGTCAAACCGGGGGTAGAGGGCAGTATGGTCATGTCTGTGTGAGGTTTGAGCCCGGTTCCCAGGGTGACGAAGGGTTGGAGTTTGTCAATGAAATTGTCGGTGGTGTCGTGCCGAAGGAGTATATACCCGCTGTAGAGAGGGGTATTGAAGAGCAGATGCAGAACGGCATCATTGCCGGTTACCCTGTGTTGTCTTTAAAGGCAACCTTGTATGACGGGTCATTTCATGATGTTGACTCTAATGAAATGGCTTTCAAGATCGCCGGGAGTATGGCGACCAAAAAGCTTTCCGATCAAGGTGGTGCGGTGTTACTTGAGCCTGTTATGAAGGTAGAGGTGGTTACCCCTGAGGAAAATATGGGTGATGTTGTCGGTGACCTGAATAGAAGAAGGGGCTTGATACACGGGATGGATGAATGTGCATCAGGCAAGGTTATCGATGCGGAGGTACCCTTGGGCGAGATGTTTGGTTATGCGACCGATTTGCGGTCTGCGACCCAGGGTCGAGCCACTTATACGATGGAGTTTTTGAAGTATTCTGAAGCTCCGGGCAATATAGCAGAAGCGATTATAAATAAAGGTTGATTTGAAAATAAGTTGACCTGGAAATTTAGTTGATTTGAAAATTTATGAGGTGTAATTGTGGCAAAAGAAAAATTTGAACGTACCAAACCCCATGTCAACGTGGGAACCATTGGTCACGTTGATCACGGCAAGACGACCTTGACAGCAGCGCTGACGCGCGTGTGTGCAGAGGTCTGGGGTGGTGAGTTGAAGGCGTTTGATCAGATTGATAACGCTCCCGAAGAAAGAGAGCGTGGTATTACTATC
>PDPE01000054.1 GCA_002747395.1 Pseudomonadota bacterium
ATTGCTATTTAGCAAAGCCTACATGCTTTCTAAAGTCTACGGAGACATCTTCGGCTATTATGTATTTGTTGACATGACTCTGGATGGTTTGAAACTCGATGGAACAGATCAGATCAAGATCGTTGCGGAAGGTTTTGAAGATTTAGTGTTCAGCGTCCCTGCACAGCAGTAACCAAATACTGAATAGTTCAAGCTGGCCCTCGGGAAGTATTTTCCGGGGGCTTTTTATTTTCCTACGTAAAACAACCCTTATTTATCCAGGTCAACATCCACAATATACAGGCGGTTGGAATCAATAGTGTTTGCATCCAGCATTTTTGCCTCAAGTTTTCCCCCGGATGACCAGGTAGCAAAATCGTCATCGTTCAGGATACCAAGTTTTTTATTATTGATTAGCCATAGACCTTCCATTTTGTCGTGCGGGTATTGCACACGTTCGACCATATCGATAACCAATGACTTGCTTACAGGCTTGATGCCGTATTTATAAAGCGCGTCCCAGCCCTGCTCTAAAGTTATTTGCTCAAGCGTCTTGTTGTCAATGGTCAGGCCAAGGTTTTTATCTTGCACCAAAGCGCCGTCGTTGGTGATTTGTTCGATGTTTGTTCCGCTGGACAGGTCAATGCGATATACACGCTTCTGTGCATCAGGCGCGGGCTTGCCTTTGGAACCTCCTTTTATGAATTTGCCATCACGCTCTATCACCAGGAATTCATGGTTATTGATGGCGACGATTTCCGAATTGGAATTTTGAGGTTTTTCCTGAGCATACAAATACTGCCCAATTTCCCCGGTCTTTACATTCACTGTTACAATACGCGTAATGTTTTGGTTTTTTACTTTTTTGTTTGGCAAGTACATGGTCGATTGCATAATACCGACCAGAGTTTGCTCATCCGGCGTGATAGCCAGGCCTTCCATGCCTCGATTAGGACGGCGATGGGCAAATTCAGCAGGCAGTTTTATCTTGCTGCGAATATCATTTGCAAAGGCATTGATACGCTCTATCTCGCGTCCGTCAGCAGAAAAGTGAACCATATGCGGGCCATATTCGTCACTTACCCAAAATGACCCGTCACGCAATGCTACCAGGCCTTCTCCGTCCAGACCAAAATCATCGAGCTTGACCGGGTTGTCGTTTTTATCAAATGTCCGGTTCGGGTTGACCAAAATGGGGGCACCGTTCTCGTTATACGGTGTTTCCCCCGTACCACCAAGGCCGGATGAATTGGGCAATCCTGTGATTTTCTGGCCGTCTGGCCTGCGCAACAAAATGGTTTTTATCTGCTTTACCCGGCCATCTGCCTGTAACTCGAACAAGCCAATTCGTGGTGTGTAATCAGGAGTGGGGAATTTTTTACCTTTACCAAATTCCCTGGTTTTGTACTTTGCATTGGGGCCGCGATCGGTAAGAGCGTAAAACTGATTGGCAACACTCGGGTGTGCTGTCATTGCCGAGCCATAGCCACCGTTTCTGATTTGAAATGGTTTTCCCGTTTTATGATCTATAATATCGCCACGTAGGACTTCAAAGGGCAAAGATACGCCATCCTCTTTAAAATTGGTGATGCCTTCGTTCAGTATGTATTCAGACGCTGTGCCACTGGCGCTTAAAAGTAGAGAACTTATTGCTATTGGGAGTGCCGATTGCCTGATTGAAAAAAAGCTGGATTTTGAAGTCATGTTATATGCCCTTGAGTTTGAATTTTAGAGGTTGGTTTTGGACTGTCTGCCTGACGAACAAAAATTTGAATCGGCAAAACATACCCAGGCTGTTTTGCCTGGTGGCAGTGTCTGAATCCCGCTCTATGTTGCAATTGCTTCGAAAGCATCTTTTGCGCGATTAGCCGCACTTCTTTGGAAACTGATCCTGGTCATCCTTACAATTTATCGCTGGCCCTGCTGCTGATACAGCTATGGCTAACTGGCACGCTGATAATGGATTCGTCAAAGGTAGAAAATATCACGTCCAATTTCATCACAGCGCTTTTCATCAACAGGATTGGCAGGTGCCTGATTTTTTGTTTTGCCAGGAGTTTTTTGTTCTGAGCGGATTTTGGCCTATGTTAATTGCCAAATATGACACTTTTATGTTGTCAGTTATGCTCGTTTTCTTTTTTTGAGAGGAAGGCAATGCAGCTTTATCACTTGCCTTATTACTTGCCTTTTTTAGGATTTTTCATGCGCCGGTTTCGGTGTTTGAGACCACCGGGCCTTGCATTGGAGACCCGGCGACTTGTTTTCCCTCGGCAACACCTAACCAAAGTAATTTGATTTTCGGGCAGCAGTTAGCAAACGGGTTACAGCCTTTTCTACCCCGATGGAAGCCGCCAGTCCGAGTTTTTCCTGTAACGTTTTTTTCTCATGGTACTTCAACTGATACACATTGCGCGTCTCGCACTGCTCGGTCAGGTACTCATCAGAAGTCATCAACTCATCGACAAGTTGCACATCCAGTGCCTGTTGGCCATACCAGATGTCGCCATTGGCGACTTTTTCTATATCAACAGCGGGGCGATGCTCACTGACGAATTTTTTGAATAAAACATGAGTGTCCTCCAGGTCTTCGACAAACTTTTGCCGGCCTTTTTCGGTGTTCTCGCCAAAAATGGTCATGGTTCGCTTGTATTCGCCTGCGGTAATCACCTCAAAATCAATATCATTTTTCTTTAGAAGCCGATGCACATTTGGCACCTGCGCCACCACGCCAATCGAGCCAAGAATAGCAAAAGGAGAAGCGATGATTTTATCCGCCACACAGGCCATCATGTAACCGCCACTGGCAGCCACTTTGTCAACACAAACAGTCAGGGGGATTCCTTTCTTTTTGATCCGATCCAACTGGGCAGAAGCCAGCCCGTAAGAATGAACCATTCCACCACCACTTTCGACCTTGACTACGACTTCGTCGTCTTGTGTTGCCACGGACAGCACACCGGTGATTGTTTCACGAAGTGCAGTGTTTTGTGATGCCTTGATATCGCCATCAAACTCGATAACATACACATTTTTTTCAGGTTCCGACTCTGTATTACCTTTGTTTTTCTTCTTCTCTTTGGCTTCCTGTTTTTCTTTTTTGGCAATCGCTTTCAGTTCTTCTTTTTCAAGTGTTGTGGACTCAATGTTACTTTTCATTCCTTTGAGCTTCTTGTTCAGGTCATCGACTTCGATATGACCTGATTCATGCTTTTTCTCTTTGACAGCCAAAGAGGCAATAGCCGATACAACTAACAACACAGATACGACTATGGTCACTGCCTTGGCCAAAAAAAGTCCATACTCACTTAAAAATTCCAAAATACTTTCCTCAAATAAATTGATGCACCTGAACGGATAAACCGGTAAATAATCTGTTTAAATTGGGATGAATTCGGAAATTCCAATCCAAAAGTACCGATTGCCTGATTTTTTTTAAAACAAGCGTTCGCTTGGTGTTGACATAGCGTAATATTCCACTTAAATTCACACTACCTAAAAGAGAATCAAAGGACAACAACATGTCAGTAGCACAAATCTTCGAACAATTGAAAAACAACTTTAACCCTGACGCAGCAGAAGATGTGGATTTGATCTTCCAGTTTGATATCGAAGATGGCGACAATCACTATATAGCCATCAAAGACGGAACTTGCGAACTGGTTAAAGGTGACAATGACGAGCCATCTGTTACCCTGATCATGTCCACGGAAACACTTGGCGGCATCGTGAGCGGCGAAACAGACGGAATGCAGGCTTTTATGGCAGGTGACTTGCGTGCAGAAGGCGACATGATGCTGGCAACAAAGCTGGGTGAGCTGTTCAGTGTTGGATAGCCCTCTGGCGCAACAAACAGGACGCACCACATAGACGGGGCGTAAATAGCAGGGCGTAAACGGGTAACATCCTGATATACATACAGGTACTTTACGGTTTAACCAAATAATCGCCCTGCATGGAGGGAGTCTTTACAGGCTCCCTGAAAAAAGAGGCAGACGCGCCCCCAAGTCGGGGTTGATGCGGCCGGGCCCGCCGGAGGCCCCTGTCCAATTCCACCGGCTAGCATGCCCTCTCCCCTCCGGATGGTGTACTCACCACCCCGTTTCACCTTTACCATCTGCTACGTAAATAAAAGCAAGGCAGAAAGCAAAAACCGTGACTGTGACCGTGACAACAACGGACGAGGACGAATTAAACGACATGGCGAAGCATGAACTAAACTGCGTAGTTGATTGATTTCAGGCTTTCTTCCGTTAACTTGAGCAGTTCGCCACGATGCGATTCTTTCCTGGACAGGCTATCAATGTAATACTCCAAAGAAGTGAGTACGTCTGCCAGTGTCTCCAGGGTTTTTTCATCCGGTTTTCTTTCACTTTCTGTTAATTCGCTATGAATCGCCTCACTGGACTTGTCTATTGATGCGGCAAGCCTTTCTTCCGAGATCATTTTCATACTACCCGAGATCGTATTAAGTGTTTCGGCAACATTGGACAAATTCGCCTTGTCATAATTCGATTCAATATAAGCGGTGATAGCTCGCTTGGTCAGAGCTATCCCGGCATGGGTTTCCTCGATCACTACTTTGGTCGCCTCGGAAAGAAACAGGTTATCGTCCGAAGCCCGGGATCCGGCACCCGCCAGGTCGTCCACTTCTTTGGACAAGCCGGCCTCAACCATTATTTTACTGGCCTGTTCAACTGCAATTACCGCATCTGCGATGCCTAACAGTTGTTCTTCCGTTGGCGTTGCACCCGATTCAGACCACTTGTTCAGTAAAACAACCTGAGTACCGACCAAATCTGCAAGTTGATTCAATTCAAGCATACTCAGCGTTCCTGCCAGGCGTTTGAATATGTTTACAACATTGGAGAATTCCGATACATCAGGGTCGATACCTCTTTCAATAATATCCAACTTGTCCTTGAGTTGTGCCAGCTCCTCCTGAAAAGCATTGGATAATGCTTGCAACGCGTCAACACCAGGCCCCAAAAGGAGCTTCCGGTGCCTGATCATGCGCCGGTCATTGAACTCCAACGACTCTTTACCATAGCCGTTAAGAATAAACAGGGTTTTTTCCGTCCTGGAACCACTCAGTGCGAGCAAAAACACCAATTCCCGAATGATAGAATCTGGCGCTGTTTTCGAGGTCGCTACTCGCCCGAGATACACCATTTCCTTGGTGTATCTCTCGATTTTCATAAAGAGTTTTTTACGCGGGTTGGTCATCACCATCCCGGTCTCTCTCATGGCCTCTGCCACAATGTGTACAAGACACCACAATTGCCTTAGGGGAGTTTGCCCGGACAGGCGCGAAAACCCTTCCATTGAGCGCGCCAAAACCTTGAAACTGACAATAAGATTTTTTTCCCGGATAAAACCAAGCAAGGCAATTTGATACATTTGGCGATAACGCCTGGCGTGATGATCGAAGTCATCACCGGGCAGGAAGTGTTGTGTTTTGAACGGTACACAGCAATCAAACCTTCTGGAAAGATCCAGCTCAAAAAAGTGGGAATCCGGGAACTCCTTGACATTACGCGCAGTGCGCAGCTCGTTAATAATCGGCAGTAAAAGCTCCGGGTGATCCTGCCCGATATTTCGGAAATATTCAATATACCGTCGCAAAACAAACAACGAGTTGTTTAGCGTGGTAAGAAGCGTGTTTTTGTCGTCCGTCGCGCCAACAGGCACCTCATTAGCCAGTGAAACCGCTTCCTGGCACAACATCACCCCGCCCTGGAGCTGCACCAGAACGAAAATGCCCCTGAGTTGATTGATAAAATCAACACAGTTTTGCAGATCCTCACTACTTTCCCGGTTCTCCTGGAACTGCTCGAGACTGTGTTCCGCTTGCCGGATTGTCGCTTCAACTTCACCGTGTACCAGTTCAAAAGAAGCAGCATTTACTGCCAGTGATTGAGACATTTTGGTGCCAGACCCTCAATATTGCCAAGGATTCTTCCGCCCCCTGACACGCCCAGAAAGATTCAATATTATTATTTAGTTATATCACAAAAATCTTGCATAACAAGAAACCGGTGATTTATCCTGGTTCCTTGTCAAATTTCGGTTCGAAACGAACTCGTGATTTCGGGGACTGGCGCAAATCCAATGTGAGAAAGGCATGAAAGCCCGTGAAGTTTTTATCCGTCGTACAGTCTCAAGAATAACCAATGTTTTTACACCTTGTCTCACTGGCGCCAAATAGCGCCATTGCTTGCCGAGTCTATCGCGTCCAGCCTGGATTCATGGGCGGCCAGCTCCGCCTCACTTGCCCGAATCACCCTGAGTGTATCACGTTGCCTGGAGAGCCGGATAATGGTGGCGACAGTTTCACCCTCACTCTCTTCGTCGGCATCAAGCATCAAATTGGTTTGCCCCCCCGTCATGGCAAGGTAGACATCCGCCAAAATTTCAGCGTCGAGCAAAGCTCCGTGCAATTGACGATGGCTGTTATCAATCCCGTAGCGCTTGCAAAGCGCATCCAGGCTGTTTTTCTGGCCCGGATGTTTTTTCCGCGCATAAATCAGCGTATCGAGAATACTGCAATAATCAGAAACCGGCTTCAGGCGTCCGCCAAGCAGGGAAAACTCATAGTCGATAAACCCGATATCAAACGCGGCATTGTGGATAATGAGTTCAGCCCCGTTAATAAATTCCAGAAATTCGTCAGCCACTTTCGCAAACACAGGCTTGTCCGCCAAAAAATCATTGTCCAACTGGTGAACCTGATAGGCTTCTTCGTCAACAGCTCGTTCGGGATTGATATACCTGTGGTAAGTATTACCAGTCAATTTTCGATCTGCCAACTCAACACAGCCGATTTCGATAATCCTGTGCCCCTGGCTGGTTTCCAGCCCGGTCGTTTCTGTATCCAGTACGATTTGCCTCATACGTCTTGCCTCATGCTTTCAATACCTTGTCTATGCCCTCATTGGCAAGTTGATCGGCCTTTTCATTACCCGGGTGACCGGAGTGCCCCCTGACCCAGTGCCAGGTGACCTGATGCTTTTCGGTTTCCCCTGTCAGAGCCTGCCACAGGTCGGCATTCTTGACCGGTTTCTTACCTGCTGTCTTCCACCCATTCTTCTGCCAGTTTTTAATCCACTCGGTGATCCCCTTCCTCACATATTGGGAATCAGTATACAGGTCAACCTCGCAACGCCGTGTCAGCGCTTGCAGTGCCTTGATCGCCGCCGTTAACTCCATGCGGTTGTTGGTGGTTTCCAGCTCTCCACCGCAGAGACATTTCTTGTGTTTTCCGTAAGTCAGAAAAACACCCCACCCGCCAGGCCCCGGGTTTCCCCGACAGGCACCATCGGTGTATATCTTGATAACAGACATATTACCCCTAACAAAAAATGGAAAAAATGAGTCAGGAGACCCGTTCCGACAACACGCTCAAGTGATTCACAAAAAAGCTGCCTCTCGATCAGCAGAGACTATTCTGTCTCCTTCATTGCCGCAGTTTTGTTGATACCGCCGGCCACCGGCATACCAATCACTTCAGCTGTTCGCCAATCCGGTTTCAGCAAAGTCATGGCGCCCTTTTGTTTTTGTGTTAACAGTGAATAATAAGCACCCAAAAACGATGACAGTGGCTTGACAACATCGACATCAGTAATTCTGCCCGGCGCACATCGTTGCCAGGGAAGCATCGAAAGCCGATATTTTACATCTTCAATCCTGAAGTCCAACAACTCAAGCCAATCTTCTATCCTCCGGCTGGAAATAAACCGGCCCGACCAGGGTGGTTCCTTATTGCTTCGAAACAACTTCATCAATCCCCAGAGACTCATCGGGTTAAACCCGACAATCAACATATAACCACCTGAACGAAGCACTCTTTCGGCCTCTCGTAATGACTGGCGAGGCGCAGCAGCAAAGTCCAGGGTGTGATGCAAAATCACCAGATCAATGCTATCAGATGCCAGGCTCAGCTCTTCCGAAGCAGAAACCAGGGTATTGTCCGGCATATCCTGCTCCCAGGCCGGCACACAACAAATTCGATGATTGATTGCACTGGTATTGGCAACAGGTAAACGATGACTGACCATCATTTCCAGTTGATGTACGCCATACAACCCGTCAAGCTGATGACTGATCACTTTGCGCTGATCCGCCAATAGCGCTCGCCCCAAAGGAGTTTGATACCAGTTTTCGAATGCCTTTTGTTGCGCGAGACAATCAGCGCTACCGAGTGTACGCAAATGCTTCATACAGGTGTCCTTAATTGACCAGGTGCCCCAGGTTGGCCCATTGTCCCTGATTGACCAAATGCCCTAATTTGACGGATAGCCATTGCATTTAACCTGAGGTGCTTTACCATAAGGTAAAAAGTGAATCACGTACATAGATTTTATCCGAATACTACTCCTGTTTAGCGCCTTGATCACGCCTGAATTTGGCAGCAGGTACCCAATATGATTACAGTAAAACCCGTTCCGGCTTTCAACGACAACTATATCTGGATGATCTGTGATCAGGAAGCTGGCGCTTGTATTGCAGTAGACCCGGGGGATGCAAAGCCGGTTCAGCAGTTTGTCACAGACAACCGGTTCGATCTCATCGCCATTCTGGTCACCCATCATCATTTTGATCATACCGGTGGTGTACAGGAGCTGGCTGTTCAGTATCAGGCTCCCGTTTATGGCTCGAAAAACAGCAAGTTCAAGGGCATAACCAATCAACTGGACGACAATGACACCTTCTCGCTTATGGGAGCCCGTTTCACTTGCCTGGCTGTACCTGGACATACACTTGACCATATCGCACTCTTTATCGACAATATAAATGCAGACACTGACAGCATCAAGGAAGAGCCCCTGCTCTTCTGTGGCGATACGCTGTTTTCGGGGGGCTGCGGCCGCTTGTTCGAGGGTGATGCAGAAACCATGTTGCACTCGTTGAAAAAGCTCAAGGCGCTTCCTCCCCGGACCGGAGTATACTGTGGCCACGAATACACCATGAATAATCTGGCTTTTGCCCGAACCATTGAACCGGGTAACCAGGCGCTGGCTGACTACATTTCCGTCTGTGAGCAGAAGCGCAAAAAGGGGCTGCCCACACTGCCAGGCACAATGGCGACGGAACTGTCGATCAACCCGTTTCTCAGAACCGATCAGGCACCGGTCATCAACATGATTACATCGATGGAGTCGGTAAACGACCTCAGTGAAGAACAAATTTTTGCCGTCTTGCGCAATGCAAAGGATCACTTTTAGCAATGACTCGTATTCATCATTTTTTCATTTTTTCCTTGGTGTTGGCCCTTTCGGGTTGTGCTTCTTTCGGAACCCATACCGGACACACCGGGAGTGTGTCGGATTCGGACATTCATTCAGGTGAACGACTCGCCAATGACCTGCCTCCGGTAGGAAAAATCGCATTCACAGAAGACGCTCTTCAGGAAGAACCCGACCCGGCTGACCCGTTAAATACCATAGACCCGCAACTTGCCGATATCATAACCGGGGAGCGTAACAGCACAGCCGATGAACTGGAAACACCCCGGGCACAGGACAGTTTGCCTCCCCGGGAGGTGCCGCAAGCTGAAAACAGACAGGCGGCACAACCCTACACCAATCTTCTTGACCGAATACGTGACGGTTTCAAGCTCGACTTGAGCCAGACCAACCCCAAAATAGAAAAACAGGCAAAGTGGTATGCAAAACACGTAAAATACCTGAACAGAACCCTTAGACGCTCTGAAAAATATCTTTATCATATTGTTGAGGAAGTTGAACGCCGCAACTTGCCAATGGAGCTTGCTCTGCTGCCTGTTGTCGAAAGTGCCTTTGACCCTTTCGCCTACTCCCACGGGCGTGCATCAGGGCTGTGGCAGTTTATCCCGGGAACGGGACGAATGTATGGCCTCACACAAGACTGGTGGTACGATGGCAGGCGCGATGTGGTTGCCTCAACGGAGGCGGCGCTGCGTTACCTGGAAAAGCTGTCAAACACATTTGGTGGAGACTGGCTGCTTGCATTGGCTTCCTATAATGCCGGTTCCGGCATGACGTCAAGAGCAATCAGAAAGAACAGAAAAAGAAACAGGCCTACCGATTTTTGGTCGCTGAAACTGCCCAGGGAGACCAGTATATATGTTCCAAAATTAATTGCGGTCGCAAAACTGGTCAATGAACCGCACAAATACGGTATTACCCTGCCACACATTGCCAACAGGCAGTATTTTGATGTGGTGGATACCGGTTCCCAATTTGATCTTGCGCAAGCTGCCAGGCTGGCAGAAATTTCCATAGAGGAACTCTACCGGCTCAACCCTGGCTTCAATCGCTGGGCAACCCGGCCAAAAGGCCCGCATAAACTGGTCATACCGGTCGAAAAGGTCGAAGTATTCAAAGAGCACCTGGCCCGTCTCCCCAAAGACCGACGTCTGGTCTGGCAACACTATAAAATCAAAAAAGGTGATTCGCTAATCAGGATCGCAAACAAACACCGCACGACACCGGCTGTTATCAAACAGATCAATAAACTTCGATCAAGCAGAATTCGAGCCGGAGATACGATTCTCATTCCCGTCGCAAGCGCTTCACTCAGCGAGTACGACTTGAGCGCAGCGACCAGATTTATCAAAAAACAACAACAAGTAAACAAACAAACCAATCGAACCAGGATCGTCCATACCGTAAAACGAGGCGACAATTTCTGGGACATCTCGCGCAAATATGGTGTCAACCATAGAAAGCTGGCACGCTGGAATGGCATGGCACCCGGAGACGTACTGAGGCCGGGGAAAAAGCTCACGATTTGGAAAACAAAGCGCAAGTACTCAACGAATCACCTGGCAAAAAACCAAAAAGGCAGGGCTCTGATCAGGAAAATTAACTATCGGGTACGATCAGGTGACTCTTTATCCAGAATAGCCGGAAAGTTTAAAACCAGAGTGAAAGACATTGCCAGATGGAACAGCCTCAACCCCAAACGCTACCTGCAACCCGGGCAAAAGCTTACCCTCTTTGTCGATACCACTTCTGTCCATTGAAACTGTGCAGATATTGAACGTTTTCGGATAGCGCTGCGTCTGCTTTTTTCCGATAACAGATTTGATCACTGTTTTGATCACTATAACGATAAAGAAAAAATAGAATAACGAGGAATATATCATTGTCTAATCAAACCGGGAATCGTCGTAACACGATTGCAGAAAGCGGCCTGTCCGTTATCAAAACCGTTATCGCGGTACTTGTTACTCTCGTCACAACCTTTGTCGTGAGTGCATCAGCCGGCACACCGGCTGGCCTTGCTGGCTCCGAAGGCCAGGATGGCAAAAACATCACCTTGGTACATGGCGTTGCCATGCACGGTGCAACCAGGTACAACGCTGATTTCAGGCACTTTGATTACGTCAATCCCGATGCACCCAAAGGTGGCACGGTGAAATTGGGTACAGTAGGACGCGGTGGCGGTTACGACAGTTTCAACCCCTTTATTGTCAAAGGCATCAGCGCAGCCGGTGTGGACTATATTTACGACACCCTGACTCAACACGCATCGGATGAAGCCTTTACCGAGTATGGTCATGTAGCGCAGACGATCGAGATGCCTGAAGACCGCTCCCAGGTCACCTTCCACCTGAACCCCAAGGCAAGATTTCATGATGGCCACCCCGTCACGGCAGAGGACATCGAGTTCAGTTTCAATACACTGGTAGAACAAGGGCGACCTTTTTACGCTGCCTATTATCGTGATGTAGACCATATTGAAATCATCAATGACCACAGCATAAAGTTTGTATTCAAAACAGACCAGAACAAAGAGCTCCCGCTTATTCTGGGGCAGTTACCGGTGCTCCCGAAACACTACTGGCAAGACAGGGATTTTTCCAAAACCTCCCTTGAGCCACCCCTTGGCAGCGGCCCCTATAAAATCAGGTCTTTTCAGGCAGGTAGAAGCGTTACCTATGAGCGAGTCAAGGATTACTGGGCAAAAGACCTGCCAACTGCCAGGGGCATGTATAACTTCGACGAGATTATCTATGAGTACTACCTGGATAACACCGTCGCTCTGGAAGCCTTCAAGTCTGGCGAATTTGATTTCCGACAGGAAAACACATCCAGAAACTGGGCAACTGCTTACGTGGGCGACGCATTTGACAATGGCACCCTGATCAAAGAAGAAATCAAACACGAAAACCCGACCGGTATGCAGGCCTTTGTTTTCAACACCCGCAAGGAAGTGTTTTCTGACCCGACGGTTCGTGAAGCCCTCTCCTATGCCTTTGATTTCGAATGGACCAACAAAAACCTGTTTTACGGTGCCTATGCCCGTACCAAAAGCTTTTTTTCCAACTCTGAACTGGCGTCCAGCGGGCTACCTTCCGGAGAAGAACTGGAGATCCTGAAAAAGTATAAGAGTCAGTTGCCCGCGCAGATATTCACAACCCCTTTCACTGTCCCCACCACAAAAGGCGACGGCAATGTCAGAAACAACCTGCGAAAAGCCATCAAACTGCTTCGCAAGGCAGGCTGGTCGATCAAGAATAACAAAATGACCAACAAGAAGACCGGAAAAACCCTGGCCTTCGAAGTGATGCTGATTTCCAAGGATTTTGAGCGCATCGTACAGCCCTTTATCCAAAATCTGAAAAAAATCGGTGTTGATGTCACCATTCGTCTGGTGGATGCTTCCCAGTATATTAACCGCATACGCAGTTTCGACTTCGATTCTATTGTTTATACCTTTGGTCAATCCAATTCTCCGGGCAATGAACAAATGGAATACTGGCACAGCAGCAAGGCCGATATACCAGGCAGCCGGAACATCATCGGTATAAAAAGCCCGGTGGTGGATGAACTGATCCAACTGGTCATTAACGCCAAAGACCGGGA
Source organism: Pseudomonadota bacterium (assembly GCA_002747395.1). Lineage (GTDB taxonomy): Bacteria > Pseudomonadota > Gammaproteobacteria > Pseudomonadales > Oleiphilaceae > LZORAL124-50-18. The sequence goes on from PDPE01000054.1 coordinate 12,828, forward strand.
ACAACTGATTCAACGAACTCGTGCTCTGGATCGCGTGCTGCTCCAGGGTCATTATGTGATCCCGCAATGGCACAACCGCTCTTACCGTATCGCGTACAAGAAAGAACTGAAACGACCGAAAATATCACCCAAATACAGTCTCGGATTCGATACCTGGTGGTTGGAGAAATAACCTGAATGGCCAATTACCTGCTAAGAAGGCTGTTGCTGATTATTCCGACCCTGTTTGGAATCATGCTGATCAACTTTGTTATCATTCAGGCGGCTCCCGGTGGGCCGGTCGAGCAAACACTCGCCCAACTGGAAGGGATAGGCACCGGCGTAGGCGATCGCCTTGGAGGCACCGGCGCTGAAACCTCGTCTGCCAGCTCCGGGGAATCGGGCTATCGCGGTTCACAGGGGCTGGACGAGGCCTTGGTAGAACGCATCAAAAAACAGTATGGTTTCGACAGGCCGGCCCACGAACGCTTCTTTCTGATGGTGAAAAACTACATTACCTTTGAATTTGGCGACAGTTTTTTTCGGGACAGAAGCGTTATTGATCTGATCATTGATAAAATGCCTGTTTCCATCTCACTGGGCCTGTGGTCAACACTCATTATCTATTTCATCTCCATTCCTCTTGGTATTAAAAAGGCGGTGAAAGATGGCAGCAGTTTCGATGTGTGGACCAGCTCTGCCATTGTCATCGGCTATGCCATACCCGGGTTTCTGTTCGCTATTTTGCTGATTGTACTCTTTGCCGGCGGGTCGTACTGGGATATTTTTCCGCTACGCGGGCTGGTTTCCAGCGACTTTGACCAAATGACACTGCTACAACAGATCGGGGACTATTTCTGGCACCTGGCATTGCCCATCTCAGCCATTGTAATCAGCGGCTTTGCCACGCTGACCATGTTGACCAAAAATTCATTTCTGGATGAAATCAACAAGCAATATGTCATTACCGCACGCGCCAAAGGTCTGGAAGAAAACCGCATTCTCTATGGCCATATTTTCCGCAACGCCATGCTGATTGTGATCGCAGGTATGCCCAGCGTATTGATTGGCGTGTTTTTTACCGGCTCCTTCCTGATCGAAGTGATTTTTTCATTGGATGGCCTGGGGTTACTCGGTTTTGAATCAGCAATCAATCGGGATTATCCAGTCATATTTGGTACTTTGTTTATTTTTACCCTGGTAGGTCTGTTACTGAAAATCATCAGCGACCTGACCTATGTACTGGTTGACCCGAGAATTGACTTTGAGAGTCGGGAAGGATGAGCCATGAACCCGGTTAACCAACGCAGACTCGCCAACTTTACCAATAATAAACGCGGGTTATGGTCATTATGGCTGTTTCTCGGGTTGTTTTTTGTCACCCTTTTTGCCGAGCTGATCGCTAACGATAAACCCTTGATCGTCCACTATGATGGCGACTATTATTTCCCTATCGTAAAAATGTACAAAGAAACGGAATTTGGCGGCGAATTTACCACAGAGGCAGATTACCGGGACAGCTACGTCAAAGAATTGATCAACGCCAGGGGCTGGATGTTATGGCCCCCTGTTCCCTACAGCTACGACACCATCAATTATGATCTGCCTGCCCCTGCGCCCTCCCCCCCATCATCCGAAAACTGGCTGGGTACGGACGATCAGGGGAGAGATGTCATGGCAAGAACCATTTACGGCTTTCGCATTTCAGTGTTATTTGGTCTCACCCTGACCATTTTGAGTTCAATCATTGGTGTTGTTGTCGGCGCATTACAGGGCTATTACGGTGGCAAGATTGACCTGTTTGGTCAGCGCTTTATTGAAATCTGGTCAGGGTTACCGGTGCTTTATCTGTTAATTATACTGGCGAGCATTGTACCGCCCAATTTCTGGTGGCTGCTTGGCATTATGTTGTTATTCAGCTGGATGACTCTGGTCGATGTAGTCAGGGCCGAATTTTTACGCGCCCGCAATTTCGAATACGTTCGGGCGGCCCGCAGTCTTGGCCTGAGCAATCGGGGTATTATGTTCAAACATATGCTACCCAATGCCATGGTAGCCACTTTGACCTTTATGCCGTTTATCCTCACCGGCTCAATCACCACACTGACCGCACTCGACTTTCTCGGCTTCGGGTTACCCCCCGGCTCCCCCTCTCTTGGAGAATTGATCGCACAGGGTAAATCCAATTTACAGGCTCCCTGGCTGGGCACCACAGCGTTTGTGGTGTTGTCAACCATGCTGACTTTGCTTGTCTTTATCGGAGAAGCGGTACGGGATGCTTTCGACCCTCGAAAAGCCTTATAGAAAAACCCGATAACAGGATAGAAAAACCCGATAACAGAACGTGTCGGCAGTGTTACGGTGCTGACAGACTACGCCGGAAAAATCGGCAAACGCCGGTGTAAAGAAGCTGCCTGCGCTAAATCCTGTTATCATGTAGAGCAAACTTATCAAGGATGTCAGACCCATGCCCGATCAGGATGAACAACAGGAAAAAGATCAACGAAATCAACCGAAGCGGAATAAAAGCACAGGCATTATCGACCCCCATGACCGGTTTTTTCGCACCATGATGCAGTACCAGGGTTTTTCAGCTGCATTTTTCGATGTTCATTTACCTGACAAATGGTCTCGTCATCTGGAAGCCGGCTCACTGGCATTGTCAAATGAAACCCATCTGGACAAGCAGTTACAAAAAACCATGAGTGACCTGGTATTTACCTGCCGGATAAAAGGACAAACCAGCTATCTCTGCCTGCTGGTCGAACATCAGTCCACCCCGGATAAGATGATGGCCTTTCGCATGATGGATTATGTATTTGGCGTGCTACGCAGTGCATTGAAACGCCACCCGGATCAACGGCTACCGCCCGTTTATGGCCTGCTCTTTTATCATGGTCAGCAAACGCCTTATCCCTACAGCCTGAACCTGCTCGATTGTTTTGATGACCCGCTTGGTATTATGCAGGAAACACTTTTTCAGCCGGTACCCATTGTGGATGTGAATCAGATT
>PDPE01000045.1 GCA_002747395.1 Pseudomonadota bacterium
GAGCAGGCCATAAACCGGTGGTAGTGGTCGATCCGGATGGCGTTTCAATGCACTGCGTAGCACGCCAAATACATAATCCATCATGCGAAAGGCCATCATTTTATCCGGGGTGGACTGATGCTCGACCAGCAGGCACAGATAGCTGGTTTGTCCTTTTATCCGACAGGTAAATACCAGGTCACTCATGGTTTTTTGTAACTGTTTGTCCAGATGGGTTTCATTTGACAATGTCAGCGAGTCGGCTTCCAGATGGCAAGACCATTTGTCAGGCAAGTGAACATCGAAAAATGCGGCTGAAAAACCCTGGTACTGCATCATGGTGCGGAAAAACCGATCGTGGGGGTCGATAATGCCTGTGCTTTTACTCTGCTTCGGTTGATCGCGTTGATATTTACGAGGTTTAGTCATGGTGGTGGATTTCAGGAGAAGCGGATAAAAATGTCAATTTATGGCTGTCCTTGTTGACCAGACCGGAACGTTGGCAGGTAAGACTAAAACGGGCGGCATGCGCCACCCGTTTGTCCATTACTGTTTCCAGCCGGTTTTAGCCATAGCGACCTTCAATATAGTCTGCGGTTTCTTTTGCTTTTGGCGTCACGAACAGGTCTTCCGTGATACTGTGTTCGACGACCTTTCCCATCAGCATGAAAATACATTCCTCACTGGCTCGTCTGGCCTGGGCCATATTGTGGGTGACGATAAGAATGGAGTATTCTCCCCGCAAGTCCCAGATCAGCTCCTCCACCGCTTCGGTGCCTTTCGGGTCGAGAGCGGAGCAGGGTTCATCCATCAGCAATACGGCAGGTTTGACCGGAAGTAACCGGGCAATACAGAGTTTTTGCTGCTCTTCGAGAGACAACTCCGTTGCTTTGGTTTTCAATCTGTCCTTGACCTTGTCCCAAAGCAGAACGGTACGTAACGATTGCTCGACGATCTCATCCTGCTCCCGGCGGGAAGACTTGCTACTCAAGCCATGAACATTATGGCCGAACAGAATATTGTCCCGAATGGAAATGGGCAGCGGGTTGGGGCGCTGAAATACCATGCCGACCTGCTTGCGAACCTGAAGAAGCTCGACAGAGGGGTCATAGATATTCTGCCCCATCACATTGATTTGGCCTTCCGTGCGCACATAACCCAGTCTTTCATTAATGCGGTTAATACTACGCAGATAGGTCGATTTTCCGCACCCTGACGGGCCAATCAGTGAGGTGATTTTTCCCTTCTGGATGTTCAGGTTGATATCATACAGCGCCTGAAACGTGCCATACCACAGGTTGAGCGCCTCGGTATTGATCGCATATTCTGCCTGTGTTGCGTTTTCAGTATTCATCTTGTTTACGATCTCCTATCCGAATCGGCCTTCTATATAGTCTCGCGTGCGCGCATCCTTCACTTCGCCGGTGAACAGTGATTCGGTTTCACCAATCTCGACACATTCCCCTTCAAGGAAAAACGCAGTTCTATCGGCGAGTCGCCGCGCCTGCTGAACCAGGTTGGTGACCAGGATGATCGTCATTTCGGACTTGAGCTCTTTCAACACGTCTTCTATTCGCATCGTAGTGACCGGATCAACGGCGATGGAAAACTCGTCCAGCATCAGCACTTCCGGCGACTGGGATAGCGCACGGGCAATGGTCAGGCGTTGCTGCTGACCGCCTGACAGCAGGCTGCCGAGCGAGGTCAGCCTGTCTTTGACTTCATCCCAGAGTGCAGCCCGGGTCAGGCAACGTTCGACAATGATATCCAGTTCTGCCTTTTCCTTGACCCCACTCAATCTGGGAGCCAGAGCGACATTGTCATAGATTGTCATTGGCAGGCCGACGGGCAGGGGAAATACCACACCGATGCGCTTTCTCAGTGCATAGAGATTATGCAGGCTGCGCAGGTTTCTGCCATTGAAGGTGATGTCGCCTTCGACGCTCATTGTCGAATTAAAGGTATCCATTCGGTTCAATGACTTTAAAAACGAGGTCTTGCCGGCATTCGCCGGGCCTATGATGCCGAAAATCTCGTGCTCTCTGATATCGAGTGTGACACCCTTGAGCGCCGTGAAGTCACCGTATTGGATTTTCAGATCCTGTACGGTAATCTTCTTTTTGGTTGTTGAATCGCTCACCGCTTCCGTTCCGGTCGAGCCTGTTTCTGCTGCCGTTACCATTTTTTCTGACCTCGCAAATACACTCTGAAGGCGATAGATAAACTGTTCATTATCAATACCATGGCTATCAATACCAAGGCCACTGCAAAGGGAAGGCTGTCTGGTACTCCGGGCACCTGGGTGGCCACAACGAACAGGTGAAGTGACATTGCCATAGTCTGGTCAAACATGCTCTCGGGAAGTACCGGAAGGAAAAATGCAGCACCTGTAAACATGATGGGTGCGGTTTCACCCGTGGTGCGTGATACCTCCAGAATAACGCCGGTCAGAATGCCGGAAATGGAATTGGGCAGTACCACGCGGCGAATCGTTTGCCAGCGGGTTGCGCCCATATTCCAGCAGGCTTCACGGAATGCCATGGGAACCGCCTGTAAGGATTCCTTGGTGGCAACGATCACCACTGGCAGGGTCATAATGGCCAGAGTCAGACTTGCTGCCAGAATACTGGTACCAAATTTGAAGAAGATAACAAAGGCACCTACACCGAACAGGGCGTGAACAATGGAAGGCACGCCAGCCAGGTTGATTATCGCGATATTGATGACACGGGTTAACCAGTTATCGCCAGCGTATTCACTCAGGTAAATTGCAGCCGCGATACCGATTGGCACCGAGATCAGCAAGGCCAGCGTCACCAGCCAGACCGTACCCAGCAATGCAGGAAATATCCCCCCCGCTGTCATACCGTCAGTCGGGGCGGTGAACAGAAAGTCAAACGAAATAGATGGCATACCTTTGTGAATCAGGAAGGCCAGTATGATTACGACCGGCGCAATCAAAAGAACTGTCATCATTCCAAACAGAATTTTGTACAGCTTTTCCACCCGTTTGTTACGGACGTTGAGAGAGGAGATTGCAAACTGATCCATCTGATTACCCCTTGCGAATGCCGCGAACGATCAGGTCGGCGGTTAAATTAATGATGAATGTGATCAGGAACAGGAAGATACCTATGGTAAACAGCACGCCGTAATGGTCTGAGCCTACTGCGGTTTCACCCAGTTCGGCAGCGATGGTGGCGGTAAGCGCCCGTACCGAATCGAAGATACTGTCTGGTATGTTGACCGAGTGCCCGGTCGCCATCAGCACTGCCATGGTTTCCCCGAAACCGCGACCGACACCGAGCAATACCGCGCCCAGTAAGCCATTTTTGGCTGCGGGCAGAACCACTTTGAATATCACCTGCCAGCGGGTGGCCCCCAGTGCTTCGGCTGCTTCCCGGTATTTGTCCGGTACTGCCTTGAGGGCATCTTCTGCAATGGATGTCATGATGGGGGCGGCCATCAGACCCAGTATCACACCTGCATTCAGTACGGTAAGACCAACCGGAACATCGAAGAACTCGATGATCAGGGGGTTCATAATGGACAGACCGATAAACCCCCAGACTACTGATGGAATCGCGGCCAGTAATTCAACCAGAATTTTCAGCGTTTCGCGGGTTTTCCCTGTAGCAAATTCACCGATGTAAATGGCAGCTCCCAACGAGAAGGGGATGGCGATGAGCATGGCCAGACCGGTAACACTTGCGGTTCCGGCAATCATTGACAAAATGCCGTACTCCGGCGCGTCCTCATCGCTGGGTTCCCAATAGGGAGAGGTGAAAAATTCAACGAAATCGAAGGTGCCGAATACAAAGGCAAACCCTTCTTTTGTGATAAAAACAAAAATTCCCACTATAAATATGATGGCTGAAATACCACCGATAAAAACGAGAACCTGTACCAGTTTATCTATATACCAGTCGACGGTACGGCGATCAAATTCATTGTCGGCGACTGCATTTTGATCCGCTTTCTGCATGCTAGTTAGCCTCGTCTCCACGTAGTGTTTCCATCAGGCCCTGTATATGGGAGGAAATGGAGCGGTATATATTCTCCAGACAGGCTTCGGTTTGCGCCTGATCCAGCCCCACGGCAAGCTGTTCCACGTGCCATTCCAGAGCGGCGGTATGAAAAGGTAGTGACGGGTAGTAATCGGAAACCGGCCCCTGAAGACTGATGACCAGGTGAAAGTTATCCAGTTCCAGTTGCAATATGCTGGATGTCGAACGCGGATCCGAGGTCTGGTGGAGCCCTCTGGTTTCCATAAACTGCCTGACTTCAGGCATGACGTCATCAGCCCGGGCACCGGCACTTTCGAAAATGCCGCTCTCCGGAAACAGTTTCTTGCCTATCGACTCTGCCAGCAGGCTTTGGCAGGTATTGTCCTTGTCGAGAAACAGTATCCGGTATACTTTTTCTTCTTTTGGTCGGCCTGTGGCGACGAATACGGCTTCTTCGCAGATGTTTTTGGCCTGGTCGGAGATCCGTTCAATTTTGTTCAATACGCCATAAAGCCCGAATATTGACCGGATATCTTCCGCATTTCTGTCGGCGGCGCTGGCCGCCAGGTTGTCCAGGGCGTTGGCCAGCTGTCTTTCTACCTGGTCGGCGACAAGAGTGGTGGCATTTGCCCGATCTGCGTTGTTTTCTATAAATGCAGAACAGGCCTGTCTCAGCATTTGTCGGGACTCGGTTCCCATCAGTTCAATGTCGTGGGCGACTGCACCTGTCGGAGGCTCGCTTCGCTGGATGGACACGCGCGCTATGGTAACTGCGTAGTCTCCGATTCTTTCCAGTGCGACATTGGTTCTCAGGACGGATGATATCAGGCGAAGATGGCTGGCGCTGGGCAGGTGTTTGGCAATAAACGCATTACATTTTTTATCCAGCGCCCGCACCTTTCTGTTTATCGGTTTGTCCTCGATAGTAATTGCATTGGCCAGTTGATCGTCCCCCGATAACATGGCGTGAATGGCGTTTTCTACGGCTTTCTCAACGTCCTGGCTGATGATTGCGACGGCATGCCGAATCTCTTTGAGATCCTTCACCAGGCGTTCTTCGTAATGACTCATAGGTAGCTGTCCCGGTATATATAATTGAGTGTATTGGATTGATGTCTTGAACTGTCAGGGATGTTTTGAGCTTTTATGGAAGCCCTGAACCTGTATGTAACGGTCAATGAAAGGCTGGCACGGATTACCTGAATCCACCCCGGACAAATTGTGCGGGGTGAATGAAGGGATGTTCCAGGCAGGGAATCCTGCTGCGTACCGATCAGGTTCTGCTCATGGAGCGTTCGCGTTTGCTTCTTGTTCAGGCTTATTTACAGGAAACAGTTTTCATCGGCGCGTACCCTTTTTCCAGGATGATGCACTGGCCAGTGTCGCTCTTGATCCAGTCCATGTATGCCTTGATCTTGCCTTTGGGCTCGCCGTTGGTGTACATGAACAGCGGGCGTGCAATCGGGTAGCTGCCATCGGCGGCACTGGCGACCGTCGGGTTGACACAGGCTTCACCATTTTGGGAAATACAGGCTGTGCCGATGTGATCGGTTTTATAGGCCAGACCACTGTAACCAATGGCACAAGGCGTCTTTTCAACCAGGTCTACCACATCTTTTGAGCCGTGCATATCGAGCGTACCGCTTCGGTATTTGCCTTTTTTGCCCAGTACGGCTTTCTTGAAGTAGGCATAGGTGCCCGAGTTGTTCTGTCTGCTCACTACCACGATTTCGTCACTTGGGCAGCCTGGCACCTTGATGTTCAGGTCAGACCATTTTTTGGTCTTGCCCTTTCTGGCATAGATTGACTTTAACTGCTCGATAGTAAATGTGCTGGCCGGATTGTCCTTGTGGATAAATACTGCCAGCGCATCATAACCCACCACATGCTCTACCGGATGCTGGCCGTGTTTTTCTGCCAGTTTCTTTTCCTTTTTCTTCATTTTTCGGCTGGCGTTGGCGATATCAACGGTGCCGTTGATCATTGCCGCAATGCCAGTGCCTGAACCACCGCCGCTGACTGCAACGACCACATCCTTATCTACCGACTGATACTCTTCAGCCCAGGCCTGAGCCACGTTGACCAGGGTGTCTGACCCTTTATTCTGGATAACTGTCCTTGCCGAGGCGTTCATGCTGACCAGACCAAAGGCCAGGATTGTCGAAATCACCAGGGAAAAATTGAACTGCTTTTTAGTTGTCATGGATTTGTCTACCTTGTTAGGAGTTACATAGTGTTTTCGTATTATCGTCAGGAAATGTTAAGAAAAAATAAAGATTGTTGCCGGTTCTCAACTTTGTTGCGTAAAAACATGCTGCATAAAAGTATCAGTGCAAATGGTCAGCAAGAGGCAGGGTGACAAAAAAGGAAGAGCCGATGTCGGGTTGACTTTCAAGGTAAATTGTTCCACCTAACTGCTCCACAATATTTTTGACGATTGACAGACCGAGGCCGGTGCCACCCACGTCCCTCGAGCGAGCCTTGTCAACCCGATAAAAGCGCTCAAAAACCCGTTGCTGGTGCTCCGGGCCTATTCCGATTCCGGTGTCTTTCACGGTTACTTTTGCGTTTGTTTCTTCTCTGTCGAGTGTGATCTCTATCGTGCCCCCGGATGACGTGTACTTGATCGCGTTGGTCAGCAGGTTGTCGATCAGTTGGCTGATCATTTGAACCTCACCTTCGACATTGATTGTGGCTGAAGGTATATCGGTTTTGAGTGTTAACTGCTTTTCCAGGCAGATCGCCATACCGGCGGCTGCCGATTGGAGGATAACTTCCGACAGATTGGCTGTTTGATGAGTTGCCGGATCATGTACGGATTCAAGCCTGGACAAGCTGATCAAATCCGAGACAAGGGAGGATAGCCTCAGGCTTTGTGCGTTGATTTTTTGCATAAATACATGCCGGGTTCCCGGATCCATTTCTTCGTCATCCAGAATGGTTTCAGTGAGTCCGAGAATGGCGGTAATCGGCGTTTTCAGTTCATGGGATGCATTGGCAACGAAGTCTCTTCGTACCTGGAGGAGGCGATGAATTTCGGAAATGTCATGCAGAACAATCACGGCTCCGTTAGGAGTACCGTCATCATTTCGAATGGCTGCGGCATAAATGTCGATCACCGTATTGTCATTGTGTATCTTGTTGCACATGCGGGTTTTGACACCGTTACTGTTATCACATGCCTTTTCCAGTGCCTGAAGTATTTCGCGAACAGCGACCTTTTCCCAAATTGGCCGGTTAATGCAGAGCGTCATTGATATACCGAGCAGGTCGGCAGCGGCCTGGTTGAGATAAACAATGGTCTGCTCCTGGTCAACATGAATAACGCCTTCCACCATGCCGGAAAATATTTTTTCCAGTCGATGGCGTTCTGCTGCCATTTCCTTGATGCGTGAAGCGGAACTTGATGCCATCCGATTGAATGCGTCTGCCAGCTGTCCGATTTCGTCGCGTTCGGTGAAGTGTATTCGTTTGTCATAGTCGCCCATTGATATGGACTCGGCCGCTTCCGTCATTTGTCTGATACGGTTTGAAAACCGTTTTGAAAAGGCAAAGCTGAGCAACAGTGCGACCAATGCCGCGAGACCGGCACCCAGCAGGACAATGGAGCGCAACTTCGCCAGCTTGCTGTCAATCATGGTTAGCGGAAATGAAACACGTACAAAGCCTGTCAGGGTAGTGTGGTTTCTGACACTGAGCGCCCGGTACAGCATCGGCTGCTGCGCTGTGTCACTGTAACGCCTGGCGCTGCCGGAACCGGACAGTCGAGCCTCGACAATTTCCGGGCGTTCGGCATGGTTATCCATCTTCTCCGGGTCTTCCCGGGAGTCTGCGATGACAGTACCATCAGCACGAATAACGGTAAACCGGCTATGTGTGCTGGCAGCCAGCTTGGTAATGCTTTGTTGCAGGTCGATCAAGGTTGAGCGTGACGCTTGCGGTAACAGCGCGCTGAAGGAAATTTCTGCCAGAAGCTCAGAGCGTGCGGCGAGTGTCTCCTGTATTTCATCCATGCTGTTGTCGGTTATCTGCCGGCTTATGGATAGGCCAACGATCAGGGTGCAAACCAGAATGACTCCAACGAAACCTGTGTATATATGCCGAAATAGTTGTGATCGAAGCATAAATATCTTGCGTTTCTTTCTATTTTTAGACCGGTATCCTGTTTATATCTTTAAACCGATACCCTACGCCACGTATTGTCTCGATAAATGATTCGCTATCCCCCATTTTTTTGCGAATGGCGCGAATATGCACATCAATATTTCTGTCTACAACCATTGCGTCATTGCCGAACGCCTTGTTAATCAGTTGTTCTCTGGTAAACACACGCCCCGGTTGCCTTGCCAGTTCAAACAGCAGGCGAAACTCGGTTGCAGTCAGTTTGATCGGGGTTCCTTCAAATGATGCTTCGTGTTTGTCTGCGTCTACCACCAGTTTGCCGATAACCACTTTTTGGCTGGCTTCCCCGTCTGTGGTTTTTGAGCTCGCTTCTTCCGACGGTTTCCTGTTGCGGCGCAAGGCAGCGTTGATTCTTGCGATCAGCTCTTTTGATTTGAAAGGCTTGGTGACATAATCGTCTGCGCCGGTTTCCAGGCCTTTGACAATGTCGGTTTCTTCACCTCTTGCTGTCACCATAATGATGGGGGTGTGCCGGGTTTCCGGCGCGCTCTTGAGTTTTTTGCACAGCTCGAAGCCACTGAGACCGGGCAGCATCAAATCCAGCAGAATCAGGTCGGGGCCGGTTTCCTGAATCAACTTCAGTCCTTCTTTTCCATCCGGGCTGGAGATAGTGTCAAACCCGGCCCTGTTCAGGTTGTAGACCAGCATATCAAGTATATCCGGTTCATCTTCAATGATGGCAATGTTCATTTTATCCATGGGGCAATGTCGCGTACGTCAGTGGTTGTTGCGGTCACAGGATAGTCCGGAAGCTGTCATCCTGCCGAGGCCGGATACAATGTATTCAGGCATGGTCGGAGCCTCATGGCAAGTCCTCTTTGGAGTGATCCAGCGCTTTTAGAATCGTGCAGTTTTCGGCGCTTTCTTTCCCGCCGCAGCAGGCATCACTCAGCTGATGCAAATCGGATAACATCTGTTGCAGTGCATGGATCTTTTGGGTGACTTCCTCTATTTTTGCCTGGGCTATCGCTTTGGCTTCCCTGCAGGTGTGCTGGTCTTTATTGGCACGTATGGAGAGAAAGGTCTGTATTTCATTGAGGGAGAAGCCGATTTTTCGTGCCCGTACGATAAATCTGGCAGAATCAAGATCAGATTCGGTATAGATACGATAATTGGATTCAGTTCGACCACTTGCCCGCAGGTAGCCATGTTTTTCGTAGTAGCGCAATGTATGGACGCTGACATCCAGCTCTTTGGCCGCTTGCCCGATTCGATAGGTTGCCATTTGATTACCCTGTTTTCGATTGCCGGTTGATTTCTCTGTTTCGTTTTATTCCGTTCTGTTTCCTGACTCGGTTTTTTCCATGTCGGTCACATTTTGTCGAGTGTTGGAATGCCGAGTAATTGCAAGCCCGTTTTCAGTGTTTTGGCAGTGGCTGCGCACAGTTGCAGGCGGCTTGCCCTGTCTTGCTCTGACACCCCCTGTTTGTTGACGGGGCAGGCTTCATAGAAGGTCATAAAGGTGCCTGCCAATTCATAGAGGTAGCCACAGAGCAGGTGAGGTGTGCCTCTGTCGGCAACTCGCTGAATGATATCGCTGAATTGAATCAGCTTTTGGCCGAGGGATTCTTCGGCGGGGGCAGTCAGTGTCACCTTCCCTGATATGTCTGTCGGAGACAGTTCCGCCTTTCGAAAAATGGATTGAATGCGAGTGTAGGCGTATTGCAGATAGGGAGCGGTGTTGCCTTCAAAGGCGAGCATATTGTCCCAGTCGAAAATGTAGTCCGTTGTCCGGTTTTTTGACAGGTCAGCGTATTTTACAGCGCCTATTCCAACCGCCTGGCCAATTTTGTCCAGTTCGTCCGGGGCAAGGTCGGGGTTTTTTGCGGAGACCAGCCTTGTCGCCCGTTCAACGGCTTCATCGAGCAAATCGACCAGTTTGACCGTACCACCGGATCGGGTTTTGAACGGTTTACCGTCTTTACCCAGCATCATGCCGAACGCATGATGCTCCAGGGTTACCTCGGGTGGCACATAACCGGCCTTGCGCACAATGCTCCACGCTTGTTGCAGGTGTTGGGCCTGGCGGGAATCGATAAAGTACAGTATCCGGTTGGCATGCAGTTTTTCATACCGATACCTGGCACAGGCAATGTCCGTCGTGGTATACAGAAAGCCGCCATCGCGTTTCTGTATGATCACGCCCATCGGGTCACCATCTTTATTCTTGAACTCATCAAGAAAAACCACACAGGCACCGTCGTCTTCAACGGCAAGTCCCTTCTCTTTCAGGTCGTCCACTATGCCTTTGAGCATCGGGTTGTACAGGCTTTCTCCCATCGTGTCAGCCTTGCTCAGGCTGACATTCAGTCGATCATAATTCTTCTGGTTTTGGTCCAGGGTCACATCGACCAGTTTTTTCCAGAGGTTGAAGCAGGCCTGATCACCACTTTGCAGTTTCACGACACAGGAACGTGCTCTTTCTGCAAATGCTTCTGATTCGTCGTAGCGTTTTTTGGATTCCCGGTAAAATCCTTCCAGATCACGGAGACCGGCATCAGCGGCATCGGGGTTTTCGGACTGGAGGTCTTCCAGATGCGCGATCAGCATGCCGAACTGGGTGCCCCAATCGCCGATATGGTTGGCTCGTATGACTTTGTGACCGAGAAACTCTAGCGTTTTCGCAACGCCGTCACCGATGATGGTGGAGCGAATATGGCCAACGTGCATCTCCTTGGCGACGTTGGGGGCGGAGTAGTCGATAACGATGGTTTGCGGATTGTCTGTGAGGGGAATATTTGCCCGGGAGTCAGCGACAATGGCCTCAACCTGACCGGCAAGCCATCGAGGGTCAAGAAACAGGTTGATGAACCCCGGCCCGGCGATTTCTGTTCTGGCCACCCTGTCCGACTCGGGGAGTCGGTCGATAATTGCCCGGGCGATGTCTCTCGGGTTCTTGCGGGCCGCTTTGGAGAGCATCATGGCCAGGTTGGTGGCAAAGTCACCGTGTGACCTGTCTTTGGTCAGATCCACCTGGATAGCCGGTTCTGCGTCGGCCGGGATTATTTTATCCTGTTTCAGTTGATGGAGTGCCTGGGCAAGCAGATCAATAATATGGGCCTTCATGTGTGCTCTCTTATGTGTGCTTTTATGGTCGTGTGCTCGTGCGCGGCAGAAAGCGCTCGACAAATAACGGGATGATGGTTGAAGATCAGGCGTTGATTTTAATGGATGACAAGATCAATTGCCACATTCATCAGGCAGGCACCCGGCCCGGTTTTGCAGATCGACTCTGATCTGAACTACATGATGCCGGGCAGGAGATGGTTCAAGGCAGTGTTACTGTGCCAGTGCAGGGGGCGGGGCGGGCTAGCTTTCCGTGCCTGTTGCCGGTTCGGGGGTGCCAGACCGGGTGGCAGACTGGCTGTTGCCAAGCTTGATATGCTTCCTTCCCGCCAGACTTTGCTGCCCGCTCACGCCGGACTTTATCTGTTCAATATTGCCTCCTTTGGCCAGAAATTCCTGCACCTGTTTTTCTATGGATGCAGATGTGGCCGTGGCAGCGGGTTCCTTTTTTTTGCTTTGTGTTTTTCTCGTTGGAGCGCTCATAGATGTTTGATCCTTTTTGAATGCGCAGCCATGATACCTGAATTGGCGGGACAATACCGGATAAATTATTACCGCTTTTTAAGTTATTGAAGCAACAAGCACCTTGTGTCGCTACATTATGACTTCTGCCAGGGGACAGAGCGAAGCGGGAAAAGCATCGAAAAAACGCGTTTTTTCTGCACTCTGTCCGCTTTCCGTCTGCATCATTAATTTCTTGACACTTTGTCGCCATTCCAGTTAGCCTTGCCTGACCATGTCATCGGGTCAGGTGTTCAGTTTATCCACCCGATCATACTTCAGGATCGGGTCAAACCATTGCATTGCGAAGGGCGAAGGGCAATGAGGGAAAATCGGCGTTTCTTGTGACGTTTCTTGTAAAGTTGTTGAAATTCGCATACGGCAGTTTCGTGGCCACTCTGCTTTCTCTGGCTTCTTTGATCCTGCTTGTCAAGTCTGCCCCTGCTTCCGGTTCCTCAATAGTCACAACGGAAAAAGTAACCGTATTCGGTACCCGTGTCTCTGCGGATGAAGTGGATATTGCCGAACAGACAGCTTTTATCACCGTTATTTCAAAGGAAGAAATCGCCAGCAGATTCGGTACTGCGGGGGATGTGCTGGCCAGCCAGTCGAGCATCCAGGTGCGCGACTCCGGCGGCATTGGCGCTTTTTCTACCTTGTATTTGCGTGGTTCCTCCACTCAACAAGTGAACGTGTATCTGGATGGAGTTCTGCTCAACAATGTGGTGAGCGGCACCGTTGACCTCGGTCGTATTTCCCTGAATCAGATTGATTCCATTGAAATATATCGCGGAGCACCTCCCGTGCAGTTTGTGCATTCTGCGATTGGCGGTGCGGTAAATATCCGAACCGGGTCACTGACAGGGGAAAACCGTGCCGATCTGACACTTGGTTTTGGCTCTTTCAATACGCAAAAGGCAAACCTGTCCGGCCTGTATTCACTGACACCGAGGTTGAGTATTCAGGGAGCCGTTGGCTATCAGGCCAGTGACAATGATTTCGAGTTTGTCAACGACAACCAGACCCCCTTGAATCCCTATGATGACAGAACCGAACACAGAAACAACAATGATGTGGAGATGCTCAGTGGGCTGGTGTCCGGGCGCTATCAGGTGTCAGACTCTGAAAGTGTTCTGCTGCGTATTCAGCGCCATGAAAAAAAACACAATATAGCCGATCTGTTCAACTCGGTGGACACAGCCAGTGCGCTGGACAGTGACCTTACCCAAGTTCAGCTGTACTTGAATCAGGATGACTGGCAACAAGGTGCCTATACCATTGGAGCCTTTTACGGCAGGGTGGAAGAGCATTTTATTGATCGCCAGGGCAGGGTTGGCATTGGCAGGCAGGATGAGACGTCGCTGACAGAGACGTTCGGGGGAGAATTGACCGGGCTGCAACTGGTGGGTGACCTTCAGGTTTCTGCCTCGGTTGAACTAAAGTGGGACGGATATAAAAATCAACAGAAAATCGGTGATTCGCCAGACCAGGAATTTGAACGATACTCGGCAATGTTTGCCTCTCAGAGCGATTATGCCTTTGCAGACGGGCTGGCGATCTGGCAAGCGGGTGTGCGAGTGCAGGGGATTCGGGATGACGGACAACAGCCTGGCGACAACGGGCTTGAAGATGTCAGTGATTCTAAACGCTATTTTTCCTGGCATACCGGTCTTCGGTGGGATTTTTCGCCCTGGGCGACCTTGAAGGGAAATCTGTCCAGGGGCATACGAATCCCGAGATTATCCGAAAAATTCGGTGATCGCGGTCTGTTTATTGGCAATCCCGAGTTAAGGGAAGAAGAGGCCATCAATCTGGATCTGGGGGTCACCATGGCGTCCGGGGATTTTGAATTGACCATGGCACTTTTTCTGCGCTGGCTGGATGATGCCATAGTCGCAGCCTGGGACTCGAGAGGGGTGGGGCGATTCGAAAATATCAGTCGGGCAGAAATTCAGGGTGTTGAGTTTGATGCGACTTACTCTCCCCTTGAATGGTTGACACTGGTGGGCCGAACTACCGTGCAGAATACTGAAAATACCAGTCATATATCCGATCAGCGAGGTAACCGGCTGGCTGGTCATTATGACCATGCGCACTATTTGTCCGGTACGCTCGACTATGCGGATTGGCTTTTAACGACCGAGTTTGAATATCAGGTCGGTGGTTATTATGACAGCGCCGAAGCGGCGGCGATACCCGATAAGACCCGGGTGAATTTGCTGGTTCAGTGGCAGCCGGGCGATCTCCCTGGCAGCCTTTTCTCGTTTGAGGCCCGCAATATCACCGATGAGTCATTTGAGGCGTTTAATGGTTATCCCGCGCCCGGGAGGCACTATCTGGTTGCTTACAATCAGTTTTTTTGAATGACTGAAAAGCGTACTTTTATCTGTCAGGTATCGATAACAAATACATTAAATAACAAATACATCAATAACAAACACATCAACAACAAGTGTACCAATAAACAATAATTACACCAGGAGAACAACAATATGAATTACATCAAACCGGTATCGTACATTTTTTCAGGATTGCTGACCGTGTCACTGGTCGGTTGTGGTGGAGACTCGTCTTCCGACACTGTGGCAGGAGGAGCGGCCGTTATCGCCGCTGTCGGCAGTGATTACAGTTCGAGCAGTATCAGTGTCGTGGAAGACATTGATACACTGGATATTGTAAATGGATTGGTGGCGACGGATCAGTCGGATATCACGGTTGCGACCTATGGCGACCACTTTTACCGAATCGGTCGGTTTGGCCAGGATAACATTACCAAATACAGCTTCAGCAATCCGGGCAAGGCAGAGTGGCAGTTCAGTGTCAATGATGCCGGGCAAACGGGAGCCAACCCCTATGATATTGTTTTTGTGAATGAGCAAAAGGCCTATGTACTGCGCTATGGGGCAGGAACAATCTGGATTGTTAATCCTTCTGTCAGTGCCGATGATGAGGCTGGCTTTAAAACGGGTGAAATCGACCTGTCGGCCTACGATAGCACGGATAACGCACCTGAAATGAGTAATGCAGTGATACATGATGGCAAGCTGTATGTTTCCTTGCAGGGAATGGACACGGCAAGCGGGTACGTGCCCGGACAAGCCTGGCTGGTGGTAATTGATACCGAAACAGACCAGGAAGTGAATACCGGACGGGGAGGAGCCTTGCCGGGTATTCCTCTTTCAATAAAAAATCCGATTGATCTGGATTATCACGATGGCAGCGTATACGTAACCGGCATTGGCAGATTTGCATCAAGCTGGTCTGGCACGCCTGCCGAGTACACAGGCGGTGTGGAACGAATAGATTTGTCCACACTTGAGTCAGAACTGGTATTGGATGATGGTGATGACCAGAACCACCCTTACGGGCAAATCAATGGCATAGAGATGGTTTCGTCAACCATGATGGTGTTTCGTGGCTATGCGAGCTTTGGCAATGAAACCTTGTATTCACTTGATTTAACCAGTGGCCAGGTGTCCGGCCAGGCATTTGGTGGCATTTCCGGTCAGGATGTGCATTCCATCAATATGGATGCACAGGGTCGCTTGTGGGTCGGCCTGGGGGGTGCCAATCCGTCAATCAGGGTATTGAGTGATGCCGGGGCAACGGAGGGTGAGCTTGTGTTAACTCAAAATCCTGCCCGAATTGTTTTCGCCAGGAAGTAATGTGATTGCCGCGCCTGTTGATCTGGCCATTCCTGTTGATCTGGCCATTATTGACGCAGCCATTGATACAGCCACTGTTGCCGACCCCCTTTCCTGGAGAGTAAGGGGGAAATCGGCAGCGATTTTGGCCAAAGCATGACAATTCGATATGTCCTGCCCGCAGGCGCGCTTGTTTTGTCGATTTTCTTTGCCCTGTCGTCCGGCAGTGTGGCTATTCCGTTTATGGATGTCATACAGTCTCTTTTTGTCTGCCCGTTCAGCGCCCCGTGTGGCGTGTCGGAATTGAGCGATCAGATACTTTGGGAAATTCGTTTGCCCAGAGTGTTGATGGCACTGGTTACCGGAGCCGGGTTGGCAGTGACGGGCGCGGTATTGCAATCCATCATGCGTAACCCTTTGGCTGACCCTTATCTGTTTGGAATTTCTTCGGGAGCTTCGCTAGGTGCGGTTATCGTACTCTCCTCGACCATGGCGGTGGCAGGTGTTTCTCTCACCCTGGGTGCATTGCTGGGCGGGCTGTTTTCCGTGGTGCTTATGTTGACCCTGGCGGGCCGCTCTGCCACCAATGTTGAACGTCTGCTTTTGTCCGGTGTCGCTGTGTCTTTTATGCTCAGTTCCTTTACCGGCCTGATTTTGTATTATTCTGACCCGGACACGGCAGCTTCCTTGCTGTTCTGGATGATGGGCAGTTTTTCCAATAGTCAGTGGTCTGAATTACCGGTACCTGCGATTGCTCTGGTGGTGGGTGTGTTCCTGTTTGTGTCGTTTCGCCGGTGGTTTTCTGCCGTACTGGCGGGTGACGAGAGCGCATTTGCACTCGGCGTGCCGGTAAATCGTTTTCGGCTTTCCATGCTGTTGGTGTGCGCCGCGATTACTGCTGTTATTGTCGCTCATGTTGGCGGAATCGGCTTCGTCGGGTTGATGATTCCACATATATCCAGATATCTGGTGGGCGCCCGGATTCAGGATCTTGTTCCCATGTGTCTGCTTATTGGTGGTATATTTATGATCTGGGTGGATGTGGTCGCCCACTCTCTGCTGGCCTATCAGGTGTTGCCTGTCGGTATTGTCACATCGGCGGCAGGTAGTCTGTTTTTCTTTTTTATTCTTAAATTTCGAACATATAGTAGTGGCTGATTTACGGCACTCTTGTTTACGGCACTCTTGCCGCACTTTAAAAAGGTATGATATTCATAAAAGGTATCATATTTATCAAAAGGGGAAAGCATATGGACAAGCAGGAAAAACACAGGATTTCATCGCAGAAGTTAAAGGAAAAGGTCGATGCCAGTGTGGCCAAAGCGCAGGTGGAGCGTGGCATCGTGATCGTGATAACCGGCGATGGCAAGGGAAAATCCACCTCCGGATTTGGTACGGTGGTTCGTTGTGTCGGTCATGGTTACCAGGCAGCGGTTGCCCAGTTTATCAAGGGGAACTGGGACTGCGGGGAGCGAGACCTGTTGGAAAAACACGGTGTGCCTTTCGCCGTGATGGGAACCGGCTTTACCTGGGACACCCAGGACAGGGAGGGAGATATTCGGGCGGCGACAGAAGTATGGCAACAGGCAAGGGAGTATCTGAAAAACCCGGATTATCATGTGGTACTACTTGACGAGCTTACCTACATGCTGGGGTACAATTACCTGAACAGGGAGGAAGTGCTCGAAGCGATTCGTTCCAGGCCGGAAAACCAGACGGTTGTCGTGACCGGTCGGGGTGCCGTTCGTGAACTCAGAGAGCTCGCAGACACGGTAAGCGAAGTGAAGGATCTGAAACATGCCTTTCGTGCCGGGGTGAAAGCGCGTAAGGGAGTAGACTGGTGATTTTCAGTGCCGGTCGTATGCCGCTTCGCATTCTCGCTTTGGTTGCCCTGCTTGTTTCAGGCGGGGCGCCCGGTTTATCGTCTGCTTCTGCAAATACTGCCAATTATCCTTCAGACTCGGCGCACCTGGCAAACCCTGCAGGGCCCGGCAAGAATATCAATTACGCACAGCGTATCGTGGCGCTATCTCCCCATTCGGTGGAATTACTTTTCAGTATTGGTGCGGGTGACCGAATTGTCGGTACTGTTGAATATGCAGATTTTCCTGCCGGTGCGAAACAGATTCCCAGAATTGGCAACTACCACGGGATCCAGATTGAGCGGGTAGTCTCGCTCAAACCTGATCTCATTGTAGCCTGGAAAGGAGGCAACAAGGCTGCCGACCTGAATAAACTGCGTTCTCTCGGATTTCGTATCTTCTATACACAACCGAAAAATATCTCTGAAATTTCCACGGATCTGATAGCGCTTGGCGAGCTCACGGGAAACCGGAAACAGGCGACTGCCCGTTCCAGGCGCCTGATGGACAGGTATCTCGATATTAAAAGTCGATATCGGAACAGGCGACCGGTCAGGGTGTTTTACCAGTTGTGGCATGACCCGTTCAGAACGGTTGGTTCCGGGGGCTGGTTAAACTCGCTTGTTTCCGATTGCCGGGGCGAGAATGTTTTTCTCGATGCAGAGGGTGATTACCCGCAGGTTTCAATGGAAGCGGTAATCGCGAAAAACCCGGAAGTGATCATTGTGCCCCATCACCCTGGTAATAACTCGGCTAATAGCACGGCCAGAACGGATATCTGGAAAACCTGGGGTGTAGTAGAAGCGGTTCGCCAGGAGAGAGTATTTACCATCAATGGAGACTTGCTACACAGGTTCTCACCAAGGGCTGTCGATGGCCTGGCGTTGCTGTGTGAAATGATTGACAGGGGAAGGCAATCTGATCATTGATGCCGGATGTGCTTTCGTTTCGGGAGAGAAAAATGGATCGCGATTTTTTTCAGAGCGGTTGTTCGGGAGTCGAGTGGAAAAACGGAATTTGACGAAGTTCAAGAAACACGCATATCCATTTTCAATGCGCCACTGGCAGGGGTATACTGGGCGGCCCGTGTCAGGGTATGGGAAGTTCACCTGACATTGATGATACCTTGAAGAATAAAATTGAAATTGGCTGTATCTCGGCTCCGTTCCGGGCAGGTAGGCGCCCGGTTTGCCAGAAGTGTCGAGTCCGGCCTGATTAAAAACAAGAATTATTTTGGCTGAAAAACCGGCCGCATTAAGGATGAAAAATGAAAAAAATTGTCAGCGTAAGTCTGGGCCCCTCCAGGGGAGATTACGAATTCTCAACCCGTTTCCTCGATGAAGACTTTACCATTTCGCGCATAGGTACCGACGGTGATGCGGATAAAGCCTGGGAAGTTCTGCAGAAGGCACAGAGCAGGTGTGACATCGTGGGTGTTGGTATGGTGCTGGATCACTATGCGGTTGGAGATTACCGCTTTGAGCACCCCGAGACCAACAGGTTGACCAAGGTGGTTACCAGAGTACCAGTCACCACAGGCGCCAGAGTTCGCCGTTTGTTGCAATGCTCTGCCATTCGATACACCCAAAAGGAACTGGGGCATTATTTCAACAATAACAAGGTATTGTTTCTGTCCGGCATGGATAACTATGAAATGGCTATGGTGATGTCCGAATACACGCCAAACCTGAAATTTGCCGATCCGGTCATTCAAACGGGTGTGCCTAAAATGCTGAACTCCATTTCCGCTCTGGAAATGTACGCAATGGGCAAGCACAGCCTGAACCGTATTAACCCGGTCAAATCACTGAAGCCTGACATTCCGACAATTTCCAAAGTCGTCAGGAAAGCCGTTGCCCATGCCATGAAGGATGCCCATGTCATTGTCGGTACCTGCGCGGAAATATTGAAGTATGCCGATAGCAAAAGTTTGTCGGGTAAAACGCTGATTACTTCGACTATCTCGGACTATTATCTTGAAGAGTTCAAAAAGGCAAATGTCAACCTTGTGGTGGACGTTACGCCAAATCTGTTTGAAAAGGTGGTCGGGGTCAATATCCTTGAAGCGATGATTATGGGCGCTCTGGATATACCTGCCGAGGAGTTGTCCCATGAAGACCTGCATGAAATTCTCCGTGAGCTGGATATCAAACCCAGATTGTTACACCCGACTGGCGAGTTTCGTAATATTCGCCGTTTTGCCTTTGTTATTCACCCCCTGTCAGCAGAATATATTCGAAATGTGGCTCATATCCCGAAAAAATGGGCAGGCCCAAGGGTTCTGTCTGCATTGGAAAAAACCGTGGCCTTGAGCCCGCCTTTCGTCTATTCCGAAGTTCACGGGATTAAATCACCCACAGGTGCGGAAGCGGAAGGCTGGCTGATTACCGTTGGTGGGACACCAAAGGAAATGCTTGCCCACAGCCCGGAGTTTACCTACAAACGGTTGTTGGCCGCTGCCAAAATGGCAGAAAAAATGGGAGCCCAGATTATGGGGCTGGGGGCATTTACCAAGGTTGTGGGTGATGCGGGTATCACAGTGGCCAAACGTTCCAGCATACCAATAACGACGGGTAACAGTTACAGTGCTTCTGGCGCACTGTGGGCGGCTTCTGACGCGATGCGGAGAATGGCCCTGGTGAAGCACGAAGACAGAACCCAAAAGGTTCACGCCAAGGCAATGGTTGTGGGGGCAACCGGTTCCATCGGCTCTGTCTCGGCTCGTCTTTTGGCGATGGCCTTTGAGGAAGTGTATCTGGCTGGCAGGAACGAGAGGAAACTCAACCACCTCAGGGATTCTATGCTGGAAGATACTCCGGATGCCAAAATAATCGTGACTACGGAGTATGACAATTATCTTGCGGACATGGATATGATAGTGACCTCGACTTCCGGCGCAGGCAAGAAAATACTCGATATCACCAGGGTCAAGCCGGGCTGTGTGATCACTGATGTCGCGCGCCCTCTCGATTTGCCCCCGGAAGAGGTTGCCAAACGGCCTGATGTACTGGTTATCGAGTCGGGCGAAATCGAACTGCCTGTGCCCGAAGGTGACCGACTTCACATGCGTGATATCAAGTTGCCGCAAAATGTGGTATTCGCCTGCATGGCGGAAACAATCGTGCTCGCTCTTGAAGGTCGCTTTGAGGTGTTTACCATAGGTCGGGATACCGAGTGGCAAAAGGTGAAGGAAATCTACAAGCTGGGATTGAAGCACGGCATGAAACTCGCTGCAATTTCCGGCGTCAACGGTGTTTATACCGATGAAGATATCCGGAAAGTTCGCGAGCTTGCGCTGGAGGCTCGTAAAACCTGGAAGCCTGCCTGATTCGCTGATGACCCGGGTGCTTGTGACCGGCGCTACCGGTTTTGTCGGTCAGGCTCTTTGCCAGCTCCTTGTTCAGCGCGATGTCAGCCTTGTGGCAACATCGCGCTCAGTGCCCCCGCCCTCATTCCCTTGTCAACACTTCCTGGTGGCTCCCCTTGATTCAGGTGCCAACTGGTCTGTAGCGCTGAAAGACTGTGACGTTGTGGTTCATTTGGCCGCTCGCGCCCATGTGATGAAAGATAGCGCTTCAAATTCGTTGGCTGAATACAGGAAAGTCAATGTCGAAGGCACCAGACATCTGGCCCTTGCGGCCGTCAAATCCGGGGTGAAGCGCTTTATTTATATGAGCAGCATTAAAGTGAACGGCGAGGAAACAACCGGGGCGCCGTTTCGTTTTGATGACATCCCGGCGCCACAGGACCCCTATGGTGTGTCAAAGCTGGAAGCGGAAGAGGCGTTAATCGAGGTTGCTCAGGGGACAGGGATGGAGCTTGTTATTATCAGGCCGCCACTGGTTTACGGCCCGGGAGTGAAAGGCAATCTTGCCAGCCTGTCGTCCCTTGTTCGAAAAGGCATCCCTTTGCCTTTTGGAATGGTGAACAACAAGCGTGACCTGGTCAGCGTGAACAATCTGTGTGATCTGGTTTTTGTGTGCCTTTCACATAACAAGGCGGCAGGAAAGGTGTTTCTGGTGTCAGATGGCATGCCGGTATCGACCAAACAGCTGGTGAAGCTGATTGCTCTGGGTATTGGTTCCCGGGCCAGGTTATGGCCGGTTCCGGTTTGCCTGATGTCTTCGATGGCCAGATTGGTCGGAAAAGGCAAGTTGACAGATCGTCTTTTCGGTGATCTGCAGGTTGATATTGACGAAACGAGGGAGCAATTGGGGTGGCAACCTCCTTACCCGGTGGAGGATGAATTTATCAGGGCGTTTCGCCTGAAATCATAAAGAAATCACAGCGAAAAAAAAGAGGCAGTGTCACTTGCCTCCTTTTGTTGGTCAGTGTCGGCTTTGTGTTATCAGAAAAACTTCCACCATTTTTTCTTGCCAGCTTCTTCGAGTTCCTTTTGCCTTTGAAGCTCGGCCTGGTAGTCCTCCCACTCTCTTTCAACCTTTTCAATTTTCAGATCGGTTTCCAGACGCCGGGTCGGGCCCCCACCAAATGGCCAGTACCATTTGGCTTTGCGATAATGGCCTTCCTCTTTAAGTTTCTCGATTTCGGCTTTTCTTGCCACTTCCAGGTCTGCGATGGTCGCTTCGTATGTGTCCTCCTTGTTTCTTTCCACGATGGATATGCCAGCGTTGCTTTTTGCAAAAGGCGGCCTGGAATGCATAAGTCGGGTCCGGGTTATTTCCTCGAAGGCTACATCCCGGCTCACCAGCTGCATATCTCCCGTTGCGAGCAGGTGGTCGGCGGGCAGGTCAGGGTTGCTTGCCGAGGGCGGGGAAACTTCAGAGTAGCGAAAGTAATATACCTTGCCCGGCTCAAGTTCAAACTCGGCGTCGGTAATCAGGTCCAGGGCAAAATGACCAAAACCCTCAAAACCCAGCGCCAGACCAAGAGGACGGCGAAGTGTGAGCCGACGTGTACCGGGGGCCATTTCCAGCCAGGTGTAGCCATTGCCCCTGAGGTTGAAATAATGCTGATCGTCTATGTAGACACTCGGGGCATCAATTTCATCTTCTGCCCATTGACTGATCGGACGATAGAAATAAACCATTGCGTTCTCATTGGAACCCCAGGCATCATTCGGCAGGTGAACAAACTCGTGCCCTTTAACGGGGGCCAGAAAGGCACCCCCATGTTTCTCAAAAGCGATGTACAGCTTGGGGCAACCGGTGAGCAAACCCGTGGCAGACAGAATTATTGTGATTTGTACGAGTCTTTTCAGCATATAAAATCCAGATTTACCAAATTCTGATCATCGGCATTGTAGCAGCAATAGCAAGGAATAGTTGAGTACCAATTCAAGTCGTGACGACCATTTGAAAAAATGTCTACAAAAAGTTGTGATTTTTCACTTTGTTGCTCTAGTGTATTGGCGTGATAACCCAAAAAAAACACTGTTGCATCAAACGCGAGGACTGTACCAGGGGTTGTATTGGAGAGGAAATATGCAGCAAAAGTGAGAGTTGTCCTCAAGGTCACGCGACTATTGGCAGGTGTTATTTACCAGTTGCAAGACGGGTGTTATTTTTCAGACTTGATCAGATATAGATAGTTTGAACAGTTATAAAATGTTTTAAACAGTTTTGGAGAGTTTTTGTATGTTTCAAGCAATTCAGATTACCAATCAAGATGGCCGGTACCGGGCAGAATTGACTCAACTGGATGAGTCCTCCCTGCCGGATGGGGAGGTAACCGTTGCCGTGGCGTATTCCACCATGAATTATAAGGATGGCCTGGCCATGACTGGCAGGAGCCCGATTGTCAGAAAGTTTCCCCTGGTGCCAGGTATCGACTTTGCCGGAATCGTGGAGTCGAGTGAAGATGATCGTTACAAGCCGGGGGATCGGGTATTACTCAATGGCTGGGGTGTGGGTGAGTCCTGTTGGGGCGGTTTCTCTCAAAAAGCCCGGGTAAGGGCGGACTGGTTGCAACCTGTGCCGGATGCGTTCAGTTTGCGTCAAACCATGGAGCTTGGAACGGCAGGTTATACCGCGATGCTCTGCGTACAGGCACTTGAGAAGCATGGTGTTAGGCCTGACCAGGGTGAAGTGATTGTGACTGGTGCCTCCGGTGGTGTTGGCAGTGTCGCTGTCAGCTTGCTCGCGGGTCGCGGGTTTACTGTGGTGGCGAGCACGGGAAAACTGGCGGATGCGGATTACCTCAAGGAGTTGGGAGCGGCTGAGGTGATAGACCGGTCGCTGTTTTCAGAACCGGGCAAACCCCTGCAAAAAGAACGCTGGGCGGGTGCTGTTGATGCAGTTGGCAGCCATACTCTGGCCAATGTGTGCGCAACCACCAAAAGTGAAGGAGTTGTTGCTGCCTGTGGCCTGGCTCAGGGTATGGACTTTCCATCCTCTGTTGCGCCTTTCATTCTGCGCGGGGTGACTCTGGCAGGTATAAATAGCGTGTACTGCCCTTTTGAAAAACGGCAAAATGCCTGGAATGCCCTGGCTGAAGAATGGAACCCGGAAGCGCACCGGTCTGTGGTGAAAGTGGTCGGGTTAGGGGAGTGTTTTGCCGAAGCGGAAAATATTCTGGCTGGTAAAATACGTGGCAGAGTCGTGATTGATGTGAACCAGGTCTGAGTTTATGGTGTTGGGCATACTGTGACCGTTGACCTGGGGGCAGCTTGCCCTTTTTTTTGCTACACTGCCCGTATTACAGTTCCATTACATTTGGTCTTGTTATATTCGGCATCATTATAGTAATGACTGAAAGATAGCAAGACTGAATGGCAATAAGTTGGACTAAAAAACAATAAGTTGGTTTGATATGGATTACTCGGTAATAGTATCGCTTTCAATATTCGCTTTTCTTATGGTTTTGTCCGGGTTTTTTTCAAGTTCTGAAACGGCATTTTTCTCCCTGGGCCGAATGGAACTGGAAAAAATGAGGCAAGACAAAAACCCTCGAATCGGGTTGATTGAAAAGATGTTGGAACAACCCCGCCGCATTATTATCACCATCTTGATCGGTAACGAGTTTGTCAATGTTGCAGCATCGGTCATTTCTGCCTCGCTTGTGATTCAGTTTATGGGGGCGGAGAGCAAAGTCGTAAACCTGTTTATTATGGTTCCGATTTTATTGCTCGTAGGCGAAATAACGCCTAAAACCCTCGCCATAAGGCACAATGTCGCCTTTGCCTCCTTTGAAAGCCGGTATATTGATCTTTTTTCCCGGTTAATTACCCCCATCAGGTGGTTGGTTCGCATTGTCTCGGATTTTTTTATCACGCTCTTTGTCGGCTCGCTACGATCCGAGGGAAATATCATCACAGAGGATCTGGTACGGACTTTGGCGCGAGAAGCGGTTGGCGAAGGGGCACTGGATCATCACGAAGCCCAGTTTATTGATCATATTTTTGATTTCGGCAATAAAACCCTGTCAGACGTGATGACACCGAGGTCAGAAATCGTTTACCTGCCCGCCAACTTGCCATTTATGAAAATTGTCGAGGAAGTAAGAAAATCCAAAAAAACCAGAGTGCCTATCTATCAGGGGCACAGAGATAAAGTGATAGGGATTTTGCATGCCAGGGATTTATTGGGCGTTAATTTGAGTGAGTATTCTTCATCAAAATCGGCCATCAAGTCCTGTTTGAGGAAGCCTTTTTTTGTGCCAGAGTCAAAACCTGTAGCTGAACTGTTTCATGCTTTCCGGGAAAGAAAGCTGTCTATTGCAATTGTTGTCGATGAATATGGTGGTGTGATTGGCCTGGTTTCCATGGAGGATCTCCTGGAGTGTATCTTCGGAAGTATTCACAGCCCCTCTGACGATAACAAGGAGTTCTCTATCCGGAAGCTTTCTGACAACACATACCGTTTGGATGCATCTATAGATATCACCCGGTTTAATCGTTATTTCAAGTCTGCCATTGCCGCCGATGATGTGGATACCCTGGGTGGCTTTCTGCTCAACCAGTTCGGCGAGTTACCTTCAATCGGTGCGGAAATCGACTATCATCTGTGGAAATTCAAGGTGGTTGAGCTGGAAGAAAACAGGATTACCCAGGTTATTGTCACGACCAGCCACGATCAGGACATTATAAAAACCGAAATTCCCCAGGTTGACAACAATACAGACACTTCTGGTGAACTGAAAAAGGCAGAAAACACCAGTTCGACCGGAGAGGGCTGATTATGGATTTGTTTACCACCTTGCTCATTATGTTCGCCTGTTTATTGGCCGAGGGTTTCTTTTCGGGCTCGGAGATCGGGATTGTCAGCGCTGATAAAATCAAATTGCGTCATAATGCTGCCAAAGGGTCTTCGGGAGCCAGATTGACCCTGAAAATGCTTGAAAAACCCGAATGGTTGCTGTCTACCACGCTTGTCGGCACCAATATTGCCGTGGTGACGAACACGACCATGGCCACGGCACTGATGATTGACCTGTTCGGGGAGCAATACGGGTGGCTGGCTATTGTCATCGTTGCTCCCCTGATTTGGGTTTTCGGGGAAATCGTCCCCAAGAGTATTTTCCAGCAGTACGCCGATATCATTACGCCGAAAGCGATATTCGTGCTTCGTGCTGCCTCGGTCGTTTTCGCTCCGATTTTGTTCGTCTTTTCAACCTTGAGTCACCTGTTCACAAAAATGGTGGGCGGAGATTCCCAGAACCCGTTTACCATGCGCGAGGAAATCGTCGCAATGTTGAAAATGTCGGATCATAGCGGAGACATTCAGCCGGTTGAGAAAAAGATGATCAAGCGTGTGTTCAACTTTTCTGAAACCACGGCCTATGAAGTTATGGTGCCCCTGATTGATGTCATTGCCATAGAAAAATCAACCTCATTGACGGAAGCGAGGAATCTGGCGGTTAAAAGTACTCACAGTCGGCTGCCTGTTTACGAAGATAGAATTGATAACGTCATTGGTGTGGTCGATGTGCTGGAATGGCTGGGGCTGGAGGAGCAGGGAGATATCGAGCCTTATACCAGGCCGGTTCGATATGTGCCTGGCACCCGGAATATTAACGCCTTGCTGGTCGAACTGCGTCAGGATGGTGACGCCATGATTGTCGTTGTCGACGAATTTGGTGGTGCAGAAGGGATTATCACTCTGGAAGACATCGTAGAAGAAGTGGTTGATGAGCTTGAAGATGAGTACGACAGCCGTATTCAGGATAGCTCGATGATCAAGAAAATCGGCAATAACCAATACCTGGCCCAGGCTCGACTGGAAGTAGACGTGTTGGAAGAAATGTTGGGCCTCAAGTTCCCGGAAGGCAATTTCGTTACTCTGGGCGGGTTATTGCTGGACAAGGCAAAGGAGGTTCCCCGGGTTGGAGAGGAAATTCATATTGCGGATGTGCGCTTCGAGATTACCAAGGCATCGGCCAGAGCCATTAAAGAGGTAAGATTGTATATTCAGTGAATCTCGGTTTGGTGTGTTCATAATTCCGTATCATTTCTTTAAAATCACCCAAAAAGAGATGACCTGTGACCTGGGCAAAGTCACAGCCACAGCCACTTTTTGTCAGCAAGCTGTCAGCGCGTGAAATATCCTGGCTAGATATCCTTGAGTTCTTTGCCTAATTCCCGAATTTCATCTTCAAGTCGGCTCTTCCTGGCAAGGAACTTTCTTCGTGTGTCCTGTATCTGCTTTTTGAACGAACGAACAGTGTCGTAAAACCTGCTTCGTTTGTGTTTCAGGCCCTGCTTGCGCCAGGATCGGTCATAGTCTGATTTTGCCCGGGCAAGCCCGGTTTCCAGTTTTGCCATCGTCGCGCTGAATTGATCATGCATTATTTTGAGATCACTTTGCTTTCGGGCGATCAATCGTGTTAATTCTCTTCGTCGATTATCCCTGGCTATTTCTTCTGTTACTTTCTGCAATTGTTCATCGGGTTCGTGCGATACACTCTGCCCCAGGTTCGCGGGTATTGCTACCTTAACCTCCTGTGCCGCTTTTCCACAAGGGTGTTCTGAAAAGCGGGTGTGGCCGTTTTCCACACATTGGAAAATTTTTGCAGTTGCAGAAAGGGAAAACAGGCAGGCCGCCCCGAGCAAACACCGTGTATTGCAGTTGATTCGGATGATGCCTCCATGGGGCTTGTTCATCAGGTTTGCCTGTAGTGTGAAAGTATCGTTGTTTCGTGTTGACACCCTCCCCGCCGCCCTGAAGGGCAGGGAGAATGTTCAATTGTGCACGATACCGGGATGGAGTGGCCAGGGGTTGAGTTGTTCAAGCTCATAGGCTACTTCGAGCAACCTGTTTTCGTTCCCGTGTGTGGCTGACAGCTGTACTGAAACCGGCATGTGATTGTCGGACATGCCCGCAGGTATTGAAATTGCCGGGCAGCCGGATGCATTGGCCAGAGGCGTAAAACTGACGTACCTCATCAGTCGGTCAAACAGCTCCTCAAAAGGAACATCCGGGCTGATGTAACCCAGCCTGGGTGTGGTGTGTGCGAGTGTCGGTGACAGCAAAAGGTCATAGTTTTGGTGAAATTCAGCGCATTGTTTGCCGGTTCGTCGCAGCCTGTGCAAAAAAAATGGCATTTTATAGAAATTGCGCCGAAACAGCTTTGCCAGGCCTTTGGTCAGGGAGTCTACCTTGTCAGGTTGGAAGCTCGGATCCATGACGGATTTCCCCCATTTGACGGTCGAAAAGGCCAGTGAAGCCCAATACAGCGCGAAGTCTTCGATAAACGAATAGTCGATTGGCAATTGGGCAAGCTCGACCTGGTGCCCTGCATCTGACAGTATATCTGCGATATTTTCAACTACGTTACGCGTTGTCTGGTCTGTTGCATAACCGGTAATGGAGTCGCAAACAAGGCCAATTCTCAGCCGCTTTTTACCGGGGCCGGTGACCAGCTTCAGTGGCGGCAGGTTCGGGTTGAGGAAGTATTTCTCCATTTCATAATGAAAATAGGCAGTGTCCCTGACTGACCGGCTGACAATTCCCTCTCCGACCAGGTTGATCGGCAGCTTTTTTGCCTGCTCCGAGACCATGTGGCGATTGCGGCTGGGCTTGAGCCCGACCAGCCCGCAACAGGCAGCCGGGATGCGAATAGAGCCACCGCCATCATTGGCATGCGCTACCGGAACCACCCCGGTCGCGACCAGTGCGGCCGATCCTCCCGAAGAGGCACCTGAAGAATAGTCAGTATGCCAGGGATTACGTGTTGGTGCACAGTGGCCTGGTTCCGTGGTGGCGTTAAAACCAAATTCAGGCAGTGTACTTTTGCCCAGAGCGACGAATCCGCCACTGAGAAACTGCCGGGTATAAATACCATTTTGTTTTGCCGGTCTGGCGCGAATTGCGTCGCTGCCATGTTGGGTAGCGACACCGGATAACGGTGTGTTGTCTTTGATAAAAGTAGGAATGCCGGCAAAGAATCCGGTCGATTGAGCAGCAAACCGGTCAGCGTTTATGAGTGCGTAGCTATAGCACTCGGCGGCGATTGCACTTAACGACGGATTGACCCGTACTGCCCTGTCAATTGCACTGGTTACCAGCTCTTTGGCACTGACTTGCCCGGTTTTCAGAAGCTTGCTCAACTCCACAGCATCATATTTACCGAGCGCGTCGTCAGAAAAGGCGTGAATCTGCTTTTGTCGTGTTTTATCGGCAGTTTCAGTAAACAGCGTGTGTGTCATCAGTATGGGCTGCTCCGTGGTTATTTGCGGCTTCAGATTCTAAAGTAAACTTCCATGCTTTACAAATCAAGCGCTTGCTTGATAATGTGTGACGAAACGACAATTAGGAGAATACCTGTGCCAGTAACGGAAAAAACCTCAACACACTCATCTTGCGGCTCCAGGCCGGAGGTTCCTCAGTCGGTCAGAATTGGTTGTGCCTCGGCATTTTGGGGAGACACCGAGACCGCAGCAGAGCAGTTGGTAAGGCAAGGGGAAATTGACTATCTGGTCTTTGATTATCTGGCCGAAATTACCATGTCCATTATGGCCGGGCAACGGATGAAAAACCCCGAAGCGGGGTATGCGACGGACTTTGTAAAAACCGTAATGACCCCCCTCCTTGGTGAAATCAGGGAAAAAGGCATAAAAGTGATCAGTAACGCCGGTGGGGTGAATCCGGTTGCCTGTCGAAAAGCACTGCGCGATGTGGCTGACAAGGCCGGAATCGATGTAAAAATAGCATTGGTTCTGGGTGATGATATTGTCAAACAAAAGGAGCAGTATGCGAAAGAGGGGGTAAGGGAAATTGATACCGGCAATGAAATGCCCCCCATGTTCGTCAGTATGAATGCCTATCTGGGGGCACCGGGTATTGTCAAGGCTCTGGAGATGGGAGCAGATATCATTATTACCGGGCGAGTCGTAGACAGTGCAGTGGTGTTGGGTGCCCTGATGTATGAGTTTGGCTGGTCTTTCGATCAATATGACAGGCTCTCCCAGGGGGCCCTGGCCGGACACATCATTGAGTGTGGTGCTCAATGTACCGGAGGGAATTTCACCGACTGGGAGCAAGTCGCCGATGGCTATGACAACATGGGGTTCCCCATTGTAGAGGTTCGTGAAGATGGCTCTTTTATTGTCACAAAACCGCCGGCAACAGGAGGCATGGTTTCGATTGGTACGGTGTCGGAACAACTGGTGTATGAAATTGGTGACCCGAGAGCCTATTTTTTGCCCGATGTGGTGTGCGATTTTACCGAGGTAAAGCTGCGTGAACTGGCCCGGGATCAGGTAGAAGTGCTGGGTGCCAAAGGCTACCCTCCATCAAACCGGTACAAGGTCTCTGCTACCTGGCCGGATGGTTTCAAGTGCGTTGTTTCGTTTCTGCTTGGCGGTATTGATGCGGCGCGAAAAGCGAGAGTGGTTGCCAATGCCATCGTTGCAAAAACAGCCAGGCTGTTTGAGGAAAGGGGAATGTCGCCTTTCTCCGAGGTCAGCATCGAGTTGCTGGGTACGGAGACGACCTATGGTGATCGGGCGAATGCGTCCGGTTGCCGGGAAGTGGTGGTCAAGATAGGCGTTGCTCATCCTGACAAAAAAGCCCTGATGCTATTTGCCAGCGAGATTGCCCAGGCAGGTACGGGAATGGCGCCGGGCCTGACCGGGATCGTGGGTGGAAGGCCGGGTGTCTCGCCGAAGATTCGCCTGTTCAGTTGCCTGGTTGCCAAAGACAGTGTGCATGTCACCGTTGATCTCGATGGAGAAAAAGTGGCCGTAGAAGTGGCTGCTCAGGGCGGCTTTGACCCCTCTGCACTTCAGCCCCTGTCGCATCAACAAGAACCGCTGGAAGCGGCAGAGGTTCCGGTTCCTCTTTACCGGCTTGCCTGGGCGAGGAGTGGAGACAAGGGGAATCACGCCAATATTGGTGTGGTGGCCAGAAAAGCTGCCTATCTGCCCTATATCAGGCAGGCCCTGTCCACGGAAGCGGTTGCAGGCTATATGCATCATGTTCTGGATGAGAAGCAAGGGCGGGTAACGAGCTGGGAGTTGCCGGGCATGAATGCGATAAACTTTCTTTTGGAAAATGCGTTGGGTGGCGGTGGTATTGCCAGCCTGAGGATCGACCCCCAGGGCAAGGCATTTGCCCAACAGTTATTGGAGTTTCCGATACCTGTGAGTCACAAAATACTCGATGAAATTTCCCGAACAGATAAAACCGGCGAGTTGGAAAATAACAAATAGTCGTAAATAAAAAACCGGAAAATAAAAACCGGGGCCGACACGCCGGATTGCGCGTGTTCCGCCATCTGTCGCTGATTCGTACTATTCGATATGCGTCACAAAACCTACCTGTGTTCACTTCCATTGAAAATATCTGAGGGGGAATGCCCCCTCTTGCCGCTTGATGGTATGACATACGGAAACTGGCCGGTCAGATACGTCCATTTTCGCAGAGAAGGTATAAAGAGGAGTTTGTCATGAATAAAGCATTACGGGGTCATTCGGCGTATTTTGATGAGTATGACACCAGCGAAAAGCTGCTGGCGAATCACGGCGAAATCGGGAAGTCATCTGCAAGGAGCACCATATTTCCCATTTTGGCTGTTTTGACATTTGCGCTGGGCCTTGTTGCCGGAATGGTTTTCACCACAACAGTTCAGGATGAAGACAAGCATTACAATGAAGTGCTTATTAACGGATTAAAAAAAGAAGTCTTTGTTCAGAAAGAGCAGGTCAGATTGAGTGGTTTGCTGATTGAACTGAATCAAAGCCCTCAGGATCGCGCGTTGATTGCGGATGCTTCGGCCTGCCTGGATAATTTGAGCGACCTTGCCCGTGTTGAGGTAACAGAAGGAGGAGATGGTTATACCGAGGTCAGCGTCAACGGCCATTCTTTTCGCCTTCCATTTGTCTGGAATGCGAGGCCAGAGTCCCGGGGCCGATGAGCCAACGCGAAAATGCCGGGCTGCTTTCCTTGTCCGGTCTGCCCGGATACCTGCTATTCGTTCAAAAGCAGAAGATCGGGACGAACAACCCGGGAAGTGCGTTTCTTCAGGAATTGTGGAAAAGAGTCCATTTTTGCCCGGACAGTCGCCCGAAGTTTTCCCGCCTCTCCACTCGTGCCTGGGGGTTCCGGTTTTGGTAACCGGTTTCAGTCGCAATGTCGCAATATAGCGGCCTGACCCCGGCAACTTCCTGTATTTGATCTGGTTGATATAAATAGAGCCAACCGATGAAGCGGTTCATCTGTCTGGTATTGCCAGGGTCGGGTTGTACTATACTGGTTGATTCAGCGCTGGATAGTATTGTTTCCAGGCTAACTGGGCTATTATCTGTCATAACTCCTGCTTTTTCCGAAAAAATAGTAATACAAGCGACCTATGTACCATGAACCAGGCGGAGCCTCCCGGGCTTCCACTATAGAATATCCGGTTAATAACTGGTTACTGGCCATCCGCCCAAGGACGTTACCGGCATCTATCGCACCGATTATTTTGGGAAATGCTCTCGTATTTGCTTCAGAAAGCTTTTCCTGGCTAATCGCAATCGCCTCGGTTTGCTGTGCGATCTTGCTGCAGATTGGTGTAAATCTGGCGAATGACTATTTTGATTATCACAAAGGCGTAGACACCCCCGACCGTCTTGGCCCGATTCGTGTGACCCAGGCCGGGTTAATTCAGCCTGAAAAGGTATGGTGGGCCATGTGGGCATCGTTGTTTTTTGCCAGCCTGTTCGGGTCTTACCTGGTGCTGCAGGGAGGAATGCCTGTTTTCATGCTTGGTGTCGCTGCCCTGGTGGCGGCGCTTTCGTATAGCGGTGGGCCTTATCCCTTCGCTTCACTGGGGTTGGGTGAGGTTGTGGTATTTATTTTCTTCGGGTTGGTATCTGTGGGTGGCTGTTATTATCTGCAAACCCACACCCTGAGTTGGCAAGCGCTGATTTTTGCCTGTGTCGCAGGGTTGCCTGTTGCGGCTATCCTGCTGGTCAATAATACTCGGGACATACCAACAGATACCAAAGCTGGCAAAAGAACACTCTCGGTTCGTTTCGGGCGCGGTTTTTCGCAGCGCTGTTATTTGGCTTGTATGATGGTGCCCTTTGTGCTGATTGCCGTTGATGTTTTGTTTGGGGCAGGAAGCTGGCCTTTGCTCTTTTCCCTGCTTCTGGTACCTGTTGCCTGGCGTTTGAGCAAGCATTTTAATCAGGCAAGCGGAGGTGAGTTCAATCCGCTTCTGGGTGCAACGGCAAAATTTACGTTGCAACTCTGCCTGTTAGTGGCGGCGTTGGTCAATGTTGGCTGATTATCCTGGTGACCCGGGCGTTCCAACATGGTACGTTTCCAGCGCTTTTATCTTGAGAATAATAAATGAAATATCAGCTTCTGTTTCCTGTTGCCTTGTCCGTATTCAGCCTTTGTGCCAGTGGTGCACAACCTTCGTTCAAATTGAGTGTGGGCGGGTTCGTCAGTGAGGGCGACTATGGTTTGAGTCGCAATACAGACATTGTTGCCATTCCGGTCTCTGTTCGCTATCGAGCGTGGCCCTGGAAGGTGAAGGTCAGCTCAACGCTGGTTCATTTGAACGGGCCAGGTACGCTCACTGATGGTGATGTCGGCAATGGCCGGCATGGTGCAGTCAGAGACGAAGTCGGATCGGGGGACACCTCCTTCCTGTTGGAAAGGGAAGGGATGCTTGGCAAGTCCGCGCAGGCGTACTGGAATCTCGGGCTTCGGGTGAAAGTGCCGACCGGGAGTGAGGAAAAAGGCCTCGGGACGGGGGAGTTTGACTATGAACCCCGTTTTACGCTGATGTATCTGAAGTCTTCTGTCAAGCCTTACCTGTTGGCACGCTATACGATAAAAGGTGACAGTGACAGTCGGCGATTTGAGAACACTCTGGGTGCAACCCTTGGTATTGACTACAAAATCGGGGGCAAGGCCTGGGAAGCCTTTGGTATCGGCGCACAGTTGACCGCTCGGGAGTCATCGATCAAAGGTGGTAATGAGCGAATGGAAGTGCTGCTTGTGGGGCGCTATAAGGCAAATAAAAACCGGGCATACAGCGCCTATGTGATTCGGGGGCTGGCCGAAGGCAGCCCGGACTGGGCTGCCGGTTTTTCAGTCGACTACAAGTGGAACCCATAGCACCCGGCCCGCTCGCCGTGTGCAGCAGCCACCGGAAATGGCAGAGCAGTTACCCGGTAGCCGTTACTCTGGCGTATCCACCTGAGGTGTTTCCGGTGAATCAGGGATGTCAGGGTTTATACCTTCCGGCAGATCAGGGATTGAATCCTCAATACTTTCAACCATTTCCGGTGGTTCAAATACATCATCAGGTGCCTGATTCTGCATAATGCCGGTACCGCCGATTCCACCTTCTTCCTGCCCCTCAAAGTCGAAGTCCGTGCTGGCTCCTGATAACACTATCCAGCTGGATAAACCAAGTAGAAGAGCAATAATTCGATTAGCCATCGTTATCTTCCTTTGTTGGCTGGTTCTCAACCCAAAAGTAGGCGCCAAGGTTAAATCGTTGATGAGCTTCTGTCTTACCGCGATCCTGTATTTGCAGCTGTTTTGCCTGATTGTTTACCGCAATCAACAGTTCGGTTGCCTGTCTGGCAATCAGCCGCCTTAACACTTCGATTGAGTCAGGGGTCAGGTTATTGTAAAACACACCCCGATCAAACTGGGGAGGAGTGCCATTAAGCATATTGTGCACACCTGCGCTGATGTGGTCATGCAGGTGCTTGCCGAAGAAGAAAGCCTTGTCGTCGAAGTTGTCTTGCGGAACGAAGGCCTCTGCATTGAGTGAAATAGTATCATCATCATTGATTCTTACCACACCCAGATTGAGCCATTCATCAAGCACAGCTCTCGCTCTGATATCCTGCTTGGCAGCGGTCTTGACCAGGCTCTCAAAGGAAGCGCCACTGTCAGATGTGCGCGGTAAAGGTTTTGCGGAGCCGTTTTCGTCAAGATACTCCCTGTCACCAAGCCATCGCGCAATAAGCTGGGCACCTAATGAAATTGCCGGGCTTGGCAGGAACTCTTCATTGTTCTCCCGCAGGCGCTTTACATCCTTTCTGTGAACTCCGGTCAGCAGGCTCACGCGGCTGTCTGTCTGTGCCTTGCCATCCAGTTTGAAGTCATTCACGGCGACATCGACATAAATCTGTTTCAAAAAACCGGACATGGCAGGATAGGTGATCTGAAAGTGCATCAGCAAGCGCACCATAGGGCGCAACAGATGGTGCAGCGCCTTGACCAGCGAGCCGGGTGTTTCCTTGACGGGTGCGGATGTTTTGCTCATACAGCCAGTGTACTTGAAAAGAGGGAAAATTTCCCGCAATTTTTGTCAAATTACAAAAATATATTAAAAGGTATTAATATTCAATGGGTTAGGGATTTGTCAGGTCGCTTTTTGCTTCAATTCAACTGCATTATTTTCTTTTCATTTTGATTTACCAACAAATGCGGGAGGCGGGATGCAAGGGCCGCGGCGCGGAAGGTTACCTTGATTGCCTGGAATAAATGTTCCACGCCATCCAGCCGGCGACAAAATTTCCAACCATCGCCCCTGTTATCAATCCGTAAAAGTCATTGATTTGGGAGCCGACCCAGAGAAACGGCAGATAGCAGGCAAAGAGTCGGGTGAATGAAATGCAGAGCCCCCAAAATGGCATGCCGATGGCGTTACAGGCCGATACAAGTAACATGCAGACACCCAATGCGCCATAACTCAGAGGTACAGTGGCTATGTAGTATTGCAAGTCTTCGGCAACGGCTGTTTCTGTCGTGAGAATGCCGGTCAGTGCCGGCGAGATGGCAAGCCAGATCAGGTAAATGGCAAGTTGCCAGACGAGAATAAACCGTATTGATATCTTCAATACCTGTTCAATTTGTCTGCTATCTCCCGCACCGAACAGTTTGCCAAGTATGGGCGGAATGGACATGGTCATGGCCAGAACCACGACGATTGAAAAATACTCCAGGCGAATCCCCAGCCCCCAGGCAGCGACAGCGGTGGTGCCCCAGGTCGCCACGATTCCGGTTGCCACAATCGCCGAGACGGATGGCATAAGCTGGCTGAGCATGGCGGGCCCCATGACATGGCTCAATTCGAGCAAGGTGTTTTTCAGGTTCAGCCGGGCAAAATCAAACGAAAGCCACTGGTGACGCCAGATTTTGGGGTAGACAATGACACCCCCAAGGCAAAAACAGGTGAGTGTTGCCCAGGCAGCGCCCGAAATTCCCAGATCAAAAACGAAAATAAACAGGGGGTCCAGCGCAATGTTAAGCAAACCGGTCGCTGTCATCATTGTTCCCGGTAGCAGGGTATTGCCATGTGCACGGCAGATGCTGTAGCCAAAATAGAGCATGGCACCGCACCATGCACTGATCAACCAGACGGGCCAGTACTCATCGATCAGAGGCACCAGGCCTTCCTCTGCACCCAGCAAGGCGAGAATGCCGTGCCTGAACCACCAGGTGAAACTGCACAGGGCCATGATGATTATTGCGCCACATAGCACAATCAGCCCACCTGTTCTGTTGGCCTGGTTGTGTTGTTTTGCACCAATGGCTCGGGAAATGATTGCCGTTGTCGCTATTCCCAACCCGACCTGAACGCCAATGATGACCTGATAGATCGGCAGCGTGAATCCCACCGTCGCAAGGGGAGCGACACCAAGCTGGCCGATAAATGCGCTGTCCGCAAGATGGAAGCTCATCAATGTGAACACGCCGAACAGCATCGGCCAGGTTTTTTGATACAACTCTTTTGCAAGAGAAGTTGTTGCAAGAGCAGTCTTTGCAGGAGATAAAGTGTTTTCTTTTTGTGGCATGTCTCGGTCGATTCATTGGGTTAATAATGCCGGAAAGGTGCAATTTGAGTTGCCAGCAAGGCACTTCATTGCCCGGCTTCCTTTAATACCCCGGAAATGCTGCTAGAATTAATGCGAGACGACAGGCTTCCATACGTCTGGCAGCATTGATGCGGGGCAACGGGACTTGAGTCTGGTACCTGCCGTTCCCCGGTTGCATTTGTGTATACCGCAGCGACTCAATACTGCCTGTTTTGCGGCTGTTTTGTAGCCCGGTTGTTTTGTGGGTACCGTCGATTGTTATTTTATAGCACTATTTTTTATAGCACGAGTTGTTGGTGCTATATTTATTGGCATTGGTTATTGGTTATTGGTTATTGGTTATTGGCACCACCTGGTACATGTTCTGGTCAGACTGCAGGTTCGTTGCCCTTGTGGTATGTGACAGGCATAGAGTCAGGGTTGCGTTTGCACCTGGTGGGTGATATTACTCGTTTTATAATGAAATTCAGGCTTCTACTATGACATTAAAGTCCGCTCTTCTGGTTGATGACTCAAAACTCGCTCGAATTACTCTGAAAAAATTACTCGAAAAACGGAACCTGGAAGTAAGTATGTGCGCTTCTGCTCAGGAAGCCCTGGACTATTTAAAGGATAATCATCCCGATGTGATCTTTATGGATCACTTGATGCCCGAAATGGATGGCATCGAGGCAATGGAGAAAATCAGGGCGAGCCCTTCAACGCAGCATATTCCGGTTGTGATGTGTACCGGAAAGGAAGGTGGCAACTATGAAGAGTTTGTGAAACAGGCTGGTGCCATCGGTTTCCTTGCAAAACCGCCCGAGTCTTCCCAATTGGAAAACGTGTTGAAAAGGGTTGATGCCCGGCTCGAAGCTGCGCCGGTTTCTGCTTCTGCCGTGGACACTGAAAAAGAAACGTCGACTTCTGCTGCGACGGATTCTGATGCGATTCAGGTTAAACTGGAAGCGCTTGAGACAAGGCTTATGGGCAGATTTCAGGATGGTCTGTCTGCGGTCAGAGCCCGATTTGAGGAGCAACAGGCCCGACAAGCCGCCCGGCCGGACTTGTCAGATCAGATACACTCAAGGCTTGAGCAGTTGACCGGTCGTACTGATGATATTGGCAGTCAGTTTGCCGGGTTCGAGAACAGGATGACGGATTTGAGTTCTGAACTGGAGTCGATGCGGGATAGTCTCGGAACCGAGCTGGATGCAGTCAGGGAAAGTATCAAAAGTGCTATGACCGAACAGGCTCAAAGCAAATCTGACCTTGATGTTTCGGCAGTTGAGACTCGCCTGGAGCAAAAAATGGGCGAACTGGTCACTTCGATGGATGACAGACTGGCTGCATCTGTCGGACAGATAAACGAAAAAATAGAGTCTGTGGCTGCCACTATCCCGGCAGAAACCGCTAACGCTCCCTCGGCTGATGAATTGCAGAGTGTTATTGCCGAGCAGGCGGGCAAAGCCGTTGAACAGCGACTGGAATCGGTCCGGGTTCAGCAACAGTCACAGATCAGCGAACTCCGGGAGGGTATCAGGGAGCAAGTGATCAATACCCTGACCGATCAATCAGCACGAGGCGCAACGGACTATTCCGAAGAAGACAGGCAGCAGGTGTCGAATCTGATAGCGGAGGTAGCCAGTTTGCGGCAGCAGCTGGTTGAAACCCGAAATCGGAGCATGACGAGATTGCTTGCTCTCGGAGTCGTTGCAGTGATAGCCCTGATCAAGGCATTTGGTGTTTTCTGAGGTACCTTTTAAAGGTGCTTTTTCAAGATGCCTCCGGAAGGCAGGAAGAAAGGCAAGGGTGAAAAATGGCCAGGTCAGTGTTTATAACCGGAGCGAGTGCCGGGATTGGAAAGGGGTTGGCTCTCGAATTTGCATCAAGAGGCTATAACCTGGCGTTGAGTGCGCGAAGATCGGGTGAGCTTGGCCTGCTTGCCGCCGAAGTCGAAAGGCGGTTTCCAGACGTGAAAGTGGCTTGTAAATCACTGGATGTCAACCGGTTTGATGATGTTTATAAAACAGTGAACGCATTCGCTGAAGAGTTTGACGGGTTGGATATTGTTGTTGCCAACGCTGGCACTGGCGGTGGGGGTGCCGTCGGTAGCGGTCGTTTCTCGGAAGATGTATCAGTGATCAATACCAATGTCCTGGGGGCGATGGCGACGATCGATGCTGCGGTTGGCCTGTTTAAAATGCAAACCAGCGGGCAGGTTGTTGCCATTTCTTCTGTTGCCGCATTTCGCGGAATGCCGAGTTCGGCCTCTTACTGCGCATCCAAGGCGGCGATATCAACTTACATGGAAGCACTGGAGGTCGAGTTGCATCATTCCGGGATAAAGGTGACCACGCTTTATCCAGGCTACATTGACACTGCAATCAATCAAAAGCTGAAAAGTCGCCCCTTTCTCGTTGATGTGGCAAAAGGTTCCCGAATAATGGTCGATTTGATAGAAAAAGGTGTCGCCCGCTCTACTGTGCCTGTTTATCCCTGGAATATTGTTGGTCGATTGCTCAGGTTTTCGCCTGTGTCTTTCCTGGCAGGCAAAAAACAGGCATAAGCCGGCCCGGTTGCCAGTAGCGCAACCTGGCCTGTGAACTGTTCTGCTCATTGCACTGGGTCACAGTTTACAGGTTTTCCTTTAAGGCCTTTCTTTTAAAGCTTTTCTGACGAAAGAACGGGAAATGAACCGGCTTGATCCGGACAAGAGGAAAGGCACTGAACATTTTTATATCAATATCTGTTCTTTTTGTGGAGGGCCGACAGGCGAGGGAGCAGTAAAACCCGTCACTTGACCTGATTTGCCAGAATAACCAGTCTTGCGGGTTGTCCTGGTGTTCCGGTGCAAAGCTGATATCAATACTCACTTGATCGGGAAATGTGAAGCTGAAACGGTCAAGTGGAATGGCAAGCCCTTTTCCACAGGCTTTAACGTAGGCCTCTTTTAATGTCCACAGTTGGAAAAAACGCTCTTTTCTTCCGTGGTCAGGCAATTCTGCCAGTTGCCTGGCTTCTTCCTCCGAGAAAAAACGCTCTGCCAGTTTCAGTTCGTTACCGGGATTACGTCTCTGTGTCGTTTCGATATCAACGCCGATCCATGGCTCTGCGGCCACAGCCAGTAGCACCATTTTATCCGTATGTGAAAGATTGAAGTGTAAGGGTAGCGGAATCGGGTTGGCGATTCCCGGGCGCCCGTACCGGTTCTTCGTGAATTGCCACTCTTTCGGGCTGACGGGTGGGTAATACAGGCTTAAAACCGATCTGACCAGAGAGCGGGTGACCAGAAAACGGTGTTGGTCAGACTCGAAACGGAATTTCGCTTGCTGCCCGATTTCATCCCGAGACAGCAGGGTTCGATACAGGGCGAGTGTCTCCGGCTTCCTGATGGTCTGCTCTTCGCAGAACCAGAGATGTATGGTGCTCGCGGGCAGCGTGAAGCCATCAGTAGCCCAGATCATCGATCAGCCACATCGCATGGGGCAAGGGGATCACCCCTGCGCTTTTGTGTTTGTGAACGCATCCAACTCGGGTAATTGACTCTTTGTCATTGACAGAAGCCATACCGTATACAGAAACCGTATCTTGCAGGAAAACAGTACCCGGTATGGAAATAACACCATTAACGCAAATAATACCAGTTTCGACTAGCCCTGGATACTGAACTACAATTTGAGTGGAATACACGGACACGGACACGGTTTGCCAGCGGACACAAGGTGCCATTGGTTATGGATCACCACTGTTAACAAGTCGCTGCCGGAATACTGACTGGAGCTGCTCTTTGGTTTATGGATCTTGAAAAAGTATACGCCAGATTAAAATTTCTGGTGGTCGATGACTTCGAAAACTTTCGGGCCTCTCTGAGGCAGATGCTTGGGGAGTTTGGTGCTGTTGATATCAGTGTTGCAGCCAGTGGCATTGATGCGGTGGACAAGTGCAGGTTCAACCGGTTTGATGTCGTGCTGTGTGATTACAATATGGGCGCAGGGAAAAACGGGCAGCAAATTCTCGAAGAGCTGCGCTATAAAAAGTATCTCAGGCGAACCGCTTTATTTGTTCTGGTAACGGCCGAGACAGGTAAGGATATTGTGATGGGAGCGCGTGAGCAGGAACCTGATGGCTATATTGCCAAACCGCTGACGAAAGCCGTGCTCGAAAAAAGGCTCAACAGTTTGCTGGAACAGAGGCAGGTGCTGCTTCCCATCAATACCGAGATCGATAATGAAAACTACCCCAAGGCAATCACCCTGTGTGATGCAGAAATCAGACGACGGCGCAAGTACACCTCCTGGTGCTATAAAACGATCGGGGAGCTCTATTTTCGAACCGGTGATTATTCCCATGCCCGGAAAATTTACGAAGACCTGCTGGTCAGGCGGCCCATACCCTGGGCTCAATTGGGTCTGGCTCGGGTCCGGGTTGCCCAGCAAAATTTCGGGCAAGCGATCAGTTGTTACCATGAACTGATCGAGAACTACCCGGATATGGTTGAAGCCTATGATGGCCTGGCCGAAGCCTACCGTCAAACGGGCAATCTTGAAGAAGCGAAAATACACCTGGAGCGGGCCGTGCAGCGATCTCCACTGGCCATTCTCCGCCAGGAAAAGCTTGGCGATCTCTGTATTCAGACGCATGATCTTGAAGATGCCGCCAGGGCGTATAAAAGCACTGTCAAGCTGGGCAGGCATTCCTGTTTCGAATCGGCAGAACAGTATTTAAAGTATGGCGATACCCTGTGTGAATTGAGCGATGGGAACAAATCCGAGTCGGGCAAGAAGTATGCGAGAGACGCGGTTCAGGCGCTAAAAACCTGTCACAGGCGATTTAACGAGGATGTAGAGGCCAGGGCGAGATCGTTGCTGATCGAGTCGCGAGTGCATCGGGGACAGGGTAACAAATCGGCGAGTGATAAAGCCCTGTTGTCGGCCCGGTCCTTGTTGGAAGATGAAATCCCGGGCGCAAAAGTTGGGCTTGAATTGGCAAAGACCTTTTATCGGCTGGATAAACCGGAGGAAGCTGAAAAGCTGCTCACTGGTCTGGCGGCCAGGTATGAGAATGACAAGGCCGTGATGAGGCAAATTGAGGAGCTGTTGGACGAACCGGTCAAACTGACCAGCAAACTCAAGGCCAGGTCGTTTAACCGAAGAGGTATTAATGCCTTTGAGGAAGGAAAGCTGGATGAAGCCATTGAAATCTTCGAGCAAGCACTGGAAATTGTGCCGAGACACCCGGCGTTGAACCTGAACCTGATTCAGGTTTTGCTTAAAAGTAGCGGAACCCGGTTTGACCCCGCTGAACGTATTCGACGATGTGAGCAATGCCTGCGTAATGCCGGACATATTCCCCCTCAGCACCGTCAATACAAACGGTATCGGTTTCTGTTGGGAAAAGTGCAAAAAATGAGGGCCGGGCCGGGAGATATCACACCGGGAATATCGGATACAGGTCAGGCCGGAACGGCAGTGATAGCGGGTAGTGATAACGCATGCAGGTAATGAAGCAGCGCATATGGTAAAACG
This sequence comes from Pseudomonadota bacterium, assembly GCA_002747395.1. Classification (GTDB taxonomy): domain Bacteria; phylum Pseudomonadota; class Gammaproteobacteria; order Pseudomonadales; family Oleiphilaceae; genus LZORAL124-50-18. Next base: position 41,980 of record PDPE01000045.1, read on the forward strand.
AAAATGAGTCAAGACATCCGGGAGACCAACTCATGCAGGACGACAACACAATCGATTTTTCAACGGTAATCGCATCTGCCGTTCACGATATGAAAAATTCACTGGGCATGTTGCTGAGTACATTGGATGAGTTTTTCAGTGAATTGCCGGAGGAGCTCAGAGACAGCCCTCGCCAGGCAATATTGCAATACGAAGCCGAGCGGGTAAATATAGATCTGATTCAGTTGCTGGGGTTGTACCGGCTGGAGCATGAACAACTGAGCGTTCGAGTTGATGAGCAGTTTGTTCGTGATTTTCTTGAAGAGCAGGTGGCCCGTTACTCGATATTGGCGAAAGCACGCAATATTGTTCTGGATATCGACTGTGACGAGAACCTGCTGGGCTATTTTGATGGTGACCTGATCAGCGGTATCATCAATAATATACTTGCCAATGCGGCCCGATACACGCAAGATAGGATTCTGCTCCTTGCCGGACAGGCTGACGGGGGAGTAGTCATAGAAGTGCATGATGATGGTGTTGGCTACCCCGATGAAATGCTGGACTCGCCAGGCAGGATTCTCAAGGGCATCAGCTTCAAGAATGGCAGTACCAGTCTCGGTCTGTTCTTCGCGGCCAAAGTTGCAAAAATGCACAGGCAGGGTGACAAAACCGGTGCCATTCATTTGTTCAATGGTGGCCGACTGGGTGGTGGAGTGTTTCGTATATTCCTTCCCTAGCGGGTTGTTTGGCGTCTTGTGTTTCGCCAAATCAAATACATTTGTGAGGAATGATATGGCGCGTAATTCAATTGGTATGGCACTGTCGTTTGTCAACAAAATCGCCGGTTCGGACATTGTTAACAAGTTGAATCTCAAGAAACCGGCCGAGCGGATTGCCTATTACTCTACCCGAACCGGTTTTCAGTTGATGTCCACGGCGAATGAAAGGATCAGTCAGGTGAAAAGCCTGCTCCGGTCGCCAATGGGGTGGGGTGATGCGGTTGATGACCAGGTGTTCGATCCGATGCTGTCCGAGCAACAGCAGCTCCTGCAGAATGACATCATCCGGTTCGCCCAGGATGTACTTCGCCCGGGTAAAGAAGAGTGTGAATCGATGAACAACGTCACACCCTGCGTTCGTGAACTGTTTTCTGAACTGAAATTGCTCAATTATGCCTTGCCTGCTTCACTGGGCGGGGTACAGGAAAAAACGTCACCGGTCACCAGTGTGATGATTGCCGAGGCGATGGCCTATGGGGATCTGGGTGCTTCGGTTCAACTGCTGAGCAACTACTCGGTGGTGAATGCGCTGGTTCGCTGGGCGTCGCCAGCCCAGCAATCGTTTTATCTGGGGCGCATGGTGGGCGACCCGACCTACAAAAGTGTGTTGGCGATTAACGAGCCGGGTGTTTTATTTAATCCTCACTCATTGATGGTCAAGGCTTCGACGGTTAAAAACGGTATTCTTCTCAATGGCACCAAGACGATGGTCGCCGGGGGGGTGGAGGCCGATCTGGTTCTGGTTGCAGCTCAACTTCCTGATCACTCTACGGCCCTGTTTGCCGTGGAAACGAATACTCCGGGAGTCACGGCCCTGCCCAAAAATGCCATGGGGCTGCGTGCCGCCGGGCTGGCAGATATCCTCTTTGAAGATGTGCTGGTTGATGAATCATCCATGGTGAGGGAGGCCGGATTTTCCTGGCCCGACTTTCTTTCATTCGGCAGTCTGATGTGGTGTGCAGCGGCAGTGGGTGTGGCACAGGCGCTGCTTGATTATGTTGTGCCTTACTGTAATGACCGGGTGGTATTTGGTGAGCCGCTCAGTCACCGCCAGTCTGTGGCCTTTATGATCGCCGATATGGCAACAGAAATTGAAGCCATGCGGTTAATGACCTGCCGGGCAGCAGGCCGCGCCGAGCAAGGGCTGGATTTTTACAGGGAAGCCTGTCTGGCTCGACAGTTTTGTAATACCAGGGTGAAGAGGATAGCCAGTGACGGAGTACAGTTGCTGGGCGGCCATGGCTTTACCAAAGAGCACCCGGTTGAACGGTGGTATCGGGATTTGATCGCTGTGCCGATTAATTGCAACAACTTTCACGCATGAAGATGCTCCGCATTCTCCCGGCGGGAAATGCGTTGGCTTTGCCGATGAATCGTAAAAAACTCAGGATTGAAACCTTGATCATTGAAACATCCATCATTGGAGTATTCATCTTTGAAATACTCACCTTTGAGAAATGCAGGAGTGGAGCATGAACCTTGAGGTGCCAGGCAAATTCCAGCTGTTGATCGAACAGGCAAGGCAGGTGGCCAATGAGGTGTTCAGGCCTATCTCAAGAAAGTATGACAAGCTGGAGCACCACTATCCTGTTGAGTTGGATATGCTTGCGTCCATTGTGGACGGAATGAATGACGGTGCTGCACAGTTCAGTGTTGGTGCCAGCAAACTGCACCATTCTGCTACCGACAAAAAAAAGGTGAATGGTGCTACTATGGCAACTATTCTCGGTTTGCAGGAGTTGTGCCGAGGTGATGTCGCCCTGGCTTTGAGCCTCCCGCGCCAGGGGCTGGGGAATGCAGTGATTGCGGCAATGGCAACAGATGAGCAGCGCCGGAAGTTCGGCCATTTATGGGCTGCTGTGGCGGTTACCGAGCCTGACTCGGGGTCGGATGCTGAAAGCATATCAACCATGGCAGTAGAGGATGAAACCGGCTATACCATCAACGGCGAAAAGATATTTGTGACAGCCGGACAGCGCTGTGATGCTGTGGTGGTATGGGCTACTCTGGATAAATCCAAAGGGCGGGGAGCCATCAAGCCTTTCGTTGTTCTCAAAAAAAACCCGGGCCTGTTTGTTGAGCGACTGGAAAGAAAGCTGGGCATCAAGGCAAGTGATACGGCGACGATCAGATTTACCGACTGCCACGTACCCAAAGAGAGCCTGTTGGGTGATGCTGACGCCGATAGCGAGAAATCCTTTTCTGCGATAATGCAAACCTGGGACGATACCCGCCCTGTGGTGGCGGCAATGGCTGTGGGTTTGGCCATGGCCTGCCTTGAAAGAACCCGGAAATTACTGGGCAAGGCAGGCCTGAAGCTGGATTACGGGCTGCCTTCACTGCTTTGCAGTTCGGTTGAAGCAGAGATTTACTCGATGGAAGCCGAGCTGGAAGCGGCCAGACTGCTTACCTTGAAAGCGGCCTGGATGGCAGACAACGGGCTGGTCAATTCGAAGGAAGCCGCCATGGCAAAAGTGAAGGCGGGGAAAATGGTGAATGATGTCTGCCTCAAATGCGTCGAAATCTGTGGTGCTGCCGGCTACCAGGAAGATGAGTTCATTGAAAAGTGGGCGCGAGACTCAAAAGCTCTGGATATATTTGGAGGAACCCGGCAGGTTCAGCAACTTGTTATTGCCAGAAAGGTGCTGAATAAAACATCATCAGACTTGAAGTGAGTGTATTTGACGGTACGCGAATTACCCTGCGGGTATCCCGGGTCGGGATAATATGTTGAATCTGGCTTGCTCGCCAGTTAGACTCTGAGGTATGTGCTTCGCGAATCATCATTTCAAAAATAACCATCATTTCGAGAAGAATTATGCTTAAATCTTTACCTGCGAGCCTGAAAGGCTCCATTATTTTCCTGCTTGTAGTCCTGAATACCCTGTTCTGGACGCCCGTCTTGCTGGTGGGGGCCATTCTTAAAATCATTCTTCCTGTTGAACCGGTTAAAAAAGCGGTGACCAAAACACTGATTTGGGCCGCTACCATGTGGGTGTCGTTCAATAGCGCATTGATCGATATCTTCAACAAGGTTGAATGGGTCGTGACCGAAGTTGAAGGCCTGAGTAATGACGAGTGGTATCTGGTTAACTGTAATCACCAGTCCTGGACGGATATACCTGTGGTACAAAAAGTCCTGAATGGCAAAGTCCCCATGCTGAAGTTTTTCCTGAAAAAAGAACTGATCTGGGTGCCGGTGATTGGCTTGTGCTGGTGGGCTCTGGATTTTCCTTTTATGAAACGGTATTCGGCAGAAATGATTCGAAAGAATCCTCAGCTTGCCGGAAAGGATCTGGAAACCACTCGCCAGGCTTGTGAGAAGTTTAAAACCATTCCTGTTTCCGTTTTTAATTTTATGGAAGGAACCCGGTATACCAAAGCCAAGCATGAAAGGCAGCAGTCACCCTTTGCCAATTTACTGAAACCCAAAGCCGGGGGAACGGCGTTTGTACTTGGCAGTATGGGCGCACAAATGAACACAATGCTTGATATCAATATTGTGTACCCGGATGGCGACAGGAAAACACCCTGGGATTTATGTTGCGGGAGAATCACAAAAATTGTTGTGGATATCAGGACAATAGATATTCCCAAAGAGTTTATTGGTAAGGATTATGCCAATGATCCGGTCTTTAAAGCGGATTTTCAGGCCTGGCTGAACGAGTTCTGGGTTGAGAAAGATCGCCTGCTGACGGAACTGAAAAAACAGCATGCCTTACCGGCTCCGGAAAGCACCCAACATGGCTGATGCTGAACAGCGCTGTCGGCCATCTGGCCATTTTCCCGCCTTCCTGCCCGCAGCTTGATGCCGGGCGGGCTTTTCTCTTTTTTTGTAAAGAACGTCAGGTTATAAAGAACAATAGGCTTTGATCTGGTTGATCCCGTCTTCGTAGCCGTAGGCGATAAAGGCAAAATACCCCTTTTTATTTAACAGGGATATCCAGTGGTTTTGTTTGTCTGAAACAACCGCCCGCCTGTCCGGGCGCTTCAGTTCACACCTGAGGCCATGATATCCGTTCATTGGCAAATCCAGAGAAATATCCGGAAAACCCGCCTTGAGTCCCGCCGAGAGCAGTCGCCCCCTTTCAACCTTGCCTCTCGCTCCCGCGTTCGGGGTGGCGTAGAGGTATTCATAGACGTCGGGGTGGTACATCTCGAAATAATGAAACAGGTAGCATTGGTGCCAGTGCTCGGCCTGTGACTGATAGTCGGAGGGTTTCTTCAATAGATAGTGAAGCGCTTTTGAATGCGGGGTATCACGAACCGTAAAGGCATCGTCAGGAAAGGGCAGCATTCCCAACTTTTGTCGCACAGTCTGGCTCTCGTCATGGCCCTGTAATTTGCCATGCTCCTTCAGTTGTTCGAATTGTTTTTCAGTTAATCGCATGTTGCAGGCATTTTACTCTTGAAATGGCTTAAAATTCAACGTGAAGTGTGTCGGCGCAATTTCGCCCTGTTCGCATAACGCAGGACTCATCGGGGTGTCTGGTAGCCGGGCAAATAGCAAATCTCACGTCGTTTACTGCTGCGATTCGATAAGTGTTGATTTGCATTTACGGCCTGAATGGTATTATTTCAAGTTTTTTCAGTGTCTTATAATGCTTATCGTTTCCTGTTAGAATCGGGCTGGAGTATGATATTGCTGTAGCTCCAATAAGTGCATCTGCCAATTGCAGTGAATGACTTAAAAAATATTCCTCGACATAAAACATTGCTTTGGTCGATATCTCTTCGGAAATGTGCAAAATTTTTGTATTCCAGATTTTCAAGGCTTTGCGTAATTGATCGAGTTCTTTTTTACTTCTCATGCCCTGAACGAGCTCCATATAGGTAATAACAGAAATCTGGAAATTGTTCGCTTGCCTTATCGCCTGACGGGCTTTTTCATTACCTCGTAAATACCAAATCAGGACATCTGTATCTATGATCATTTAGAATCTTCCTCTGCGAAGACTGTTCAGGTAATCATTGACGTCCTCCGTTTCTTTTTTGTCTTTCCACATGCCAAAAAGCTCATGTTCCTGGGTGGATTCTTCATTTTCCTCGTAGGGGACAAGCTTTGCACAGGGCTTTCCTTTGTAAGTAATGATAACCTCTTCCCCCCTGTTAACCGACTCAATAAGCTTTTTAGAGTGAAATCGTAAATCTTCTGCCGTTGCTTCCATAGCCACCTCTTTTTAAAGTTCATATTATTAAGTGTGAACTTATTTTCTGGTTATGTCTATCTGAGGGTTAGGAGGCCATTTTCTCCCGCTCAAAATTAATTTTAAAGTCCGTATGTGATTGATAATCACTGATGGGTGAGTATCAAATTTTTCGCATACCTGTTCACCTCGATTCTATTCAAATAACCGCCTGACAAAAAACAAGCCTTGAAAAGATGTATTTTATGCACTATTTTCAGACCAGAATAAAATCCATAATAAAGGAGGTCGATATGGAATCCGTCCTCGCAAATTGTTCAGCAAGCATTTCAGAGTTAAAAAAGAACCCCTCTTCACTTATAGAGCAATCAGAGGGGAGGGGGAGCCAATAGCTATTTTAAATCATAATAAACCAACAGCTTACCTTGTTCCGGCAGAAACCTGCGAAATTATGCTTGAGCACATTGAGGACTACCATTGGGGATTGGTTGTAAAGGAGCGTCAGCATGAGAAGGAGTCCGCTATTGAGATAACGCTTGATGAGCTATAGATTAAAATTCCTGCCAACTGCACTAAAAGAGTGGAAAAAGCTCGACAGTTCGCTACAAAAGTAATTCAAGAAAAAACTCGCCGAGCGTCTTCAGAAACCACAGGTTATTTCGACAAAACTTTCAGGATTCGAGAATCATTACAAAATCAAACTCCGTGCGAGAGGGTATCGCCTCATATATGAAGTTGTTGACAACGAGCTTGTGGTATTGGTAATCGCAGCCGGAAAACGGGAAAAGAATCTTGTCTACAGGAAAGTTCAAAGAAGATAAATTAAAACAGGTTCTTCCGCTTTCAACGAGACTGGTTGTGATACCTGGTCAAACCGGTCTCGTATTACTGCTATTTCCACCAGCGTTACTTTTCGGCCTGGCGCTCCAAAATGGCCGTGATGCCCTGACCGCCTGCCGCACAGATTGAAATAAGCCCGCGGCCGCTGCCTTTTTGTTCCAGCAGTTTGGCCAGTGTGGCAATGATTCTGCCTCCGGTGGCTGCGAACGGGTGGCCGGTTGCGAGGCTGCTGCCCTTGATATTCAGCTTGCTGCGATCAATCGACCCGAGCGGCGCGTCAAGACCCAGCCTGTCCCTGCAGAAGGCTTCGTCTTCCCAGGCTTTCAGCGTAGCGAGCACCTGGGACGCGAAGGCTTCGTGAATTTCGTAAAAATCAAAATCCTGCAGGGTCAGCCCGGCTTGCGCCAGCAACCTTGGTACCGCATAGGTCGGAGCCATTAACAGACCTTCTTTTTTATCGACAAAATCCACTGCCGCTGTCCGGGAATGTGTCAGCCAGGCTTGTACCGGTATGCCTCTCTCGGCGGCCCAGTCCTCACTTGACAGTAACACACATGAGGCACCGTCGGTGAGTGCCGTGCTGTTGCCTGCTGTCATGGTTCCCTGCTTTTTATCGAAACAGGGCTTGAGAGTGGCCAGTTTTTCCACCGAGGTTTCTGGACGAAGCGTGTTGTCTTTATCCAGGCCAGCCAAAGGGGTGATCAGTGAATCAAAAAAACCTTCATCATAGGCTGCGGCAAGTTTCTGGTGGCTTTCAAAGGCAAATTGGTCTTGCTCTTTTCTTGGAATACGCCATTCATGTGCGGTGACTTGTGCGTGGTCACCCATCGACATGCCGGTTCTGGGTTCGCTGTTGGCCGGCAGAAGCGGGAGCAAGTGGGCAGGCCGAAAACGGCTGACGATTTTCAGGCGCTCCCTGTTTGTTCTGGCACGGTTCAGGTCGAGCAAAATGGCGCGCAGACCCTCACTGACACCGATTGGCGCATCGGAAGTGGTGTCAGAGCCACCTGCAATTCCACACTCTATCTGGCCCAGTGCGATTTTGTTGGCAACGAGAACCGCTGCTTCCATTCCTGTTGCACAGGCCTGTTGAATGTCGTAGGCCGGAGTTTCAGGAGCCAATCCGCTGCTCAATACCGCTTCCCGGGCCAAATTGAAATCACGGGCGTGCTTGATAACCGCTCCCGCTACAACTTCGCCGGGTTGCAGGCCTTGCAGTTGATATCGGTCAACCAGGCCGCGCAATGCGGCTGTCAGCAAGTCCTGGTTGCCCAGTTTTGCGTAAGTGGTATTTGAGCGGGCGAATGGTATCCTGTTTCCGCCAAGAATGGCGACTCTTCGAATGGATTGTTTTGGAGTTGCTTTGGGTCTGGCCATTTTCTTTCCTGCTTGTTGGTTTTCATAAACGGTTGTAAATTGTGAGATCACGGGCAGAATCAGTGCAAGGATAAAATGTTTTTGACAATAAAGCGAAAAATTGTTGAAGTTGGACAGTGAATTATCAATGAGAATCGTACTATGTCAGATTTATATCAAAAAGTGGTGAATTCACCCGTCGGAAAAACCGTTGTTAATGCGTTCAACCTGCCTTCACCGGTCAATCTGGAGCGATACTCCGGTGCTGACTCGGTCAGTGTGCAGGGGAATGTACTGCTGGGTTCCAGTAAAGGTGGCAAAGTATTGTGCTCGCTGGCCGAGATACTTTCCGGTGAAAAGATCAGCCTGCATGTTCCCGGGCATTTTTCTGAATCCGAAAAGCTGGATGCCAAGCAGGCCGAACTGGACAAATTGCCTGAGCAACAGCGTTTCAAGGCGATTGTTTTTGATGCCACCGGTATTGAAAACAGCCGGCAGCTCAGGGAGCTTTACGACTTTTTTCATCCCGTTATTCGTGCGCTGGCCCTTTGTGGGCGCGTTCTGGTGACGGGGCAGAACCCGAGCGACTGCAAACCGGAAAAAGCCGCAGCTCAGCAGGCGCTGGGTGGTTTTATCAAGAGTGTTGGCAAGGAAATCGGCAAAAAGGGAGCCACCTGCAATCTGCTTTACCTTCGCAAGGGAGCGGAAAACAACCTCAAGTCCTCTGTCGAGTTTTTTGTTTCGCCTCGTTCAGCCTATATTTCGGGTCAAATTGTAACGCTTTCCCCGGTCGAGTCCGGGTTCGTTTCTGCGCAGGCATCTACCTCGCTGAGTGGAAAAACGGCTCTGGTTACGGGAGCCTCTCGCGGCATAGGGGCTGCCATAGCGGAGGTGCTGGCCAGATATGGTGCCAGGGTGATTTGTCTTGATGTGCCGCAAGCCCGGGAGCTGCTTGAGGAGGTCGCCCGTAAAATCAGGGGAGCCGCATTATTGCAGGATATTACGCAAGAGGATGCCCCGACAAATATCGCGCAGTTTCTGGTCAAAAGTGGCAGAGGGGTAGATATTATTGTCCACAATGCGGGAGTAACCCGGGACAAGACACTTGGCAGAATGAAGGCGGATCACTGGGATCTTCTGATGGATATCAATCTGGGTGCGATGGAGCGAATCAATAAATACCTGTTGGAAGAGGGCGTTATCAACAAGAATGGTCGTATTATCAATGTTGCCTCGATCAGTGGTATTGCAGGCAACTTCGGGCAGACCAATTATGCGGCATCGAAGTCGGCGGTAATGGGTTATGTTTATGCCATGAGTGAAATCCTGCCAAATGGCATAACAATCAACGCCGTTGCACCCGGATTTATCGAGACGCAGATGACAGCGGCCATGCCCTTTGCCATGCGCGAGGCCGGAAGGCGAATGAACAGCCTCTCTCAGGGAGGGCAGCCTGAAGATGTGGCGGAAGCCATCGCCTATTTTGCCAGCCCGCAATCGCAGGCAGTTAACGGCAATGTGTTAAGGGTATGCGGGCTGAGCCTGATAGGCAGATAATCCTGCTTTACCGTTTTGTCTTTTCGGGTGGTTTCAAGGTTATAAGGTACAGGCTTATCGGGATACCAGCAAGGCCGGGTCAAGGCGCACCTGAAACCAGTTCACCCGCCAGTCAAGGTGTGGGCCGGTGGATCTTCCCGTTGTGCCGACAAGTGCGATTTTGTCCCCTTGTTTGATAATGTCGCCCTTCTTGACGAGTATCTTTTCAAGGTGGATAAAGGTGGAGGATATCCCCATTCCGTGATCGACAATCAGTGTGCCACCCGAATAAAACATGTCATTGTGTACCAGAGAGACCACACCTGATGCCGGGGCCTTTACCACAGTGCCGATCGGAGCTGCGTAATCCAGGCCGAAGTGAGGTCTTCTGGGTTCTCCGTTAAAAATGCGCTGGCTGCCATAGACACCTGTTATTCTGCCCTTCAGAGGGGGAATAAATCCGTCAAGAAAGTGCGTTTGTCGGGTGAATACATTGCGTGCCTTTTTGACAAGCCAGGCTTCTGCGCGAGTGCGTTCCAGCGTCTTTTTGGAGGGCTGCATCATCTTCCGGGGAATGCCATTGATGCGCTGGATATCGTACTTGCGCTTTTTGATTTTGATGCTTTGCCGGGTTCTGGTTCCATCCTTCCTGACGATATCCAATGAATGTGACAGCTTTGCATCCCGACCAAAGCCGAAGACGAATTGCCCTTTATCGGTAACAGCAATCGCCACGTCATCCAGCAACACCCGGTTGCCTGGCTCGGTGCTTCCGACAAGCATCCCGCCCTGTGTGAAACTGCCCTGAAGCTCTACGCTGCTGGCAAGCGATGTGTGCCTCTGCGGCGCCTTCATCTCCGTGCCTTGCCAGCCCTGAAGCTCTACGCTGCTGGCAAGCGATGTGTGGGTGACCATGACCAGAGAGATGATCAGTAGAAAAAAAGTGCGTCTGTTCATTACTGTCCTTGCCGGTTGAGTGAAAACGATGTCAAAGGCGTGTGAATGAAATCGTGATTCTATCGCCAAACGAAAAGCCAGAGTAACACCCCGGGTGTTTGCCAGTACAGAGAAAAATGAGGCGTGCACAGAACCCGTTAGTCAAGGCTTTGTTTTTCAATCAAATAATCCTTTATCAGGTTAATTAATTCCTGATGCACCCGGGGTCGCGAGCGTTTGGCTCTTTTGGGTAAATCGCATAGTGGGTCTGGTTCGCCTTCCTTTGCCAGTATTTCTTTGGCATTTGGTTTGCAGTTGGGCAAAAAAGTAAAATGATTGGCATCGGGAAGGGTTGTGTACTCCGAGTTTTGCAAAGCGTCGTGAATTGGTTCGGCAAAAACAACAGGGGGAATAGCCTTACTCTCGCCCAGATTAATCAGTAAGGAGGGGATTTTTACCCGTTCCAGACTCCTCTTGTCAAATGCATTGGCCAGGCCCGGATCAACGGCAACGATCTTGTTGATGCGCCTGTCTGTATATGACAGTTCCACCGGTGCCAGATTGATTTTGTGCAGATCAATATTGCCACGTTTCAAGAAAGTGCAGAAGTTTACTGTCATATCGTCATCAGGTTGATCGCAATACCGTTTTAACGTCTGTTGGTCTACTGAACCGCCAGCCAGTGTCAAAACCGCATAACCGCCCGCAGAGAATCCCAGTGCCGAAATACGGCTGAAATCGATGTGGTTTTTCAGATTGTTATGCTGTTGCAGTTGATCAATAATGGCGCTGATGTCTTGTGGCCTGTTCCATAATTTGATGACACCGGCAGGTGATGAATCGCCGGTAGTGCTGCCCGGGTGATTGGGTATGGCTACCACCATTCCTGCTTTCACCAACGGCTTGACCAGCCATCCGTATTGGCCGGCATTGCCACCACCACCATGTGAAATCAGTAAAAGCGGAAATCTCCCGGCGGCATGTGTTGCATCCAGGCCTGCTGTCTGACCATAAAAAATCCCGTTTTCTCCTATCACCTCGTTTTTGCCATCCTTGTACGCAGGATACCAAAGGTGATAATTCACCACTTTGCTTCGGTGTTCAGGTGCCACTGCGAGTGATTTGAATCCGGCCTCATACGCCAGGCTTATGCTGCTCAGCAATGAGCCGATGGCAACCAGGGCGGATATAAACAAGCGGTTATGTCGTTTCATGGAGTTCTCCTGTTATACTGTTTCGGTATAAAACAGCGTCTAGGCTGATGGTCAGAATAGGCTTGCCCGTTGGCTGTATCGACCTGAAACAGGATTTACTACGACCTGAAACGCGATTTGGTACCCGATAATTGATGAGATTCCATGCTGCAACTGCCCGTTTCTTTCTTTTTAACACTTCTTATTTTGCAGATTTTATTTCGTTTATGGCGAGAAGGGAGTTTTCCAGGCAATCGTTTTATTGTGGCTCTCCTGTCTGTCTGTGCGTTGCAATCCCTGATTGTGGGGTTGCGTTGGGGCTATAACCTGCATTGCGTTACTCCTGTACAGCTAATAATGGCGATTTCGATTCCACCATTGTTCTGGCTGAGTTTTCGCTCTTTGTCCCGGAACATAACGATTTCATGTTGGTTAAAGCACAGTATCCCTGTTGGAATAACAGTCTTGCTGACAGCTTTGCCATATGGCGTAATCAGTGATGGGGGTGTGGATGCGATTCTGTTCATGTCGTATGTGGGTTATGGTATTGCCTTGCTGGTATGGCAGCGAGAAAAACCGGATGATCTGGTGTTGGCTCGTCTGGATAACTTCCATCTGCCTATGCTGCTGAAGATCAGCGCGTGGGTGCTGATTGTATCTGGTGGCATTGATGTACTGATAAATCTGGATATCAGATTTAACAGTGGTAGCCTGACAGGCTCGATGATCAGCACGATACAGGTGATTATGCTGGGCTGGATGACCTGGATAACGAGTCAATCAAGTTCCGCAAAGGTGGTCATGTTCGATGCCGGAAGTGACAGTTATGCCGGAGATGACAGTGATGACAGTGATGACAGCAAGGGCAGTGATGAAAGCAGGGATGGTGTTAACGATTCCAGAAGCACCATAACCAGCGAGGAAAAACAGCAGATTCACCAGTCACTGGAGCGTTTGATGGAGCAGGGGCTGTATCGCGATATTGACCTGAATTGCGCAAAACTGGCGCGTAAAGTCGGCTTTCCCGCACGAAAGGTCTCCTCGGTGATTAACCAGATGCACCAAATGAATGTGTCGCAGTATGTCAATCGTTTTCGGGTTCAGGAAGCCTGTCGTCTGTTGCGTTCCAGTGATGACAGCGTGGTAAGTATCGCCTTGCAGTCCGGCTTTTTGACCAAATCGAATTTCAATCGTGAGTTTTTGCGTCAGGTTGGAAAAACGCCGACCGGGTGGCGGCAGCAAGAATAGAGAGTCAGGTGGTTTTTTATTATCATCTGATCATAACAACCTCTGCTAAAAAGCACATTGATATGCAAGACAGGCAAGATAGACAGGCAAACCGGGTTGATTCCATTGAGAGCCTGCGTGGAATCAGCGCATTACTCGTTCTTTTGTATCACTACCGGCTATTTCTCAATGATATTGCCCCCAATCTGGGGCACACGCTTTTTGAAAATGGTCGGATTGGTGTGGATATATTTTTTGTTATTTCGGGCTTTGCGATTTACCTCTCCACCGTCAAATATAAGGAGAGAGTGGTTGCCCGCTTCCTGGTAAGACGATTCTTCCGAATCGTTCCCCTGGCATGGTTGCTCATGGCTCTGGTGTACTGGTTAACGCCGAACATGCAATGGGAAGCGCTATTGAAAAGCCTGTTTTTTATCCCTTTGGGGACGGTCGACCCGCCTTTTTTCGGTTACAACATTCTTACTCCCGCCTGGACGTTGACCTATGAGCTTTGTTTCTATGCGCTATTTGCTGTGGCACTGGCGATTGTTCCCAACTACAGGGGTATCGGAGTTACTGTGCTTGTTTGTGGCATGATTCTGTTTCTACAGTGGGTCGCCGGGACATTCACGCTCAATGCCTATGATAAATCCACCTTTGAGTCCTTGTATATAGGCTCCTTCTGGGTGGGGTTGTTGGCAAGCCCGTTATTCCTGGAGTTTCTTTGTGGTGTGTTTCTGGCGTTTGTTTATCTGAATTACACAGACATTTTTCTGAGGGTGCCAGTCAGATTGCGCGTGGCGATCTATTTGTTTTTATTCTCGTTTTTTATTTCCCATTTTTTCTCCGGGTCAATTTCCGGGCATGGGCTCGATCGGAAGGGGTTGGCTGCTGTCGCCATTTTTGTGTTTTTTTTATGTGCGCATGCAGACCCGGTGCTTGACTGGTTTCGAGACAGGTTCATACCCGGCCCGGGAGGGGTATTCCTTTTCCTTGGTAAAATCTCCTTCAGTTTATATGTCGTACACGAGTTTATTCATCAGTTCATTTATCGCATCCCCGTCATTTACCCGATCTACGACCAGACCGGCGGGCTGGGGAAATTTGTCACCTTGTCATTTTTTTCAATCCTGTTTGCCTATTTGCTCTATGTTCTCGTCGAATTGCCTACTCACAACCTGGGCCGACGTATTGCGGCCAGATTGTAGTGTCAACACCTACTGCCAAAATGCCTGCAAGGCGTCTACCCCGCGAATATCGTCATTATGCAGGGGTATTTTTTGTTGGGGCAGGTAGCCGAGAGAGGCCTGCAGTTCTTCCAGGATCAGTTGCTGACGATTGGCTCGTTGCTGCCAGAAATCGTCCGACTGCTGATCAGCCATAATCTGATTGATAATCAACCCGGTACAGGGAAGGTCATAGTGCTCCAGTTGTTTGACCGCCCTCTGTGTTTCGGATAGCGGCAGGCTTTCCGGAATCAACACCAGAAGAATGGCTGTGCGGGTTTGATCATGCAGTATGGTTCGTGTATCGGCAAATAGTTGGCGGCGCTCCTCCAATACCCGGACTGCCTGCTCCCAGCGATTTTCCTGTTCGGGAATCAGGGGGTTGAAATTGGCCTGCTTGTCCAGATTTTGCGCTGCTTGGCGCAGTTTTGACTGTCTGCGTTGCTGCGCCAGCAGGCCGTCCGTCCAGGCCTGCATCATTTCGGGCAGGCTTAACAGCCTCAGGGTATGACCTGTTGGTGCAGTATCGAAAATAACATGCTGGTAGTTCCTGCTCTGGGCACTGACCAATTGCTGGCAAATGGCCTCCAGCATGGCGGCTTCTTCGGCTCCCGGTGCATGTTGCGATGACTTCAGGAAGTCTCGCAGTTTGGGCATCATCTCCGGCTTTGAATAAGCAGATAACGTGCGCTCAACCTGAGCAAAATGCCGGTGGATAATTTCATGCGGGTCGAGTTCTATCGCATGTAAATTGTCCATAATCTGTGTTTCCCTGTTGGACAGGGGTTGGTTAAATACATCACCCAGACTGTGAGCGGGGTCGGTGGAAATAATTAATGTGTTATGTTGGCGAGAGGCGAATTGTACCGCCAGGGCCGCTGCCGAGGTTGTTTTTCCTACGCCACCTTTGCCCCCGACAAATACCACTTGTTTTTTTAACAGGCTATCCAGCATCATAATCGTTATCAACAGCAACCAAAGTGATCAAGAGGCGACTTTTCCATTCCCATACGGGTATGCCACTCGTGAAAGGATTCTAAAAAGATGGGTTGCAATTCCAGCGTGTAATAGGCAACCGGGTTGGGAACGCCCAGACTTTCAGCAAACAGCATCAGCATAAACAGGTCTTCCTCGTCCCGGCTTGCACGAGCAAACATTTGACGATAGGGGGCATGATAAAACTCGTCTAACCCCTCAAAGAACGCGGCCAGTTGTTTTTTGATATCCATAATTGCCCCCGTAAGCATCAATTAAAAACCGGAAAAATAACGCCCTGAGCAGATCACCAGGGCGTTATTGCCTTTCAGGTTAACCGGCATTTTTCCTGGGCCACTCTTTGCGCAAGACAGAAGCGCATTCCAGTGAGACCAGTATCGCGGCGCCTAATATCACGACATCCAGGCCCAGTAACAACCACTGAGACTTCATAAAGAAGCTCTGCAATTGAGTCAGCAATGCAATGATGGTCATCACCAACAGAAAGACCATGGGCAACAGGGTGTACCAGCTCTTGATACCGCGTCGTAATAACATGACCGACACAATCAGCAATGTCAAGCCGGCCATCAACTGGTTGGTGGTACCGAACAGAGGCCAGATAGTCAAACCGCCTGAACCATCATCGCCGCCTGTGCCAAATACCAGAGCCATACAGATACCGACCGCAACCAGAGTCGCTATAACACCGCTCTTCAGGAAAGGCAAGGTGTACATCTCACCAAATTCCTGGACGATATAGCGTTGCAGACGAACACCTGTGTCCATGGTGGTACCGGCAAA
>PDPE01000046.1 GCA_002747395.1 Pseudomonadota bacterium
GGAACGATATTTCGACATAAGTACCTCCTTGATGACAGAGGCTATAGCTTATGTTGCGGGTGGGCTTGTTAACAGGGTGTGGTTGGATAGGCGCTTACGATTCATTCACCCCTGATGGTATCGCAAAATCCCTGTATTTGCCCTAGTCTTATCCAATAACAACCGAACTATGCCATCTACAACAAATTATGATGAAAAATGCTGTCGTTCTTGCCGGTGGTGGGGCTACAGGCGCCTACCATATTGGTGTGCTCAAAGCGCTTTCGGAGTTCTGTCCTGATGTCGAACAGCCGTTTGACATCATATGCGGCGTATCTGCAGGAGCAATAAACGCGGCTGGCCTGGCTTCCGGAAGTTCGTTATTCAGGCATACGATAACTCGCATGGAGTATCTGTGGTCTACCCTGGAATCATCCAGTGTCTATCACTCCGATTTATGGGGCATATCCCAACACTTCAGCCATCTCAACCAGGCAATTTTGTCGGGAAAATCATACAATGAAAAAAACATGTCACTTCTCGACACCTCTCCTTTACTTGATTTTCTAAACACACATATCAACTTTGATGCTGTGCAATCCAACATTAGCCAAAAGAAGATCGATTCGCTATGTGTCACAGCATGTCGATACGGAAGCGGACAAAGCATCACTTTCTTTCAAACATCCGCTGACCACAACGACTGGTATCAGGAGCGCGATTTGGAGCAGACACGGCTCATTAATGCACTGATCAATCTGATACCTCCTGATGTACTAAAAGAAAACCGGCCTGATCTATACCCTCTGGAATTAATGGAAATTACCCCCAGCCAATCAATCGATGAACTCGCATCCAGACACCTGGGCACTTTGCCCAGGAATATGCGGCGGTTACTACTTTCCGGTAAAAGTGATGGTATATCGGGCAATAGTCTGGCAAGTTATCTCATGTTTGAAAAAGACTTTTGTTTTGAGTTGATCAATCTTGGCTATCGTGATACTCGACACTTCAGAGATCGGCTGAATCACTTTTTTAACCAGAACCAAACGCACCTGGAGAAAAAGAATGGACTTTGAAGGATTAAAATCCCTGGGACTGACCCACTTTACCCATATAGAAAAATATTCACTGAGATCGGAAAGTGACCATGACATATTAAAGATTTATTACGACAGGGGAAAAGGCGCCCTGTTCAAGAAAAGCGAAAAGTTTCACTTTCATCGTCCGACTCGTATCGTCAAGTGGGATAGCGCTTCAAATAACTATTCTGAAGTCCATGAGGTTTCGCCGCTGTTGACAAAAGTCCTGTCGGAACTTGACACTATCACAGACGCTGAACGTTACGAACAGGTTCTGAAAGAGCATATTCTGGAAGACCTGAGGCACCTGGAAAAAGTGTTTAAAAGCAAAATCAGGGAAATTGAAGATAAAATTGAGCAGCTTCAATGATCGGATTTACCCGAAAATCAGTCTGCTGCTGATTCAGTGAGATACCAGAACGTGGCTGTTCTGTGGGGCTGTCGCATTTCAAACCATGATAAAAACTCTGGACAATATCGCTGTGGATTATCATTATAACAGTATAATGATCAGTCTTGAGTAGAATTATCCAATTTCCGCCGGGACGATAACAATCACAAACAGTCAAGGCATATTTATGAAAGACAAATACTGGTTAATGGGTCCTGTTTATGATGCTCTGAGTTTTGTATTTGCGGGCAATTCAATACTGAAATGTAAATGTTCGATGCTGACTCCGGAGTATTTGAAACCCGGAGCAAAAGTGCTGTTTGCAGGGGTCGGGCATGGTAAGGAAGCAATTTACGCAGCAGAGCAAGGCGCGGAGGTGACCGTTGTTGACCTTTCAAAAGCCATGCTTGACAAGTTTAGAGAGGGGGTGAAGAAATCCGGAAAGCCCCTGAATATCCGGATTGTTCATTCTGACATCATGAAGTTTGGGGAAGTTGGCCACTACGACATGGTGGTCGCCAATTTTTTTCTGAACGTGTTTAGTGAAGACTTTATGGCAAAGGTTCTCGCACACCTGATCACCCTGGGCAAAGATGACGCATACATTGTAGTCGGTGATTTTGCTCTGCCTGAAGGTCATTTTTTTGCAAAACTGATAAAAAATATTTACTGGTACATAGCAATCATCATTTTCTGGGTCACAACAGGCGCAGCCTTTCACCCGGTTTACGATTATTACGGCCACATGAAAAAACAGGGCTTGGCCATGCTGGACAAGAAGCACACCAGGGTATTCGGCTTCAATGGGTACACCGCGATACTCGGGCAAAAGATACCCGATTCAAAGACCTGAGTGGATACTGGTTCACGTTAAAAA
This sequence comes from Pseudomonadota bacterium, assembly GCA_002747395.1. Lineage (GTDB taxonomy): Bacteria > Pseudomonadota > Gammaproteobacteria > Pseudomonadales > Oleiphilaceae > LZORAL124-50-18. The sequence goes on from PDPE01000046.1 coordinate 2,330, forward strand.
AACCGTTAAATGCAGCCCGATTGCTGTCAGATTAATTGTCCCGCGTCAATCAAGATGGCATAATACTCAAACAAATTGCTAATCAGGACATACTATCACCATGATAAATGCCGTAATTCTGGGATATGACTATGCCCTGTCGACCAGTATAACCGGCCTGGCAGATTTGCTCAGCCTGGCCGGTGTCAGTTGGAACCGCCTGAATAATACCCCGCCTGAAAGACTGTTTAATCTTCAGATTGCATCCGATACGGGTAAGCCTTTCACCTGCCTCAATTCGGTCGAAATCACCCCGCACATCAGTTTTGGCCAGATCGAGTCGCCCGATATCGTTTTGGTACCCACTATCGGGGGAAATATTGAAAGAACGCTGTTCCAGAACCGCGCTCTGATTGACTATTTGTCCGGTTTAAAGAATCAGGACATATTGATCGCCAGTAATTGCACCGGTGCGTTTCTATTGGCTGAAGCGGGCTTGCTGGACGGGAAACAGGCAACCACTCACTGGGGTTTTGTGGATCTTTTCCGCAGCCGGTATCCGGCGGTTAACCTGATGCCGGGACAACTGGTTACGCACGACGGAAACATACTGTGCGCCGGTGGTGGTAACGCATGGTTTGACCTGGGCTTATATATGGTTGAACGCTTCAGCGATCACGAAACTGCTGTGGGCTCTGCCAAAACCTTTGTTATTGACATGGGAAGACAAAGCCAGCTCAGTTATTCCCCGCTGATCAGCAAACGTTATCACAATGATGAAAAAGTGCTGGAAATTCAAACATGGATGGAATCCAATCACCGCAACCACCTTTCTCTTAGCGATGTTGCCAATGCCTTCCATATTTCCCTGAGAACCCTGAATCGGCGATTTAAATCTGCCACCGGCGAAACCCCCAACGTGTATCTCCAGTCCTTGCGACTGGAATCAGCAAAAAAACTGCTTGAGGAAACATCCAACAGCTTGACTGAAGTGACTAACAAGGTCGGCTACGATGACGTGAGCTCGTTTTCAATTTTATTTAAAAAGAAAACCGGCCTGACCCCCGGGCAGTACCGGGAAAGGTATCGTTCAAGCGTAGCGACCTGCGATTGATTCGCAAGCACGCCACGACCTGTTGGAAAGCGTTCCAGACCAGATATATCGAGCTATCAGATACCGGGGTGCTGTCTACGTGGATGGCGTGCGCATGGTTACAAACTCTTCAGCCGCTGTCGGGTGTATGCCAATGGTACTGTCAAACACCGCTTTTGTTGCCCCGGCCTTGAGGGCAACCCCCATACCCTGAATAATCTCTCCTGCAGAATCGCCAACCATATGCACACCCAGCACCCTGTCAGATGCGTTATCGACCAGCATTTTCATAAAGGTTTTCTCATCGCTCTCTGTCAAGGTGTGTTTCATCGGTGTAAAAACAGACTTGTACACCGAGATATCCACGTACTGTTCTCTGGCCTGTTGCTCGGTCAACCCCACTGTACCAATTGTCGGTTGGGTAAATACCGCCGTCGGAATCGTTGCGTAGTCCATTGATATCGCCGCACCCTGAACCAGGTGTTTTGCCAGTGCCATTCCTTCAGCCAGGGCAACCGGGGTCAATTGCATACCACCAATCACATCACCGATAGCATAGATACCTTCACTGGATGTTTTGAAATGGTCATCAACGGCTATCTCGCCTCTTTTGTTCAACGCCACTCCGGCAGCCTCAAGATTGATTTCCGATGTCAACGGAACGCGCCCTGTCGCCGCCATAACCAGATTGCAATTCAAGGCAGCACCATGACTCAACTCGACAGCATAATCGCCTTCTGCTTTAGACGTTACAGCGTCAATATTGGTGTTAAAATGCAGGTTCACTCCCTTCTTGATCATTTCCTGTTTGATAAACAGCCTGATTTCTTCATCAAAACCTCTCAGAAAAAGGTCGCCCCGATAAACCAGGTGAGTCTCCACCCCAAGTCCATTCAGGATGCCGGCAAACTCCACAGCGATATAACCGCCTCCCCAAACGACCGCTTTTTGGGGTAGCGAGTCCAAATAAAACATATCGGTAGACGTACGCAACCATTCCTTGCCCGGGATATCAGGTATAAAAGGGGTGCTACCGGTGGCGATAACAATTTTATCCGCAGTGATTTCGGAAAGATTACCCTGATCATCGGCAATACTCAGGGTATTTTTATTCTTGAATCTGCACAGACCGGTAAGCAGAGAGACACCAGAGTTTACCAGCAGTTTTTCATAGATACCGTTTAACCGGCCAATTTCCCTGTCTTTATTGCTTTTCAGCGTATTCCAGTCGAACCCGACCGATGACGCTGACCATCCATAGCCTGCCGAGTCAACCAGGTCTTCCCCCAGGTGAGAGGCGATTACAAACAGCTTCTTGGGGACACAACCGACATTGACACAGGTTCCCCCCAAATAGGTGGATTCGATAACGGCCACTTTCGCACCCATTCCCGCCGCCATACGTGAAAGCCTGACACCTCCCGAACCTGCACCGATAACAGCGATATCAAAATGCTTCATAGTTTATCCTTTCATTAATTCATAACACCTGGTTAACTTCAGTATTTACTCACGCCACCCCGGGCGGGCCTGGCCAATACATCACCTGATAACCGGAAAAATTATTGTCGAACCAGTTTGCGGATTGGTTTGAATAGTACAGTTTCCGTTACCGGCCCAATCTGAATTTCACCAACCCTTTCGTAACCCAGCGAGCAATAGTAATCGGCACAGCGTGCGCTCCCGGTATCGAGGCTGATGCCGGTTGATTTGTGGTTTTCCGCACAAATCTGCTCGACCGCTTTTAGCAAGGCAGTGCCGACGCCCTGGCTCTGATACTTGGGGTGAACACCGATTAAAGGCAGTTCATGGTGATAATCCGTTGGATGCAATTCGGATATCTGCTCATAAAAATCAATATAGCGGCGGGTACAGGACAGGCCGGCAGTCAACGTCATCCTCATGCGCCAGCTAATCTGGTCGGTGAGCCTTAACCTGACATTCGGGCTACCAATAAAGGCCACGGCAACCAGCAATTCATTCACTGTAATGCCAATAACATCCTGTCCCCTGGAAAAATGCAATTCCATAAGTTCTCGCAGTGTGGCGCGAACTCTTTGATCATAGCCAGGCTTGCCATGCCCCAAAAGATACTGGAAAGTGGGTTGATTGAGGTAAGCCTGATAGAGAATGGATTTGGCCTCTTTAAATGAATGATGGTCGAGGCGGACTATATCCAGTTCATCGATGCCAAACTGATTGTTTATTGCCACTGATGTGTCGGCGCTTGTTCCCATGTTTTTATTCTCTTTGGGTGATGATTGATGACGACTGCCCATGAAGGCAAGACGAGAGTAGATACCTTTATTCTAATATATCTCGAACCATTTTTTAATTGGAAAGTAGAAGCCGCCCGTTCACCAGCCCGGACTTGTCGCCGCGATCAACAGAAATCTCCTGCACCCTGATACTGTGGCTGGTTTGCAGCCTGCCTAACCACTTTACCACGTTGTCAAAGGGAACATTCTCTACCCAGATTCTGAGCTTCCCGGCACCACTCGGTTCAAAGCGTTTGATTTCGACTCCGCTTTGCCTGCCCGAGGAAGTGACCAGAGAAACCAGCGACCCGGATTGTCTTTTTGGGCCGGTCAAGGTGCCGAGCGCCTTTGCTGCCGCTCTGGCCTTTTGTTCATTGGCCTGCACAAAATGCAACACTTGCTCTGCTGCCTTGTGTTCGTTCTTTTTTTCAGTGTAGAAAGTCCAGGAAGGGGACCAGATCAGAAAATAAACAAGCCCCAGGATAACTGCCGTCACCAGTAACCGGGTTGCTTTTTTATCCCGTTCAGACTGACTGTCATAGGCTTTACGCAGTTGAGTAAAGACTTGAGAGTGTTGCAATGAATCATACAATCCCATAACTATATCCACACCACAGTACCAACATCCACAATACCAATACCCACAATTTCAATATCCACAATATCAACGCTCTGATATCGTCAGTCTTCCTCTGACGAAACCCTTTTCTTTCACGGCCGAACCTATTTTAACCTCTGAACCCTGATTCGAAATCGCTGTTTTTAACGCATCGAGCTGCTGGAGAGAGCCAACCTGCAATTCCACTGAAAGCTCGCCCCTTTGCGCATTGTAATTCAGGCTTTTAAGCTCCATGTCCTTTTTGGTATTGGCCTTGCTGAACTCCTGCCCTACCAGGGAAAGGGATGCCAGAAAACCACCGTTATTTCCGATTTTGCCAGACTGAAGCAACTTGCTTTTAAGAAAGCGTGATACGTTCCCGGTTGTGACCCGTTTTTCATCAGGGAAAATCGATTGATACAGAGCCAACGACTGTGCCTTCAATTCAGTCGCTTCCCGAGAATGGTAAATTCCCTTTCCAATATTCAGACCTACCTGCAAAACCAGCCAGATAACTAATACCACTACAACGCTTTTCCATTTCTTCCACAGGGAGTTACTGTCATGCTGAACCCTGTACTGTCCCTGGCATAAATTGAATTTTAAAAAGGGTGCATGGAAAAACGACTCGGCGAGAAATTCGATAGTGGCAAGGGAACAGGGTTCTATCGACACAGTTTCAGCCACCTGCTCAATGCTGGCAATGGTAATGGCCTCACTTTCCTGCCGGGCCGAATTGACATAGAGTTTGACAGCCCGGTTGTTCTCCTTCCTGCCACTAAATTCGGGGTCTGAAAACAGGTGTTCCAGATAAAGGCTCAAGGTATTTTTCCGCACCTTGATAAAGTGGCTGACACATTTGAAACTGGCATAGTCTCCGTCGATGAGGACACTATTACCGTATTCCCTGTTTTCCGAAATGGCTTCGGGCAAAAGTGCCGCGTCAGGAAATATCCCCTGGAGCGGAAAACCAAAGCTGCCAAAACAGGACATAAGCCTGGCCATAATACCCTGTTCAATAATAACTACCGGTATTCGGTCTTTTTTACCTGATCTGGCGGTGACAATATGAACATCTTCAATGTCTTGCGCAAGCTGCTCTTCTACCACAAATGGCAGGGCCTGACTCAAGTATTTCTGCTGTTTGGCGGGGATGCTAACCACGGTTGACAATACTGCCTGTGCCGGTACCAACCCGACCACCTGAATATCTTTAAGGTCATTTTGAGCAATAATACGGTTTATTTCGTTGCGGCTGTCCTGTGAGCCAGAGGCCAGTCGTTCGCCGGAATGGCTGTACAGGCACCAGTCAAAAATCTCCCCTTCATCGAGCTGAAGGTTCAGATCGGACACATCGTCAGAGGCGACAAAAGAAGGAGCGGGTAAAAGAAAAAGTTTATATGACATCGGTAATTCAACTGATTCGCAGGCGGTTGGCCAGGCGAAATGTGTATTTCGGAAAACAACTGCAAACCGGGGCCTCAACCGCCAAAGGGTCTCGAAAAGCCCAATGTCCGGTTACCATGGAACAGACAGCCTGCATTCCTTGAGGTGACAACACTACAGCAAAACCAGTGGTTTGTTAATGATATCTTTCTGCCCAAAATCACGCCCCAGTAAAATAGTTTGGCCATCATCATCGCGGTATACCTTTGATACCAATCTCGCCACTGTGTCAGAAATGGATACGCGTGCCGAAATACGAAAGTAATGCGTGGATACGGTAAGGTTCGTTTTGTCTTTCAGTCTTTCGAGTCCGGGCTGCTTCAAAAATTCATTCACGGTTTTAAATGCGTCCTGCCGCCTGGTCTCGATGATTGAATCAGCCATTTCTTCAGTCAGGGTTGGAACCAGTGCCCGCAGCAGCGGCCGGGAACAGGTATTCACATTCAGCCCGGTTGTACCTCGGGGCAACGCGCTGATATGAGGCAAAAGCTTTTCGTACTCTTCGTAGTCAATACCCTGCACCATAAGCAGCTCGGAAATATCTCCTATCTCGAAGTTGGCTGTTCTGTACGGGGGATGCTCGATAAGATAAACATCATCTTCAGCACCCTTGTAGTCATAGCTCTGTTCATCAGCATCAACCCAGTCCGCAACTTTCTCTGCAGTAATGGAAACAATCCCCAGTACATCCAGCAATGCCTGAAACCGTTTGAGCACAACAGCCTTGACCTTGCCGTTCTGATCTATCAGGTCATTGATATTAAACCGGCCCTGCAGGTCATCCACCTGCATTTCGATAGTGCCCAGCTCCATTGGAAAAGTCGCTGCATATTCGGCCCAGACTTCCTTCTCGTGATCAATCATTTTGCCATTTTTGTTGTCTTCGTCAAAATCACGAGTCAAGCCAAGACGGGCAAATGACTCGGCAGAAACAGCAAGATCGACTGCCTGCGCCTGCGTGAACAAATTGGCGGATTTGCGCACGAACAAATGTACCTGCTTCGTGATGCCCGCAGTGATGATAACAATAAGCACGGTCATAAATATGACCAGGATCAGGGCAACCCCCTGCTGCTTGCCGGGGAAAGTAACCTTGTGATCAAAAACAGGCCTGAATGTCATGCCATCATTATTCCGTTGCTACCTTGCCGGATACTCTTTTTGTCTGTGTCACGACTTGTCGGTTTCATTGCCTGTCTCTGCGTTTGTCTCTGCCGGATTTCACTCCGGATTCGGGTTCGGATTCTGGTCATTTCCGGGTTCGACTGTTTTCAGTTTTTGTTCTCCACGGAGTGAGGCATATCAAAAACGCGATAAATTTCGCCGTACAGGGCATGCTTCAATGTCACTTTAAGCGCGACCGGCATGGATATAAACCGGCTGTAGTTTTCTGTTCCCAACACAGAGTCGGGAGGCCACTCATCGACCAGACTGTCGTTATCCAGGACAAATTCAAACCGGATGTCGTCGATCCCGGTCATCAGTTCCATGCTTCTCGGCTCACTGTCATGCGCTTTATCCAATACCGTCCAGGAAGTGCGTAACAGGGTCGAGTCATGCAACTCATAGGCAACTCTTTGCAGGTTACTTCTTTTATGCTGAAGCGGATTGCGCCAACCACTGCGGGTAAACTCTATCTTATACAACGAATTTCGGTTACTGAGGGCATACTCGGGATCACCAAACTGGTTTCTCACCGGGCGAACAGACACCTGCCGCATATCCCGATCCAGAAACATCATCGTTCTTTGCAATGCGTCTATTGCTACTGTTTGCCTCTCCAGGATCTCCTGGCTGCGCAGTGTTCCGCCAAGTAATTGCCATACCCCGCCACTTATCAACGCGGTGATGGTAATGGCCAATAAAAGCTCAATAAGAGTAAAACCTCCCGGTTGAGCTTTGGCTTGCTGAACACCGGTTTTACCACCACAGGTTTTCTGCATACGCACCTGATCAATACGAATTTGCACGACGATTCCAGTCTTCACCTGTTATTCGCCACAAAGCCGAGATATGCCAACTCCTTGAAAAGATCACCAGAGCGAAGCTTGCGGAATAATTCCAGATCGACTCGAAGCAATTTCGGGTCTTCAGTGACAGAGATATTGGTTACCAGTTTCCACTCAATATTGGCGAAATCCAAATCCTTTTTCGATTGCCCTGGAGAAGGAGGTGCTTTCGCAATACGCAGTTCCGCCATTTGGTTTTGCGCTATCATGGTCGCAAAGGTTCTGTTTTTTATCCGCTCATGTGCGTCTGCAGCCAACCCCTGGCTCTTGATAATGGCGGTGGCCATCAACATAAAGATTAACAAGGCGACCATCACTTCCAGTATGGTGAATCCACGCTCCCTGCGAGGGCCTGACGAACTAGAAGTCATCATCCGCACCGGGCAGTATCAGCTTGATACCGGTAAAGCCATCACTTTCAATACCAAATTTCTCCGACTCGCCTGCCTGCATGTCAAAAAAAAGACGGAATGGTGTCATCTCGCCGCTTGATAAAAAAACGATCTGAGGTATTTTGGTTTCTTCCTCATCCTTTGTTTTCAGCCTGGGAAAATCACTGTCCTGCCGGACTGAAACAGTCAGCCATTCAGGCAGGCTACGAGCTGCAAAGGGCGGTTCTGACGTTACCGACCAGAGATTGTTTTCTTCGTTATAGGCAAGAAACTCATAACCATCACTATCAATGAAAAATCCGTATTCTGAATTATGCAATACCGCTTCATCAGCAATGAGTCGCATGAGTGCATGCAAACGCTTCACCTCATTGACCAGTTCCCTGCCCTGGTTGTCGTTGCCAATGCCCAACACAGAGACACTGGCGATGACACCAATCAAAACCAGCACCACCAGAATTTCAATAAGTGTAAACCCCTTCTTCTTATTGTTACCGGCCTGTTTTTTTATCTGTCTCGATATCATCGGGTTTGAACGGCTTATTGATCCAGACCCCAGATGCTGATATCTGCAGCATCCCCCTCGCCGCCTTCCTTACCATCCGCTCCGAAGGAATACAGATCATACGGCCCCTCCAGACCCGGGCTCATGTACTGGTATTCATTTTCCCAGGGGTCTTTCGGAACGGAAGGCAAATAGCCGTTGGCATTCCAGTTTTTCGCTTCGGGATAGCCGGAAGGTTTTGAAACCAGGGCTTCCAGTCCTTGCTCGGTACTCGGGTAGTTGAAATTGTCCACCTTGTAAAAATCCAGTGCATTGGCAATATTCCTGAGCTGTATTTTGGTTGAACCCACCTTGCCTTCGCCCAGCCGGTCAATCACATTCGGGCCGACAATAGCCACCAGCAAACCCAGAATCACCATAACCACCATAATTTCAATCAGGGTAAACCCTCTGTGATTGCGTCTACTCTTTCTGTCCGAAATGGCCTGCCCCTGTATTCGTTTATTCAAACTGCTTTGTATCACTCTAATCCCCTGTTTTTTTACTCAATCAATTAGGCAATCAGGTTACTCATATTCAAAATGGGTAACATAATTGCGAGAACAATCACCAACACTACTGCGCCCATAAACAATAGCATCAAGGGTTCAAAAAGCCCCACCAGGGTGGCAATCAGCCCCTCAAGTTCAAATTCCTGATTTTTTGCCGTCCTCTCCAGCATCTGATCCAGCTCGCCAGACGATTCCCCCGAGGCAATCATATGAATCATGATCGGGGGAAAATATCCGGTTTGCTGGAGCGACTTGTTAAGGCTGCCACCTTCACTCACCCTGGTAGCCGCATTTTTTATTTCCGCTTTCAGATAATCATTGCTCAACACCTCACCGGAAATTTTCATCGCTTCAACAAGTGGTACGCCACTACTGTTCAAAATACTGAGTGTACTGGCAAAACGTGCAGAGTTTGATCCTCTGGATATTTTCTTTACGAACGGCATTTCCAGCAGCATTTTATGTACAGCGAGACGGAAAGGTTCCTTTCTCATCATCCACCCGAACACCAGTACCACCAGCACAATAGCTGCGAACAGATAAAGGCCGTATGCAGCCAGGAAACTGCTGACATTCAGTAAAGCCTGGGTCAGGCCGGGCAACTCCTGGCCGTTGTTAACAAATACCTTGATAATATCCGGCACCACATAGGCCAACAGAAAAACCACGATCGATATGGATACAAAGGTAAGAATCAGAGGGTAAATGGCGGCAAGTTGAATTTTTTGCCGGGCATGCTGGCGAGCCTCGGTGTAGTCGGCCAGCCGATTCAGCACAAGATCAAGGTGCCCGGCGTGCTCCCCGGCCGCTACCGTGGAGCGATAGAGCCTGGGAAAGGCATTGGGAAATGCGGCAAGACTGTCTGCCAGGGTGAACCCTTCAAGCACCCTGCTTCTGACAGCCAGCATAATGCTCCGTATTTTGGGTTTCTCGCTTTGCCCGGCTACGGCAGTAAGCGCTTCTTCAACAGGAATACCGGATTGAAAAAGGGTGGCAATCTGCCGTGTCAACAATGCCAGGTCTTTGCTACCAAGACTGGAGCCTTTGCTTTTAAGGCTGCCAATACCGGATTTGTGTTTTTCTGTGGTAAGGTCAACAGTCAGGGGCGTCAGCCCCTGTTCGCGTAACAACTGCCGAACCTGACGGGCACTGTCTGCCTCGATGGTTCCCTTTTTCTGTTTGCCTGAATGGCTCAGGGCCTTGTATTCAAACGCTGGCATGAATTAACTCCGCTGAACCACTCTGAGCACTTCTTCAATGGAGGTAACCCCCTGAAGGATCTTACCAATACCGTCATCGTTAATACTTGGGCCGACTTTTCTGGCCTGCTTTTCCAGCTCCATTTCGCCGGCTTTGCCATGCACCAGGCTGCGGAAAACATCATCCACCTGAATCACTTCATAAATACCCATTCGCCCGCGATAGCCAAGATGATTGCATTCTGTACAGCCTTTGGCCCGGTATACTTCCGGCGGATTCCTGTAGTCCGCATGAAGAAACTCGCAGCTTTCCCGATCCGGGGTATAGGCTTCCTTGCAATCCGGGCACAATACTCTGACCAGTCTCTGCGCGACGATACCAATAAGTGATGAAGAAACGAGAAACGGCTCCACGCCCATATCGATTAATCGTGTCACCGCGCCAACTGCACTGTTGGTATGCAGGGTGGAAAGCACGAGGTGACCGGTCAGACTGGCCTGAACCGCAATTTCTGCTGTTTCCAGATCACGCACCTCACCGATCATCACGACATCAGGGTCCTGACGCAGTATGGCTCTGAGGCCGCGAGCGAAGGTCATGTCTACCTTGGTATTTACCTGGGTCTGGCCAATTCCCGGCAAATTGTATTCAATCGGGTCTTCAACCGTCAGGATATTTCTGCTTTTGGTATTGATTTCACTTAGCCCGGCATAGAGTGATGTGGTTTTACCCGAGCCTGTCGGGCCGGTAACCAGCAAAATCCCGTGGGGCAGGTTGATCAACTCCTTCATAATCCGGAAATCCCGGGGCGCCATGCCCAGCCCTTCCAGTTTCAGACGACCGGCCTGTTTGTCCAGCAGTCGCAATACAATTCGCTCACCATTGACAGAAGGCATGGTGGAAACCCGAATATCGACTTCCCGCCCCCCTACTCTCAAGGAAATGCGGCCATCCTGTGGCAGCCGTTTTTCCGCAATGTCCAGTTTCGACATAACCTTGATTCGGGAAACAAGCAACGGCGCCAAAGCTCTTTTTGGTTTGACCACCTCCCTTAACACGCCGTCAATCCGAAAGCGGACAATCAACTGTTTTTCAAAGGTTTCAATATGAATATCCGACGCTGCCGTTTTAATGGCCTCGGTCAATATGGCGTTGATCAGTCGAATAATCGGCGCATCATCCTCCTGCTCAAGCAAGTCTTCTGTTTCCGGAACGGAATCCGCCAGGCTGGCCAGGTCGAGCTCATCCCCCAGCCCTTCCACCATCTGCATGGCTTCTTCAGAATCATTTTGATAGGCGCGGGACAGAATTTCCTCAAACTCGTCATCAGTGACTTCTTCAAAATCAAACCGTCCAAGCATCATCCTGTTGACTTCAGAAAACGCAGGCAAGGTCAATCCCTGCCTGAACGCAACCACTGGCGGGGATGCCAGGCCATTGATGACAACACCGTGTTTTTTTGCAAAAGAAAAAGGGAGACGCTGAAACATACGCTTTATTTTATAATAAATGGCCAGATAAAAGTGACGGCTCGAATAACGGGAACACGGAAAAGGTGTACGAAACCCCACCAATTCTAGACAGAAGGCTCGCCCGGGCAAGTTACTCTTTTGTTAACTTCACGGGATTATGAAGGCTATCATGGTTCCAAGGCAAATTTTAATGGCAATTATGACTTAAACGAACAAACTGTATATAGTGTCGCGGTACTCTTTCTTATTTCTGTCGCAAAGAACGAAAAAACCGGAATGAAACAACGCAAATTGACTCTGGCTTCCACCCTCACGGTTACTCTTGTCCTTCTTATGGTGGCTACACTGGGTTATCAAGGGTATCAATTCAGCCTTGAATTGAAAAAGGCAGACATTGAACTAAAAAACGCGGAAAGCAAACGGGACGGAGGCGATCACCCTTTGGCGTCCTTACCGACAGACCCGCATCGGAGTCAGCGCCTGTCGTCGGCGGCAAGCCGCCTGATAAACCAGAATCTGTTCGGTAAAGTCGGGAAAGAAAGCCCGAAAAAACCGATAATTGAAGTTCAAGACATTCCCTCCACCAGATTAAAACTCACCTTGAGAGGCGTATCCGTTTCCGATGACCCGGAGTTTGCCTCTGCTCTGGTTGAAGGCCCGGATCGAAAAACCGGGATCTACACAATAGATGCAGAGTTACCGGGAAACGCCACCTTACATGAAGTATACAAGGACAGAATCGTGATCAATCGGAAAGGGATACTGGAAAAACTCTATTTTCCCAAAGAAAACGACCCGGCCGCCGCACGTATCGCATCGAATAATGCGCGACGCTACACTCCTCCCCCGGCGCCTCCCAGGCCCTCCTTATCTTCCGCGATCAGAGGCGGCACCTCAAAAAGAGCAGGCAACAAGGACAGAAAGGCTGAAATTAAAGAACGCTTGAGAGCCCTCAGAGAAAGAATGCAGGACAAATAAAACAGTGTAACCCACACAGGATCATCTATTTTTATAGCAGAGGCTCGTGTTAAAGGTACATTTATAGTGTATGCAGTCACTCGCAAACCCGTAAAAAATCCCCTGATAGTCATTTTATTGCTGGTCACCCCGATTGGTTTGGCATTGGAACTGGGCAATCAGTTGCTTGATTATGCTGAAAGCAAATTCGGCACGACTGCAAAAAGCCGACTGTTGCAATGGCAGGAGCTGGCGAACTCAACACCTGACTCCAATGAATTGGAAACACTGAAAAAAGTGAATGCTTTTTTTAACAAGGCCAGATTTGTATCCGATATCAAGCAATGGGGAAGAGAAGACTACTGGGCAACCCCCGTAGAAATGCTGATCACCAATGCCGGTGATTGCGAGGACTATTCGATCGCCAAGTACTTCACTCTCAAAGAAATTGGCATCGCCGATGAAAAATTGCGCATCACCTATGTGAAGGCACTGGAGTTGAACCAGGCCCACATGATACTGGCCTACTATGCAACCCCCACATCAGACCCCCTCATTCTGGATAATCTCATCGATTCGATTCAACCTGCTTCCAAAAGACCTGATCTCGCACCGGTTTACAGTTTTAACGGTGAGGGCCTGTGGCTTTCCCGGCTCCGGGGACAAGGAAAACGAATAGGCGATGCGTCCAAACTGGATCGTTGGGTTGATGTGAACAAGCGCCTGCTGAATGATATCTCTTCCGGGCAAAACAGACCGCTGTAACACAAAACACATCCAGCATTAAACACATCCGGCATTGTCGGCCCCTGCCCATCGCCCCGTTTCAACACTTCCTCCTGATACTTTTTCCTGATACTTTTTATCGACTCTGGCCCACTCCGTTATTGACGTTTACGTAAAGGTAACTTAATATCGAAAAAAATTGGATAAATAATACGAAACATGACGTCAAAGCATAAATATCGTATCAGCGATTTAAGCAAAGAGTTTGACATCACGACTCGCACCATTCGCTTTTATGAGTCGGAAGGGTTGCTTTCGCCGTTGCGTGAGGGCACTACACGCCTCTACACCGACGAGGATCGGGTCAAGCTCAAGTTGATCATGCGGGGCAAACGATTGGGATTCAGCCTGGCGGAATCCAGGGATTTGATTGGATTGTATGACCCCAAAACGGGAAATATCAAACAGTTAAATTATCTTCTTGAGAAAATAAATGAACGAAGAATCATGTTGGAACAGCAGTTAAATGACATCAAAGTGATGCAACACGAGCTGGACGAAGCAGAACTGAAATGCCGGGATGCGCTGGCTCAGGCCGAAGCCGGAAGTCAACAGCCTGAATAACCGGCCCGGCGCCTGGCTGCCTGAAAACCCGTTACCCTTTGAAAGCCAAAAGACAATAAGGAACATCACCCATGAGCGAACATTACACCTCTCTAAACTTTGGCCTTGGTGAGACCATCGACATGCTTCAGCATCAGATCAAACAATTTGTCGACTCGGAGATCGCTCCTGTCGCTGACAAGACCGACAAGGAAAACACCTTCCCCGACGGGATATGGAAAAAACTGGGTGATATGGGATTACTCGGTATCACAGTGTCGGAGGAATACGGCGGCTCTGCAATGGGCTATCTGGCTCATGTTATCGCCATGGAAGAAATAAGCCGGGCTTCCGCCTCCATCGGCCTGAGTTATGGCGCACACTCAAACCTGTGTGTTAACCAGATTTTCCGTAATGGAACAGAAGAACAAAAAACCCGGTACCTGCCAAAACTGGTGAGTGGTGATCATATTGGCGCACTCGCCATGAGTGAACCCGGGGCTGGTAGTGATGTGGTCAGCATGAAACTGAGAGCAGATAAAAAATCTGACCACTATGTACTGAACGGCACCAAAATGTGGATCACCAATGGCCCGGACGCCAATACCTATGTTATCTACGCAAAAACCGATTTGGCCAAAGGCTCCCACGGTATTTCCGCCTTTATCGTTGAACGTGACTTCAAAGGGTTTTCCCGCTCTCCCAAACTGGACAAACTCGGTATGCGCGGTTCTGAAACCTGCGAACTGGTTTTTGAAGATGTCGAGGTGCCGGCGGAAAACCTGCTGGGAGCAGAAAACGACGGAGTACGCGTACTGATGAGCGGCCTGGATTATGAGCGTGTGGTTCTGAGTGGTGGCCCGACCGGCATTATGCGTGCCTGTATGGACATTGTCGTGCCCTACAGCCATGAGCGCACCCAGTTCGGCAAGCCAATAGGACAGTTTCAGCTGATCCAGGGCAAAATTGCCGATATGTATACCCGCACCAATGCATCCCGCGCCTACCTGTATGCAGTTGCCCGATCCTGTGACCGGGGCGAGACCACACGCAAAGATGCTGCCGGAGTGATTCTGTATTGTGCGGAAGCCGCCACACAGATGGCATTGGATGCCATTCAGATTCTCGGTGGCAACGGCTATATCAATGATTACGCAACAGGGCGTTTGCTGCGGGATGCCAAGCTCTATGAAATCGGGGCGGGTACCTCCGAAATCCGTCGCATGCTGATTGGCCGGGAACTGTTTAACGAATCGAAATGACATTGATGCAGCGTCTTGACAAGGGCGAAACAGAGCCTTGAACACTTGAGCAGAGGCGACCCCAAACACTCTGTACTCCAGGATTGAAACCAAAGATTCCACAGGAAAGAACGAATGACGGTAATCAAGAGTAAACTGAGCTCAGGCTCCGACGCCTTCAGCAAACAAAAACAGGCAATGGAGTCTTTAGTTGACGATTTGCGAGACAAGGTCAGAACCATAGAGCAAGGTGGTGGCGAGGCCGCCCAGCAAAAACATCTGGCCAGGGGGAAACTGTTACCCAGAGATCGGGTAATGAGGCTGCTTGACCCTGGCTCACCCTTTCTGGAACTGTCCCAGCTTGCCGCCTGGGAGGTGTATCAGGAGACGGTTCCGGCGGCTGGTGTGATTTCCGGAATTGGCCGTATCGAGGGCGTCGAGTGTATGATAGTCGCCAACGACTCGACAGTAAAGGGGGGAACCTATTACCCGCTTTCCGTCAAAAAACACCTGCGTGCACAAACAATAGCCGAAGAAAACAGACTGCCCTGCATCTATCTGGTGGATTCCGGTGGCGCCAACCTGCCACAGCAGGACGAAGTCTTCCCGGATGAAAATCACTTTGGCGGAATTTTTTACCGACAGGCAAACATGTCTGCCAAAGGCATTCCGCAAATTGCCGTTGTTATGGGGCTCTGTACCGCTGGAGGGGCCTATGTTCCGGCCATGGCGGATGAGTGCATCATGGTAAAAAACCAGAGCACCATCTTTCTTGGTGGCCCGCCCCTGGTCAAGGCGGCAACCGGTGAAGACGTCACCGCAGAGGAACTGGGCGGCGCGGATGTACACTGTAAAATATCCGGAGTCGCCGACCACTATGCAGACAACGACGCACACGCACTGCACCTGGCTCGCCAATGTGTGAAACGGTTAAATTACAAAAAGCAGATCGGCATTGATGTACAAAAGCCGGTTGACCCGCTTTACCCCCCGGAAGAGCTGAATGGTGTTGTACCTGCCGACCTGAAAACACCCTACGATTCGCGGGAAGTGATCGCCCGCATTGTTGACGGCTCGGACTTTGACGAATTCAAGAAATACTACGGCTCAACCCTGGTATGCGGTTTCGCCCGTATTCACGGGTATCCGGTGGGTATTCTGGCCAATAACGGGATTTTGTTTTCCGAATCGGCGGTAAAGGGTGCCCACTTCGTTGAGCTCTGCTGCCAGCGCAAAATCCCGCTGGTTTTCCTGCAAAATATCACCGGCTTTATGGTCGGTAAAAAGTACGAAGAAGGTGGCATTGCCAAACACGGCGCGAAACTGGTTACTGCCGTTGCCTGTGCACAGGTACCCAAATTTACCGTCGTTACCGGAGGCAGCTTTGGAGCTGGCAATTACGGTATGTGTGGCCGGGCCTATCACCCAAGATTTTTGTGGATGTGGCCAAACAGCCGAATCTCGGTGATGGGTGGAGAACAGGCAGCGGGCGTATTGACACGGGTTAAGGAAGAAAGCATGGCGAAACGTGGCACAGTCTGGCCGGAAAACCGGAAGGCGGAGTTCAGCAGAGCCATCACCGATCAGTTTGAAGCACAAAGCCACCCCTATTACGCCTCCGCACGACTATGGGATGATGGAATCATCTCCCCCTCGGACACCAGACAAACACTGGCTTTGGCTCTGTCAGCCTCGCTCAATGCTCCCATAGAAGATACCCGTTATGGTGTATTCAGAATGTGATCAAAACCTGCTGAAAACAGCACCAGGCGTACGTTATAAGCAGAACACAAGTTAT
Source organism: Pseudomonadota bacterium (assembly GCA_002747395.1). Classification (GTDB taxonomy): domain Bacteria; phylum Pseudomonadota; class Gammaproteobacteria; order Pseudomonadales; family Oleiphilaceae; genus LZORAL124-50-18. Next base: position 19,158 of record PDPE01000046.1, read on the forward strand.
AAGTAAAGCATAAGTTATAAGTAAAACATGAGTTATAACCAGGACAACAGATATGGCAAATGATGTACCAGAATCGGAAGCATTGAAAATATCAAATGAATCCGGCGTATTCTCTGTTACCTTGAACCGACCGGAAATACATAATGCGTTTGATGATAAGTTAATTCAGTCACTTATAGCCAGTTTCATGAAACTGTCTGAACTTGATGAATGCAAAATTATCGTCCTGCAATCCGCAGGCAAGCACTTCTGCGCCGGTGCTGACCTCAACTGGATGAAGCGCATGGCCGGCCTGAGCTATGAAGAAAATGTCGAAGACGCCAACCGGCTCGCCAGGCTGATGCAGACCCTCTACTTCTGCAAAAAACCCGTTATCGCAAAGGTGCAGGGAGCCGCCTATGGTGGTGCCGTCGGGCTTATCGCCTGCTGTGATATCGCCATTGCAGGTGAAAATGCCAGATTTTGTCTGAGTGAAGTCAAACTCGGTCTGGCACCGGCTGTGATCAGTCCGTTTGTGATCAACACCATCGGTGCCAGGAAAGCCGCTTACTATTTCCTGACCGCAGACGTATTTGATGCCAACCAGGCAAAAGAAGCGGAGCTGGTACATGAAGTATCACCGGATGAGCAACTTGACGAAAAACTCCGGGAAACGGTCGAAAAGCTGCTGGCCAATGGCCCTGAAGCCCTGCGAGCCAGTAAAGCATTAATCCGCGAATACAACGCACCTGCATTTAACGATGCCCTGTTCAGGTTTACTTCAGAACTAATCGCCAGATTGAGGGTGTCACAGGAAGGCCAGGAAGGTATGAGTGCTTTTTTTGGCAAAAGAAAACCGGCCTGGAAAACAGCATCAACGGCATAAGAGGACATCCATAAAAGGACAATCACCATGTTTCGTAAACTACTCATCGCCAATCGGGGCGAAATCGCCTGCCGAATCATTAAAACAGCGCAAAAAATGGGCGTACATTGCATCGCCGTCTATTCGGAAGCCGATAATAATGCGCTATTCGTTCAAATGGCGGACGAAGCCTGGTTAATCGGGCCTGCAGAAGCGGCCAAAAGCTATTTGAGAGCCGAATACATTCTTGATATTGCACGTTCCGCCGGTGCCGAAGCGATTCACCCCGGCTACGGCTTTCTTTCGGAAAACGCCCGCTTTGCCGAGCTGTGTGAACAAAACGGGATTCAATTTGTCGGCCCGTCAGCCCACTCCATCCGATCGATGGGTTCAAAAAGCGAAGCCAAAAAACTGATGGAACAGGCCGCTGTTCCCCTGGTTCCCGGTTATCATGGCGACCAACAGGATGAAGCCACTCTCAAGTCCTGCGCTGATAGCATGGGCTACCCCGTCTTGCTGAAAGCCAGTGCCGGTGGTGGTGGCAAGGGCATGCGAGTGGTTTCCGTTGCCGAAGACTTTTCTGCCGCCTGTTCCGCAGCAAAAAGGGAGGCTGCTTCGTCTTTCGGGGATGATCACCTGCTGATCGAAAAATATATCACCGAGCCACGTCATGTGGAGGTTCAACTGTTGTGCGACAACCACGGTAACGCGGTATACCTGCATGACAGGGATTGCTCAATTCAGCGACGCCATCAAAAAGTCATCGAGGAAGCGCCCGCCCCCTGGCTCTCTGAAAAAACCCGTGCCGCCATGGGGCAGGCAGCCATTGCCTGTGCCAAAGCGATCGACTACTCGGGTGCGGGTACGGTTGAATTTCTGCTGGACGCAGATGAAAGTTTCTACTTTATGGAAATGAACACGCGCCTGCAGGTCGAGCATCCGGTTACTGAAATGATTACCGGGATCGATCTGGTTGAATGGCAACTGCGTGTAGCCAATGGTGAAGCACTCGAGTTCAAACAGGAAACCATCCCCTGCCTGGGCCACGCCTTTGAATCCAGAGTCTATGCAGAAAATCCCTATGACCTTTTCCTGCCGACACCGGGACGCATTCATTATATGGCCACCCCGAAAGAAGGCCGGCATGTCCGGGTCGACACAGGAGTTCAGTCCGGTGATGATATTTCAATCTACTATGACCCCATGATCGCCAAACTGATTGTTTGGGACGATAGTCGCCCCCAAGCTATTAACCGGATGCAAAAGGCACTGGCTGATTTTCGTCTGGCCGGTGTAACCAATAACCTGTCATTTTTAAGTGCCCTGTTCGCGGAATCCGCATTTCAAAGTGGCAATCTGTCAACCCTGTTTATCGAAGAAAACCAGCACAAACTGCTGATGGAACCGAAAGTGACCGAGGATATTCTCGCACTGGCAGGCATAGCCCGCACCCTGTTCCTGTTCGGCAGCGAGTCAACGCACTCCGATAGCCGAAGAAATAGCAATGGCAATCACAATCACAATCACAATCACAACCATAGCACAGACACTTATTCGCCCTGGCATCAACAATCCACATGGAGACTGAACAGTCCGGGGATTGAAGCCTTCGAATTGACTCAGGGCAACGATATCTTCGTTTATCAGACAGAGTTTACCAATGACCCGGTTGGCTCCAGTTTAACCAGGCATTTTGTTTTGTCATTTGGTCATACGAAAATTCATGTCAGTGCCGAATTGTCCGGCTCGGAAATCACGGCCAACCTGAACGAGCGACGCATCAGGTATAACGTGAATCTGCAGGGCCACACCCTGTCCATTTTCACAGGTGGAGCCACGTATTGCTTCGACATGGCATTGAGCTACGACACTGAGGAGATGGACGAACATGAGCACTCCCTGCTCGCTCCCATGCACGGCAAAATTATCGCAGTGAACGTAAACCCTGGCGACCAGGTCAACAAGGGCGATACGCTGATGCTGATGGAGGCGATGAAAATGGAACACACCATCACGGCTCACGAGTCCGGGGAAGTCGCCCGGATACTGTACCGGGAAGGCGATAACGTGGAAGAAGGCGCAGAGTTGATCGAACTGGCGTCTTCGGAAAACACAGATCACTGATCTCTACTCATGTAACAGGCACTCTTATGTCAAATACAGCTATTAGCATCATGGAAGTCGGCGCAAGGGACGGCCTGCAAAATGAAAAACAAATACTTTCCGTCGAGACGAAAACAGAGTTCATTCACCGTTTGTCACAATCGGGGCTGAAACGAATCGAAGCTGGCAGTTTTGTTTCACCCAGATGGGTGCCACAGATGGCAAACAGCCTGGAAGTCATGCAAGGCATGGTGCGACAGACAGAGGTGGAATACTCTGCTCTCATACCCAATCTGGAAGGGTTGGAGATGGCAATAAAGGCAAACAGCGACAGGGTTTCCCTGTTTACTGCCGCTTCTGAAGCGTTTTGCCAGAAGAACATCAATTGCTCCACCGCTGAAAGCATTGAACGGTTCAAGCCTGTAGTGAAAGATGCCCGGGCGAGAAATATTCCGGTACGAGGCTATGTTTCCTGTGTTGGCGGCTGCCCGTATCAGGGCAAGGTTCCTCACGGGGACATCGTTGATATGAGTGAGCGCCTTTATGACATTGGATGTGATGAAATTTCCCTGGGAGACACCATAGGTGCCGGCACCCCGAATCAGATGAAATCCATCTTCAGGGAAGTCGCCCGAAGTATCCCTCTGTCGTCACTGGGGATGCATTTTCATGATACCTTTGGCCAGGCTCTGGCCAACACCTATGCCTGTCTCGAACTGGGTGTCAGGAACATAGACTCGGCCGTGGCCGGCCTGGGTGGTTGCCCTTACGCAGAAGGTGCCAGTGGAAACCTGGCCACCGAAGAGCTGGTTTATATGCTGCAAGGCATGGGCATTGACACGGGAATCAACCTGGAGGCCCTGGTCAGCACAGGCAACTGGGTGTGTCAACAACTGAATATTTGTAACCGGTCAAAAGCCAGCCTGGCACTGTCAGAGAAGCTGTACCACGCCTGGGAGTCACTATGAACAAACCTTTATGGACACCCTCACCTGAAAGCTGCAAAAATTCGAATATTTCGAAGTTTCACTCTTATCTTTCTGATATACATGATGATATTCCTGTCCAATACACAAAGTTTCACCAATGGACCATAGCCAACAAAGCCGCTTTCTGGGAAGGGATATGGAATTACTTTCAGGTTGAAGGCAACTACAACCCGGACACGGTGTTACAAAATGAAGACCGGATGCCCGGCGCAAAGTGGTTTGAAGGGGCATCACTGAATTTTGCCCAAAACCTGCTCCGCCGAAATGATGACACACCGGCAATTATTGCCTGCAAGGAAAACGGTGAACGCAGCGAGGTCAGCTACGCCGAATTGACCAGGCAAGTCACTTTGCTTGGCCATGCCCTCAGACAGGCAGGTGTCACCAAAGGTGACCGTATAGCAGGCTTCCTGCCCAATTGTACCGAATCCGTCGTTGCAATGCTCGCCACAACTTCATTGGGAGCCGTCTGGTCGTCCTGCTCGCCCGACTTTGGTCTGAATGGTGTTATTGACCGGTTCGGACAAATCCGGCCGAAGGTGCTGTTTGTCACCAATGGCTATCAATACAACGGCAAGGTCATCGACTCCAGAGCTGAAGTCTGCGATATGCTGAACAAACTGGATTCACTGGAGTACGCTATCGAAGTACCTTTCGTCGATCCGGGTAAGAGCGCTTTCTCCAACCGGATGTTATCCGGCGGGACTGCCTCTGACGAGACAACCCGGCCTGGCAGAACAAAATGTATCCGTTGGAGTGAGTTTATTGACGCTGGTAACGGCGCTCAGGAAACGCCCTTGAAATTCACTCCCGTTGCGTTTTCCGACCCGCTCTACATTATGTATTCCTCCGGCACCACAGGTGCCCCCAAATGCATTGTGCACAGCGTCGGCGGGACACTGCTGCAACACCTGAAAGAGTTATCACTGCATGTCAATCTTCAGGAATCTCAACGTATTTTCTATTATTCCACCTGTGGCTGGATGATGTGGAACTGGCTGGTTTCCTCATTGGCTTTGGGTTCCACAATCGTTCTTTACGACGGTTCGCCTTTCTACCCCAACGGGAATATCCTGTTTGATATTGCCGAAAAAGAAAAACTCCACGTATTCGGCAGCAGTGCCAAATTTTATTCTTCCTGCGAAAAGGCCAACATACTACCGGCCAAAACCCATAACCTGGAGCATCTTCGCACCCTGCTTTCAACCGGTTCACCATTGTCACATGAAAGTTTTGATTATTTATATCGGGATGTAAAAAAAGACGTTTGCGTCAGCAGCATTTCCGGCGGAACCGATATCATCTCCTGCTTTGCTCTGGGCAACCCTGCCTTGCCGGTATACCGGGGCGAATTGCAATGCGTCGGTCTGGGAATGGACGTGGCAATTTACGACGACGATGGCAAGGCAAAGGCCACCGGTAAGGGCGAGCTTGTCTGCCAAAGCCCGTTTCCGGCCATGCCCACCGGCTTCTGGAACGACCCCGATGGCGAGAAATACCGGAATTCCTACTTCGCGACCTGGCCGGATATCTGGGCGCATGGCGATTACGGTGAACTCATCCCTCACGAACATCACAATGGCGTAATCATTCACGGCAGATCGGATGCGGTATTGAATCCCGGCGGTGTCAGAATCGGTACTGCCGAAATCTACCGACAGGTAGAAAAAGTGAACGAGGTGCTTGAATCTGTCGCCGTAGGCCAGAACTGGCAAAACGATGTGCGGGTAATTCTGTTTGTCACATTGAAAAATAACATAGAGTTAGACGACAAACTTAAAAACGAGATCAAGACTGAAATACGCAATGGCGCCACCCCGCGCCATGTGCCTGAGAAAATTATCCAGGTCGCGGATATACCAAGAACAATCAGCGGAAAAATTGTCGAACTGGCAATCAGGAACATTATCCACGGGCAACCCGTGAAAAACCGGGACGCACTGGCCAACCCGGAAGCCCTGGCTCACTTTGCCAATCTGGATGAGTTAAAAACCTGACGCAGTAAAAAAATGCTGACAGGTTCGATCCTTCACCTCCACTTTGCCCAGGGATCCGAACCTGACGAAGACCCTGATGCACCGGACGTTTTTCGGGAACCGCGCTTTTTGTCATGGCTCCGATCACCGCGCGGATCGCCACCACGCCCATACCTTGCTGCTTTTCTGGCTCGCTTCTCTCTCAGCCTCTGCGCATCTTCCAGACTCAACTCGGCCGGCTCACCAGGCACCTGGCCAGCCGGAACGATACGATCTCTGGGCGGCAGTTGAAACTGCTCGTCAGAAGCCCTGGGCAAGCTCTTGTATTGATACAGATAAAATGCCTCTACTTTTTCCCTCGCCCAACCCGTCTTTTTCAGAAATTTGACGCTGGATTCAATACCGGGGTTCTTGTTAAAACAGTCAAGATTCAAATAGGCATAAAGAATTTCAAAACCGTAGTGATCAACCAGCTCAATCACCAGGTTTTTTAAACTGAGACCGTGTAAGGGGTTGTTTTTGTAGATACTGTCATCGCTCATAACCAGAAATGCTCACTGTAGTGTGATAGCTCCTCTCACCATAAAAATACAGCCCTCGTTATTTTCAACCCCATCCGGATACTTGTGGCGAGCAAAACCGAGGCGCTTATACAGCTTTAAAGCTGACATATTATGTTCATATACAAATAAAGAATAACAGTCTTGAACGCTGTCTATTGAATCAATGAGCAACTTCAGCAATTCACAGCTAATTCCTTTGCCTCTTAACTCGGGAGTCAGAACAATTCGGCTTAAATGCTGGCAACCAAATTTATCGAAAACCTGGGCAAAACCGATTAAACGGTTTTTCTCATTAAAGAATGAGTATGAATTACTATCGCTCCACTCTATTGCTTTTTTTACTTCCTCAAGCTCCAGTGGAAACGCAAGTGACGGGCCACCCCAAAGTTGCACGTCGGCCCCGGTTTTAAACCAACCACAGATAGCTTTTAAATCTTCTATTGCAGCTTTCTCAATTCTCATAGAGCTTATTCAAAATTGCACAAACCAATCAGGCTGCGTTTTAAAACCAGGCCTCAGGCTTCTACAGGGGTCATTTTTCTAAATGATTTGAACAGATGAAATCAGGGTAGGCAATAAACGGGCAGCGCAGCCGGGACAAAAAATAACATCGAGTCACTCTCGATAAGCCTTTGATATTTCGCCCAAAATATTGGTAGGACCAGGCGGATTCGAACCGCCGACCTCTACCATGTCAAGGTAGCGCTCTAACCAACTGAGCTATGGTCCTGGGGAACAAGTCGCATATTTTATTTGGCCGCGCTTTGCTTGTCAATCATATCTGGTAAAAATCTCTATACCAATCAACGAATTTCTTTACGCCTTCTTCAATCGGGGTCGAGGGCTGGTATTCTACATCCTGGATTAGTGCATCGACATCTGCGTAGGTATCCGGCACGTCACCTGGCTGCAGGGGCAGCAGGTTTTTTTCTGCTTTTTTGCCCAGGCAGTCTTCCAGAATCTCAATGTATCGAAGCAACTCTACCGGGCGGTTACTTCCGATGTTGTAGAGCCTGTATGGTGCCTTGCTTGTGCCTGGATCCGGTTTTTTGGCGTCCCACTGGTCATTTGGCCGGGCGACATTATCGAGAGTACGTGTTACTCCTTCAACAATATCATCAATATAGGTGAAGTCACGTCTGTGATTGCCGTAGTTAAAGACATCTATCGGCTCACCCTGCAGAATCTTTCGGGTAAAGATGAACAGCGCCATGTCCGGTCGCCCCCAGGGCCCGTATACGGTAAAGAATCTGAGACCGGTGGTTGGCAGGTTGAACAGATGGCTATAGGTGTGCGCCATCAGTTCATTCGCCTTCTTCGATGCGGCATAGAGGCTGACCGGGTGATCTACATTGTCGTGTACGGAAAACGGCATGGACTCATTGGCACCGTAAACGGAGCTGCTTGAGGCATAAACGAGATGCTGAACATTGTTGTGCCGACAACCCTCCAGAATATTGGTAAAACCGACAAGATTGGCATCAATATAGGCTTGAGGATTTTCAAGGGAATAGCGAACCCCGGCCTGTGCAGCCAGATTTACCACTTTGTCAGGTTTGTGTTCGCTGAACACGTGAGCCAGATCCTCTCCGCTCTCCAGACTTAGACGAATATCAGTGAATTTTTCGTAGTCTTCAAGTCGCTTCAAACGTGCGTACTTCAGATTTACATCATAGTAGTCATTTACATTATCGACACCTACGACTTCATCACCCCGTTCCAGCAGCTTGATTGCCAAAGATGAACCAATAAAACCGGCAGTTCCTGTTACCAAAATTTTCACATCAAACTCCACATCATCTGATTACTCACCAACAAACAGCCATAAAACCAAATCGACCTGTTTTTAACACTGTTTCCAGACAGTTTCCCAAACAGGGCCCATTTGCTAAAACGCAGCGCCTACGGCCAAAAATGGCCCCGCCAGGGTCAAGTTAAAATCAATGTTTTCTACATCATCCAGTTCTGCACCCAGAACCCGATAACCTGCCTCAACCACGACAAACGAAATTTTTTGTTTTAATTTCAGCGACACATCATAGACTCTATTATCACTATAAGTGATAAAGCCAACCGCTCCCTTGACAGAAAGGTCGGTAGCAGGGATCACCACCTCGGTTGCTCCATATAGCAGCGGGACGATAGCGGTAATATCTTCGGTTACCGACCTGGAAGGATCATCTACCTGATGTATTTCCAGTTTACCGTTAAACACTTTGGCACTTAACCCGAGATCCAGAGAAAGGATATTGTCCAGTACTTCATAATAGAGCACCAGATCCAGATGTGACAGGTCGAGTTTTGTTTCCACAGATCCGTTTAAATCTGCCCCCCTGAATGAGGTAAAAACTGCACCGTTACTGTCCACATCTCCACTTTGATACCGGACTTTAATATTCGGTAACAGGGGAATCGGATGCTCCAACGAGGCATAGGCTGCCAGAAATGCCCCATCATCGATACCAAAGTCATCTTCAACGTCAACCTTGGCACCACCGGACTGCGCTTCACCAGAGTAATTGGTATACCAGCCGGAAACACCCGCAGTAACTCCCAGTATATCGGCATTTGCTACAGAGCCTGACATCGATAACCAGAGTACGGAAGTTCCAAGGAAACACCTGAAAAAACCCTTTACTGTCTCGCTACTCATTTTCCTCCCTCTTCCTGTCAAAAAATAACGGTTTTTGTTTAACTGCCAACCAAAGTGCAAATTAAAGTGTAACCCCGATACGATTGGCTACTTCTTCATAGGCTTCAATGACACCGCCCATATCCTGCCTGTACCTGTCTTTGTCCATTTTTTTTCCTGTTTCTTTGTCCCATATTCGACAACCGTCTGGACTGAATTCGTCACCCAATACTACCCTGCCGTCAAAAACTCCAAATTCCAGCTTATAATCCACCAGAATCATATTACCCCGATCAAACAGGTCGAAAAGAATATCGTTCACCCTGAATGTCAACGCTTTCATCTGATCGATTTCTTCCATTGTCGCCCAGTTGAAAGACAACGCATGGTACTCATTGACCATTGGGTCGTGCAGTGCATCGTTTTTCAGAAACAGCTCGAAAACAGGCGGGTTTAGCTGCAAGCCTTCTTCCACACCAAGTCTTTTGCACAAACTGCCCGCCGCTATGTTTCGAATAACACACTCAAGCGGAATCATCCTGAGGTTTTTAACCAGAGATTCGTTATCGCTCAGAAGACCTTCAAAATGAGTAGGTACACCACAGCTCTCAAGATGCTGCATGATAAACCCGTTAAATTTATTATTGACTGCCCCTTTACGTGCCAACTGATCGATCTTCCGCCCGTCGAAGGCAGATGTATCGTCACGAAAAGCAAGAACAAACCTGCCCGGATCATCCGTTGTGTAAACGGATTTCGCTTTGCCTGAATACAGTTCTTCTCGTTTTTCCACGGATAAAACTCCAAATTGAAAGATGTTCACTGTCCTGAACGGGTAATCTGTCCGAATAAAATCAGGAAACGTTTTCCAGCAATAGTGAAAGCAGTTTCAATCTGCTTTCACGATCCGGGGATTCCGAACCCGCACCAATCACATCCAGCCGAACAGAGTCATTGGACTCGTTGAGTTTCAACCGGTAGTTCGCAGGTAATTTATCAGGCCCGGGACCAAACAGTTTACCCAAAAGGCTCCCCTCGACCTTGTCATAGTATTTGATATCTATCTCGCCCTTGCTGCGATCCAGATCGACCACATCTATACCGGCATTGCGCAACGATCTGACCAACACACCCCAGGCCCTTGCATAATCAAGATCGAATTTCAGATAAGGCTCTACGTCCTCAGATACCAGGACGACCCTGGAAGCCCCCCCAATATCCTGCGCCAGCAAAGAAAATGATTTTTCATCCCGGTTGGCTTCGAAAAACAGCTTGAGGTCTTCCAAAACCCTGTTTTCCGCTCCGGGATAGCCGTCTTCTTCAGGCCAGCTATTGAAATCCGGGTTCAAATCATGGACATCAATCACCCGTACCCGAATTTCAGAGCTGTTTCGCTTCACGCCCTGGTTCAGTCGAAACGACAAGACATGATAGTGATGGGTTCGGCCTGTTTGTTCTTCGGATAGCAAGTCAAGTTGACGGGCGTATTCCGAAGACAACTTTCCCTCCTGAAAGACGGAACTCTGGATCAGTCCTTTCCTGACATTGGAATAGCCGACTTCAAACCCTCTTGAGGCAAGAAATTTTGTAATCATCGGCCAGGCTCTGGCGGGAACATTGGTCACTGACAACCACTGTCGGCCGTCCATTTCTTCAATGGTAAACTGTTCATCGAGAATCAGCTCGGTTCTGTCCGGCGGGGCAGGAACGACAAACTCCTCACCCGATGTATCCTTGTTGTCAACCTCGGGTATGGGGTATCGGGAACGAATTCTGTCGCTTTGGTACCAATCAGGCACAACGAGCACTTTTCCCTCGCTTGCCTTGAGGTAATCATTTGAGCGATTGCGAATGACACCACAGGCACCGGTTGTCAAGATAAGCAAGACAACCAGTAATCGAACAGACAATAGTTTTGACATTAAAAATGATAGTCCCTGACTAAATAACGCCGGTTTGCAACATGGCATCACGCACTGGCTGCCTGAACTGTTCAGCAAGTGGTGTGAGTGGCAGGCGAATACCGGCACGCATCATTTTCATTTCGTGAAGTGCCCATTTAACCGGGATGGGATTTGCTTCGAGAAAAAGAGTGGTGTGCAGTGGCATAAGTTGCCGGTTAAGTGTGCGGGATGATTCGTCACCCGCCATCGCTGCTTTGCACAGTTCAGCCATTTGGGATGGAGCGATGTTCGCCGTTACCGATATATTGCCACTGCCTCCGGCAAGCATCAGTTCAACTGCAGTGGCATCATCCCCCGAGTAAACTGCCATCTGCCCGCCAACCATTCTGAGCAACTCGATCCCACGCGGTATATCCCCCGTCGCATCCTTGATACCAACAATATTGGAAACCGGGGCCAGACGAGCAACCGTTTCATTAGACATATCACAAGCCGTTCGCCCGGGCACATTGTAGAGTATTTGATCTATTTCAACGCTTTCAGCAATTTTGAGAAAGTGTCGATACAAGCCTTCCTGGCCTGGTTTGTTGTAATAAGGCACAACCAGCAAACAGGCATCGGCACCAATTTTTGCAGCTTCTTCCGTTAACTCGATCGCCTCGGTTGTGGAGTTTGCGCCAGTACCGGCTATTACGGGCAATTTCCCTGCCGCTCTGTCTACGACCCGGCGAATAACCTGACAATGCTCGTCAGGGTCAAGAGTAGCAGACTCTCCGGTGGTTCCAACTGCGACGATACCATTGGTACCATTCTGAATGTGAAAATCAACCAGCTTGTCAAGACTGTCCCAGTCAAGAGAACCGTCTTCATACATGGGCGTGGCTAAAGCGACCAGGCTACCGTGGATCATAGAGAACTCCATCAAACTCAAAACGGGTATGGTACTGATGCAGCAACGGTTAAACAAGTTTTGTTTCTATAAATGTCAGTATAAATGTTGGGGATTGTCACTTGACAGCATGCACATCCGGCACGACTATAGCGGACTGTGAGTCAAACTCCGTTTATATATGGAACTGCGCCTGCCAGAATCCGGGGCTGACAAGCCATAACCGGACACCAGACGACCAGGCCACAGTAAACAGTATAAAACCACGAAGTGCTGACCAGAGACAGTTAACCCACTTTCTGACAGTTAACCCACTTTCTAAAAGTTGAACCTGAAAATGAACAACCCATCTCAAATTGAGCAATACCTGGTGATAACAGCGATCGGCTCTGACAGGCCCGGCATTGTCAATGATCTGGCCAATGTTTGCGTCGAGCATGAAAGCAACATCGTTGATAGCCGAATGACAGTTCTGGGCGGAGAATTTGCTGTCATAATGATGATCAGCTATCAAAGCGGAAGCTATGACCAACTTTTGTCTGCCATCTCGACTACAGCAAAAAATCTGGGATTAAAAACGGTCATCAAGACCACCAGCCCCAGAGTGGCAGAAAAAACCGTTCCTTACTCGGTCACCGTAGTGGCACTGGATAATCCGGGAATTGTGAGAGACATCGCGGGTTTTTTCTCTGAACGCTCCATTAATATCGAGGACATGCAAACGGGCACCTACTCGGCACCCCATACAGGTACACAAATGTTCAGCCTGAAGATGATCATCAATATTCCAGGTGGGACACGTCTCGCGGAACTAAAAGACCATTTCTTCGACTTTTGTGATGACCGTAACCTGGATGCGAGTATTGAAGCGACGAAGTCCTGATACTCCGCAAGCGCAACCGGGTTGACCTGGCCTGACGCACGTTACTTTGTATTTAACTGACAGGTTACTTTTATATTCAACCGACACCTTACTTTTTATTCAACTGATGACAAGGCTCCTGTTATGACAACAGTCAAAATCAACGAAGCGGTTCCCGAGTTTGAAGCGAATGCCACGAACGGAAAAACGGTTACCGCAGAAACACTTAAGGGTAAAAACACAGTGATTTACTTTTACCCGAAAGACAATACTCCCGGCTGTACCACCGAAGGGCAAGACTTTCGTGATTTTTTTTGCGAATTCGAGAATAAAAACACTCAGATATTCGGTGTTTCAAAAGACAGCTTGAGAGTCCACGAAAACTTCAAGGCAAAGCATGAATTTCCCTTTGAACTGATTTCTGACCCGGATGAAGTTTTTTGCAAGCTGTTTGATGTTATCAAATTAAAGAAAAACTACGGCAAGGAATACATGGGAATTGAAAGGAGCACCTTCCTTGTTAACGACCAGGGTGTACTCATCCGGGAATGGCGAAAAGTAAGGGTAAAGGGGCACGTAAAAGAAGTGCTTGAATCCCTGTGATTCCACAAACCGGGAAAGACTGACCAGTACACAGAAAGCAGGAGTAACACTATGAGATTATCGCCCATTTATGTATTGGTGCTGTTACTTGTTTCTTTTGGGTTACAGGCAAGAACGATCAGCGACATTACGATTGCGGAAGAAGTCCGGATGGATACCGATGGCCCGGTACTCAATCTGAATGGCGCCGCACTCCGTCGAACCTACATGATAGTCAGAACCTACATTGGTGGCCTGTATCTCGAGAATCCCACTCATAACGGAGCCCGGATTATCGAAAGTGACGAGCACAAGCGTATGCTTTTTCATGTGCTTCTTAAAAGAGTCACAGCGCGAAAAATAGCCAGGGCTTTAAGGGAGGCGCTGGTTGTCAATATATCGAGAGAAGAGCAAGAAAGGCTTGAGCCTCAAATCAAACAGTTCCTCGATATGTTTCAAGGCAAACTGTACAGAAATGACCAGGTGAGTATCGACTACATTCCTGGCCTTGGCACGAAAGTGTCCATTGCCGGGGTTGAAAAAGGAGTCATTCCGGGCAAACGTTTCTTCGATGCCTTATTATCAGTGTGGATAGGAAATGAACCGGTAAGCGAAACTTTCAAAAACAACATCCTTGGCATTAACTAATACAGTTCCACTAATACAGTTCCGATACGACTCCAATGCAGGGAACAACGACCGAAAGTCCGACCAGGAAAGATTGACCGGCAAAAGCCGCTCCGGAAGCATGAAATTGGAAAACTGTCAACTAAAGTAAAATCCCGGAACAAGCCGCTGACACATTCCGCCTGTTAACCTAAAATAGGATCAGTTATCGCAATACAGCAACAATTTCTATTGCAACAGTTTGCATATACCGAACTTTAAGCAGGGACAGATGCGAATAGAAACGATGGACTGAAAGAATACCACCAATTGAATCCAAAACAGGAATAACACTATGAGATCATCGTTCATTTATCTTTTAGTTCTATTGCTCGTTTCTTCCGGTTCTCAGGCCAGAACGATCAGCGACATTGACCTTGCAGAAGAAATCCGGATGGATGCCGGCGGCCCGGCACTCAATCTGAATGGCGCTGCGCTGCGTCGAACCCATATGATAATCAGGACTTACGTTGGTGGTTTATACCTGGAGAATCCCACCAGTAACGAAACCCGGATTATCGAAAGTGACCAGCACAAGCGCATGCTTTTTCATGTGCTTCTTAAAAGAGTCACAGCGCGAAAAATAGCCAGGGCCCTGAGAGAAGCACTGGTTGTCAATATCACCAGAGAAGAACAGGCACGGCTGGAGCCTCAAATCAAACAATTCCTCAGTATATTTAAAGGCAAACTGCACAAAAATGACGAGGTGAGTATCGATTATATTCCAGGTCTGGGTACAAAAGTGTCCATTGCCGGGGTTGAAAAAGGGGTTATTCCCGGAAAGCGTTTCTCCGACGCGTTGCTGTCAATGTGGGTGGGAAATGAACCGGTAAGTGATTCTTTCAAAAACAACATTCTCGGCATTTACTAACTTCCTTCCAGCCCTTTTGTACTCAAAATCAGGACTCCTCCGGCAAATTCGGGGGAGTCCTTTTTTGTGCTTTTAACCCCCGTTGCCCGATTTTGGGTTCCGTTTTCAACGCCATATCATTTCGTGTGGGAACCCGCAGTTGGCCAGGAAACCAACACTGCTTTGACCAGGGTCGCCAGAGGAATGGCAAAAAACACCCCCCAAAACCCCCAGATCCCACCAAAAAACAGTACCGCTACAATAATCAGTACAGGATGAAGATTTACCACTTCCGAGAACAATAACGGAACGAGAACATTACCATCCAAAGCCTGAATAACACCATAAACAAGCATGAGATAAACGAACTCTGAACCCCAACCGAACTGAAAAAATGCGATCAGCACAACCGGAATGGTGACAACCACAGCTCCAATATAGGGAACAACGACAGAAAGCCCCACCAGGAAACCCAATAATGCGGCATAATTCAAACCGAAAACAACGAAGCAAACATAAGTGGCTCCGCCCACAACAACAATTTCCAACACCTTTCCACGAATATAATTGGCAAACTGAACGTTCATCTCCAACCAGATTTCATTCATCAAACGCCGATCGCGAGGCAGGATTCCGGCCAGGGACTTTAAAATCAACGCCCTGTCCTTCAGGAAAAAGAAAACCAGAATAGGAACAAGGATAAGATAAATCATAATGGCAACAATATTCGGAATACTCCGTAATGATGCTGAAAGAACAAACTGTCCGTACTTTGCTCCTTCATTGGCCACCTGGCTGAGGGACTGATTAATCAGGTGCTCGGAAAACAGTTGCGGATATTTTTCTGGCAACAGACGAACCAGTTCCTGAAGATTGGTAAACATGTGGGGAATTTCTTTCACAAGAGCGGCAACCTGACCCCAGACCAGGGGGAAAAGAGCAAAAATACAGAGCGAGAACACACCGATGAATAAAAGAAATGTAAGAAGAATGGAGTATCGTTCCTTTATTCCCAGTTTTACCAGTTTTGTCACCACCCCCTCCAGGATGAAGGCGATGACTATACTGGCAATAACAGGAGCCATAATAGCCCCAAGCCAAATAACAAGAAACATGCCAACCAGAAGCAAAAAAAGCAGAATAACCGCCTCTTCATCAGAAAAGTACTTATATACCCACAACTTTACAACATTCAACATGCCAATTCGGTTCCCTTACTCATTTCCGGTCTCGATTTACTAAAAAGCAAATACACACACAACGCACCAGCCTTTTTTAAATCACTTTAACAGGTACACCAGTACGATGAAATTAATAGGATTTAAGTTGTGTTTCATAAACCGCTATGAAAACATAGGCCACTCGACTTAACAAATACTATCTCCCTTTTTAATCCTGGCTCATTGATATACTGACTCGTGGCGAAGGACTCAATTAAAAACGTGCACTCACGACCAACTCAACAGAGCAGGTTTCCGTTAGCAATGTGTTTGCAAAGCCTGTTTCAGACACTTCTTTTCTCCTGCCTGTTTGTCACTCCCCACCTGAAAGCCAATGAAGATCAACAATTACCCGTTATTGGTGACACCTCTTCTGGCATTGTAGCACTCCGGAGAGAAAAGGAGCTTGGAGAAAGCTGGGTCAAATCACTACGCCGACAAATAAAGGTCGTAGATGACCCGTTAATTAACACCTATTTCAAAGATATTGTTTACCGGCTCGTTCCTAACAGCCGATTACAAGACAGACAGTTACAATTAATAATCGTCGATAGCCCGGTGTTGAACGCGTTTGCCGTTCCCGGGGGCATTATTGGCATCAATGCCGGGCTTTTTATTCATGCCAGAAGTGAACAGGAGTTTGCCTCTGTTATCGCCCATGAGCTTGCCCACCTTAGCCAGCGTCACTACGCGAGAAGCGTTGAACAGGTGCAAAACAGCACCCCGTTACAGATGGCGGGCCTGCTTGCCAGCATAATCATTGCCGCTACCGCCGGGTCAGATGCCGGAATGGCAGCTCTGGCAGGTACCCAGGCACTGGGCGTACAGCAGCAACTCGGTCACAGCCGACAGAACGAGCGGGAGGCAGACCGGGTTGGGCTGAAAACCCTTGTTCGATCAGGCATGAACCCTGAAGCAATGTTGTCCATGTTTGAGCAAATGCTTAAAAGTAACCGTTACTCGGGAGATCAGGTTCCGGAATACCTGTCCACCCACCCGATAACTGCTTCAAGGATTGCCGACCTGAGAAGTCGAATTGCCCATCTTCCAAATGGCAATTACATCGAGAATGAAGAATTTTACTTTATGCGAGCCAGAATTCAGTTACGATTCGCATCATCCAGCCATGATGCCATTGAAGCATTCCGCGAACGAATAGCCGACTCCCCGAGAAAATCGAGACCAGACCAGTATGGCCTGGCACTGGCTCTGACAGATAACGGGGAATACTCCGATGCATTGAAAATAATCGATAAACTGCTTGTTGAATCCCCTTACAGGGTCTGTCTGGTGATAGCAAAAGCACAGGCCCTGGCAGGCGCGGGAAATATAAAAGCAAGTCTGTCCCTGCTTGAGGAAGCACAAACAATAAGGGGAGACAACTATCCGCTTGCATTCTACAGTGGAAAAATGTACATGCAGGCGGGCAAAATCAATCTGGCAGTAAAGCGCTTTCGCGATGCCAGCAATGCTAACCCGAAGGAACCCGCAGTCTGGTATGAGCTGGCCGAAGCGTATGGCCTTGCAGGAAACATTGTGGCACTGCATCAGGCCCGGGCGGAGTATTACTTCCTGCAGGGCAGGTACAAAAGCGCCATTAATCAACTGGAGCTTGCAGCCAAAAAAAATGCAGGAGAATACCCTGCCTCTTCAATCATCGAACAACGGTTATCTGAAATAACAGCACTACATATGCAAAGTCAGTTCTGGAGCAAATTTTAATTTTTTCATCAGCCATTCACCTGATCAAGCTGCTCACCTGATCAAGCCATTCACCGGATGACTTTCAGCAAGCTGCCGCGATAGCGGTCGGTCAGTTTGACCAATTCGTTATGTGTCCCGGTTGAGCCATAAAAATGAGTCTTTAACAAACTTTGTGCCATTACCAAATACACACTCTCCGTGTGAGATTACAACATTCTCGGGATGCCAGGATAATATTGTATTTAAAGACTGCCTGGCTTTATTTTTATTTCCAAACAGGAAGCTGAGCCTCCAATCTATTGGCATTTTTCCATTTGGATAAAGTATCCCGGCAGAACGCGCCAGCATTCTTTGCCACCCATTTAGTCCTGAAGGTTTAAAATTTTCAATCAGATCAGTCAGAATCAGTGTTTTTGATGGTATGTGAAAGAAGATAACTTCTTCCATTGCCGGGCTCCCGCGAAATACAGTCTGCTTTATTTCAGTAGCCCATTCCTTTTCTGCTGTATCTGTTAACTCCCTGTCAAACTTCACATCTTTTCTTTTTTTAGCGAGGCCGGGAGAGGAGAATTTCAACGCTTCAGGGAATGCGTCAATCCATTCCGGCAAGAATAAATGATGTAATTTATTGGGAGCTACAAGATATGCCACATCACCCAACTGCAATAATTCCTGTTTTAGCTCATTGGTAAGTTTTGCAGGAGAATGGATCCATAACATACCATCTGCCAATCTTACGACAGTCATTCTCGTAGGAAATGGAAACCCGTAAAAGTTAACTGTGCTTCCTTCATAGAGCCATATATTGGCTTCGATTTCATTAAGCATCATGGGCTGTTTTTGGCATAATCATTCACCTGATCAAGCTATCCGCCTGATCAAGCTACTCATTTAATCGGCAGTAAAACTCAGCATTCTTTGCAAGGGCTTGAGTGCTGCAATACGCAATGCCGGATCCACAAATATTTCCTGATCACCAGACTCCAATACATCAAGCAGATTATCAAGCCCGTTCATGGCCATCCAGGGACAATGAGCACAACTGCGACAGGTGGCACTATTACCTCCAGTGGGTGCGGCAATAAAGGTTTTATGCGGGCTCAATTGCTGCATTTTATAGAAAATACCCCGATCCGTGGCGACGATAAAGTGATCGGTATCCATCGTTTTCGATGCGTTGATCAACTGGGAGGTAGAGCCGACGACATCAGCCAGTTCAACGACTGATTCGGGGGACTCGGGGTGCACAAGGACACCGGCTTCCGGATAGATTTTTTTCAGGTCAATCAACCCTTTCGCCTTGAACTCCTCGTGCACAATACAGGAGCCATTCCATAAAATCATGTCTGCGGAAGTTTGGTTTTTTATGTAGCTGCCAAGGTACTTGTCAGGCCCCCAGAGTACCTTTTTACCCTGATCAGCCAGGTGCTGGACAACCTTGAGTGCAATGCTTGAGGTCACAACCCAGTCGGACCGGGCCTTGACCGCAGCAGAGGTATTGGCATAGACGACCACTTCCCGGTCCGGGTGTTCATCACAAAAGGCGGAAAACTCATCAACCGGGCAGCCAATATCAAGTGAACAGGTTGCCTCTAACGTCGGCATCAGCACCCTCTTTTCCGGACTCAGAATTTTTGCTGTTTCTCCCATAAACCTGACCCCTGCGACTACCAGCGTCGAGGCCTGGTGCAAACTGCCAAATCTTGCCATTTCGAGCGAGTCTGCTACACAACCGCCCGTTTTTTCAGCAAGCTCCTGCAACAAATCATCCGTGTAATAGTGAGCGACCAGCACGGCATTTTCTCTCTTCAATAGAGACTCGATTTTGCTGACATACTCTGTTTTTTGCTCGTCGCTATACTCTGGTGCAGCGTTCTCATGAGCAAAATGTTCTTGCACCATTATGCGCTCGCTGATACTACTCATACCTTCACTCTATACCTGGCATTGCTGTTGGTCATGCTATAATTCTGCAATTATATCGCACTGCGCTATCCAAAACGAACTACCAAAAACACCCTGTAATAAACCCCGAAAACAAACGCCCGGGAAAACTCGCCCAAACGACAAAGCCAACATTGATGACATTTCTGGCAATGGTACTTGCCCAAACCGATACCGGCCAGTTTTCTTCAGGCATTAAAAAAGGGAAGTAATCTTCCCTTTTTTGTGGCTATTCATCTCAGCAAACTGTGAATATACCTGGATGTATTGGTGGGCCGTGATGGATTCGAACCATCGACCAATTGGTTAAAAGCCAACTGCTCTACCAACTGAGCTAACGGCCCAATAACTGTTGACCAAGGCCTGACGGGTGGCAATCCGATTTGCCAGTGTATCAGCCCTGAATAACAACCTGGTATCAATACTAAAATCAGAGCTGATACCCGGTTCAGAAAAATGGTGGGTCGTGATGGATTCGAACCATCGACCAATTGGTTAAAAGCCAACTGCTCTACCAACTGAGCTAACGACCCTGAACGAGGCGCATATACTACTTATTTTGACAGAAATAACAAGCCCTGATTTGCTATTTCTTATAAAAAAACACGATCAAAAAGACTCCTTTCTTAACTCCATGGCCAATCTCGCCGCAGAAGTATCTGAAAACCGGGAAATCACCGTGTCAAGGTTGGATAGCGCCTTCTTTTTGTCGCCAAGCTTCAGGTAAACCACTCCCAGTTTGTAATAGGCATCTGCCGTCTTTCTATGATCCGGGAACTTGTTGATGACGACAGTAAATGCCGCTTTTGCCTGTTCCAGCTTCTGAGCAACCAGGTACACTTCACCCAACCAATAATACGCATTGGCAGTCAGACCGCTATCCGGATACCTTTCGATGAAATCATGCAGCGCATCAATGGCATCTTCGAAGCTTTTTTTCTTAATCAGATTATAAGCCATCTGATAGGCCTTCTTTTCTTGATCACTGATTACGGGAGTGGCTGCCTGACTTCGTGATACCCGAGGGTCAGATGGCAAGCCGGCGGGAACAGCCCGTTCGGCGGGAGCCTCGACCGGATCCGTACCGACAACCGGGGCAGGCAATACCGTCTCTAACCTGCTCACATCCTGGAGTCGCCGGTCAATATCCACGTAGCGCTCCCTGCTCTGCCTCTTCAACACCGAAACAGAGTATTGCAACTCCTCTACCATACCCCTGAGGGTTACCACCTCTCGCTGAAGCTGCTCGACCAGAAAAAACAATTCGGCATTGCCTTCACTTGTCGATGCCACGACCTCATTGGATCCGCGGCTTTCCATAAGCGCCGGAGACGAAATTGATGCGGATCTGGCCGGCGAACCCAGCCCCATCGCTACGAGTGTCGTCGCCAATATAAGTTTGTTAACTTGAGTAATCATTGGTATGAAATAACTGCTCTGCGGTTCTGAGCCCATGACTCTTCATCGTGACCGAAAGCGGCGGGATTCTCTTCTCCGTAACTGATGGTTTCTATCTGCCTTCTGGACACACCATTTATTACCAGGAACCGCTCAATTGATTTTGCACGTCTTTCACCAAGAGCCATGTTATATTCCTTCGTGCCTCGCTCATCACAGTAACCTTCGATAACGATATTGGCACCAGGGTTGGCAACCAGGAACCTGGCATGTGCCATCAGTGGCAGACGGGACTCGGGCTTCAGTTCTGATCCATCAAACGAGAAATAGAAGGTTCGAATTTCTCTCAGCGCGGCCGCTTCCCTCTCCTTTGCCATTTCTTCCCTCTCGGCATAAGACAGTTGCTGCTCAGTCACATCGCTATCTTGAACAGTCGTGGTCTGGCCACCAGAGGTATCGACCGGCTTTATCTCATTTCCGTCTTCAACAACGGGCCTAGTGTCAGTTGAGCTACAACCTGCCATTACTGCCATAGACAACACTAAAGCGAGGGTTTTTTTCTTAAATATCATTGTCATCAATTGTCCTTAACAAATTGGTTCTGATTAAAAAGTGTATACGACTCTATCCACATCCGCGGCCTTTTGTATTTTAGCTTGAGCGTTATCCTATAGGACAGGCTTTGTTTCCACGGTTTATTCCTATATTTGTTCCTATATTTGTTCTATAGCTCGTTTCTATAGATAGGGCGACCAGGCCGGCTCTCTCACGTCTCCAAATCTGGATGGAAGAAAATATTTCGTCTGCCCATCAAGTGACACGACGGCCAATACTCCACTTTTACCTTTTTGCGTCCCATAAATCAACATTCTTCCGTTTGGAGCAAGACTCGGAGATTCATCGAGGGGAGTCTCGGTCAATACTGTTTTTACACCAGAGTCCAGATCCATTTTGGCTATATTGAAAACCCCGCCATTCTGATGAACATAAAGAATATTTTTTCCATCCTCTGAATATCTGGGTCTGGCATTGTATTTTCCATCAAAGGTCAGCCTCTGTGGCTTCTGTTTTCTCAAATCCATGCGATAAATCTGGGGTTTTCCACTTCTGTCGGACGTAAAAACCAGTTCACGACCATTTGGAGACCAACTTGCCTCTGTATCGATAGCAAAGTGCCGGGTCAATCTTTGCAGGGCACCATTCTGGAGATTGATCAGATAGATTTCGGCATTGCCATCTTTCGACAGGGTCACAGCCATTTGCTTACCATCCGGTGTCCAGGCCGGCGCACCATTCAAGCCTTTATAGGCAGATACCAGTTTTTTCTCTTTCGTGGCCAACGTTTGAATATAAATCGCAGGTCGTGTCGACTCAAATGAAACATAGGCTATTTGTTTTCCGTCAGGAGACCAGGTTGGTGAAAGGACAGGTCGATTTGACTGATACAATACCTGAGACCTTTGCCCATCTGCATCCGCTACCTGCAACCGATAAACCGCCCCGGCATTTTTATCTCTTTGCAGCGTAACGTAAGCAATTTTAGTTGAAAAAACACCTCGAACCCCGGTTATTTCTTCATAAATACGATCACTTATTTTATGAGCCAACGCCCTCAGATCGGCTTCTTTGGCCTTCATAATTTTACCTGCCAACTGAACTTGCCGGTTTACATCCAGCAGTTCGTACCTGACACGATACCTGTTTTCCTTGCTATCGAACTCAATCTCTCCCACCAGGAGATAGTTTTGGCCGAGCAATCTCCAGTCACGATAGGTTACTTCTTTTTCTCTGGAGGGCAAGCTGAGCATTCTGGTTGCCGGGAGTAGTTCAAACTCTCCACTTCGGCGCAAATCGTCCTGAACAATTTTGGCGACATCCTCCGGCAATGCCCGAACGCTGTTATTTTTAAAGGGCACAATTGCAATGGGAATCGCCTGATCCGACCCCTGCTCTATCTCTATTGCCAACTCGGCTTTCGCCTGAACAAAAAACAAAGCGAGAGACAAGAAAACCGGCCATACTCTTACTATTCTACAAATCATCCTGAC
Source organism: Pseudomonadota bacterium (assembly GCA_002747395.1). Classification (GTDB taxonomy): domain Bacteria; phylum Pseudomonadota; class Gammaproteobacteria; order Pseudomonadales; family Oleiphilaceae; genus LZORAL124-50-18. Next base: position 42,332 of record PDPE01000046.1, read on the forward strand.
TAACCTGTGAACTATTATTTACCATCAATTAATTTTTTGGATTAAAAACAAGTCTAAACCGCCTGAACTGCTCGTTAAACAGCCTTTGATTATCAGGAACGGGGTACTTGACAATTCCCCGTGCGGCACTGACTGCCGAGTTATCGAAAGCCCCATTGCCACTTGATCTGATCACTTCCACATCAAGCAACTCGCCGGTGGGCAAAAGTTTGATTCGCAACTCCACTTTCATGCCAGCCCGAGAGCTTGAAGGCTTGTGCCATTTATCGCGTATTCGTTTCTGAATAAGTGACATATAGCGATCAATCTCACTTGAATCTGCAAGCCGCTGTGCTTCCAAAGCGAGTCGACGCGCTCTTTCCTGTTCAATTCTGTTTTTCTCTGCCGCTTCCCGGTCAAGTCGTTCCTGTTCTGCTTTTCGGCTTTCTTCCAGCAATTTTTTCGACCGATCTTCACGGCGCTTTCTTTTTTCTTCTACCAGTTGCCGCTCTCTTTTTGCTTTTTCTTCACGCTCTTTTTTGAGTTTCTTCTGCTGTTCCAGCCTTTTCTGTTGTTCCAGCTTTTTCCTTTTCTCCAGTTCTTCTTGCTTTCGCTCTCGCTCTTTCTTTTCTCGCTCTTTCTTCTGCCGTTCTTTCTTTTCTCTTTCCTTCTTCTCTCGTTCTTTTTTTCTTTTTAAAGCCAGTTGTTTATCCCGTTCCTGTTTCTTCCTTTCAGCTTCTGCTTTTTTCCTTTTTTGCTCGGCCTTACGCTTTTGCTCCTTTTTCCTTTCTGCGATTTGTTGCTGCCTGCGCTTTTCTTTCAGGGCTTTTCTCTTTTTTTCTTCCAGCTTTTTCTTTTTGGCAATTTCATCTTGCTGTTTTTGTTTCTTTTCCCTAACAGCTTTCAAAACCCCTTCATCAACCATGACAGCATTGATGTACCTTGGCGCAGCTATTTGCTTTGGCTCGGAGAAAAAATCCCACCCATACACCACAGCAAACAGGACAATCAGGTGCAAAAAACCTGACAGTGCTGCCGGAACAATATAACTCCGGTCGAATCTCCGCTTTTCCTGCCAATCCTTCTTAACGACCATGAATTATTTTGTTGCCCACACTTGATCTGTTTTTAATAACATGTTGCCTTTGAACCGAACCGTCTGCAAAAACCCGATTCAGGGGTTTTCCGTGATCAAACCGACCGACCTGGCGCCAGCACTCTGTACCGTTGCCATAAGAGCCACAACAGCACCATAGTCAACATGCTTGTCACCACGCACCAATACCGGGATAGTCGGGGTTTGTTTCAGCACTTTACTCACCTGTTCGCCTATCAATTCTATCGGAACAGGTTTACTTCTATCGTCCCCGATTTCAAGATAGTAAGCACCATTGGCATCAATAGATATCACCAGAGGCTCCTGGTTCTCACTGGAATTAACCGGGTCAGAGGTAACCTCCGGTAATTCAACATGCACACCTTGCAACAGCATTGGCGCGGTGACCATAAAAATTATGAGCAAAACAAGCATCACATCAATGTATGGCACGACATTGATGTCTGACATGGGTTTTCTTCTACCGGACGCTGGTCTCATTGGTGCAACTCGTTACCCTTGTTTGTGACGGTACCCTTGTTATGACGGTACTATTGTTTGTGACGGTACTCTTGTTTATACGGTACCCTTGTTTATACAGCACTCTTGTTTGTGACAGTACATTGTCAGTAACAGTACATTGCAGTAGCAGTACACCATCTATAGTGACATCTGCCCGACAACAGTACGCCAGGGCAATGACTCACTGTGCCTGGTGATGAGTACGAGGTTCCTGGGGCGGTCGGCTCTGGCCCACGTACACTTTTCGATGCAGAATGCTGGAAAACTCTTCTGCAAATGTTTCATAACTTGTAATAATACGATCCGCCATGGCGGAGTAGCGGTTGTAGGCAATCACCGCAGGAATCGCGGCAAACAGGCCCATTGCGGTTGCGACCAGTGCTTCGGAAATGCCCGGCGCCACCGTGGCCAAAGTCGCTTGCTGCATTTGAGCCAACCCCCTGAAAGAGTTCATAATTCCCCAGACGGTTCCGAACAGGCCGACATAAGGGCTGGTGGAGCCAACGGTCGCAAGGAAAGGCAAATGCTGATCCAGACGATCCGTTTCTCTGGACAGCGCAACACGCATGGCTCGCTGGGTTCCTTCCATAATGGCATCCGCATCCACGCCGGATTGCTGCCTCAGGCGGTTAAACTCTTTAAACCCGGCACGAAAAATACTCTCCATCCCGCCGTTCGGGTCAACCCTGGTGGATATATCCCGATACAACTGATTCAGATCCATACCTGACCAGAATCTTTCCTCGAAGGCTACCTGTCTTTTTTTGGCGGCCTTAAATATAATGGCTCGCTGAAAAATAATCACCCACGACACAACGGAGGCAAGAAAAAGCAAAAACATAACCAGCTGCACAATCAGGCTTGCTTCCCAGATAAGACTCCATATTGATAATTGCTCTTCCACTTATGCTTTCTCCATGTCTTGCTGCTCCAGAGCCTGGTACACCGGAAAAACCGGCCAACACTATATTCTGTCGTATTATTGATTCTGATCCGGTACTATAAACACCGGACACTGAAATTAAAATTACATTTTATTTAACAGGGCATCTCGCATCGCAACCGGCATTTTAACCGGTTTTCCGGATGACAGTGAAACGCAACCCACCACCACTTCAGCCACGGCCAACTCCCTGTACACCGTTCCCGAGCCGGAATCTTCAGCCCTCACAATTCTCTGATCAAATACGATTCTGCTTTTGCCCAGCCTGGCTATGCGCACCCTGGATAACAGCAAGTCATCCAGGCGAGCCGGGGATCGATAATCTATGGATAAACCGGAGACAACAAAGTTAACGCCATCCTGCAAACCCGATCTTATTTCGTAACCGGATTCCCTTATCATCTCGGTTCGGGCTCTTTCCATAAACTTGAGGTAGTTGGCATAGAATACGATCCCGCCAGCATCGGTATCCTCGATATACACCCTAATCGGCAGGCTGAATTCTTCGCTCATTCGCCTACCTGGTCAAAAACAAGATTCAAATGGTCATATGCCAGTTCAGTCGCCATCCTGCCCCTTGGTGTCCGCATAAGAAAGCCCTGTTGAATCAAAAACGGTTCAAGTACATCCTCTATCGTTCCCCTTTCTTCGCCAATCGCAGCAGCGAGATTGTCTACTCCGACAGGCCCGCCATCGAATCTTTGGATAATTGTTTCCAAAAGGCGCCTGTCCAGATGATCAAACCCCGCATGGTCTACTTTCAACATTAACAGGGCCTGATCAGCCACATCCCTGGTAATGATTCCACTGGCGGCGACTTCGGCGAAGTCACGCACACGTCGCAACAGTCGATTGGCGATTCTCGGGGTACCTCGGGAACGGCGGGCAATTTCCTCTGCTCCGCCCGCTTCGAGTGATATGTTCATCAGCCTGGCAGAGCGGGTAACGATACAGGCCAGATCATCGGGGTGATAAAATTCGAGGCGCGGGGCAATACCAAAACGGGCCCGCAAGGGAGAGGTTAACGAGCCGGCCCGAGTGGTTGCTCCAACCAGGGTGAATGGAGGCAGATCCAGTTTGATCGAACGTGCAGCCGGCCCCTCACCAATCATAATATCCAACTGAAAGTCTTCCATAGCCGGATAAAGCACTTCTTCAATGGCCGGGGGCAAGCGATGGATTTCGTCAATAAACAACACATCACCCTGATCGAGATTGGTCAATAATGCCGCCAAATCTCCCGCTTTTTCAATTACAGGGCCGGAAGTGGTCTTGATATTTCCGCCCATTTCATGGGCAATAATATTTGCCAGCGTTGTTTTACCCAGGCCGGGAGGGCCGAAAATAAGCGTGTGATCCAGTGCCTCATTTCGTTGTCGGGCCGCCTGTATAAAAATCGCCATCTGCTTCTTGACCTCGGGCTGGCCGATATATTCGTCCAGCTTTAAAGGGCGAACAGCTTTATCGTATTTTTCTTCAAAGGTCGGGGAACTGGCCGAGACGACTCTGTCTGCTTCTATCATCGAACAGGGAGACTATTATCTTGACAGGATGGATTGAGGTTACGAGACTTTTCAGCAATGATAAACGGATCACCTTCCTTTTACCATCCCTTTCAAGGCATTTCTGACAATTGCTTCCAGAGATGCGCCCTCTTCGGCGACTGCCTTTACGGCCTTTGCGGCTTCTCCGGGTTTATAGCCGAGCGCAACCAGCGCTTCTTCCGCTTCCGCCATCACGGAAGCCGGGCGATGGGAAGATACCACCACTGGTGACGTGGCATCACCGGTTATATCGAAGCCGGAAAGTCTGTCCTGCATTTCGACAATCAACCGTTCCGCTGTTTTCTTTCCGACTCCCGGAATCTTGACCAGACTGGATACATCACTGTTTTGAAAACACAGCACCAACTCATTTAAATCCAGGCCAGCCAGAATAGCCAGGGCCATTTTTGGGCCAACCCCGTTGATTTTAATGAGTTGACGAAACATATCCTTGCTTGTTTCAGAAAGGAAACCGTACAACAATTGTGCATCATCCCTGACCACAAAGTGGGTATAAATGACCACAGAATTACTGCTTTGAGAATCTTGTGCAAGCGAACACAGATCAGTCAGCGGCATTTCCACTTCATAACCGACACCATTCACGTCGAGAAGAACAAAACTGCCTTTCTTTGCTACCAGCTCGCCTTTAAGCCTTCCTATCAAAACCCGTTCTCCAGATTGTATCTGCCCGGAACAAGAACACCGGCAGCTTTCAGTCAAGAAGCCATACTGCGAATGATTGTCGCTCTGAAAATCTTTTACAAATCACAACCGGTTGCCCCCCTCGGAGGGGTAAACAGTTACCTGATAGCTATAATTCAGCAAGTATTTCATCCGGAATACTTGCATTGGAGAAAACACTCTGCACATCATCCAGGTCTTCCAGCGCATCAATCAACCTCAGCACCTTTTCTGCTCCACCCTTGTCCAGACCGGCTTCTGTTGAAGCAACCATAGTGATTTCATCACTTTCGACCGGCAGCCCGGCTTTCACCAGCGCCTCTTTCACCACAGTGAATGACTCGGGCAAGGTAACCACTTCCAAAGAACCATCATCCCTCATCACCACATCTTCAGCGCCAGCCTCCAACGCAACATCCATGACAGCCTCCTCATCTACACCGGGCGCGAAACAGATGATACCCTTTTTAGAGAAAAGATAGGCAACGGAACCGTCAGTTCCGAGATTACCTCCGGCCTTGCTGAAGGCATGCCTGATTTCCGCCACGGTTCGGTTGCGATTGTCAGTCATGGCTTCAATCAGTATCGCCACACCATTCGGCGCGTAGCCTTCATAGGTCAATTCTTCGTAGTTCTCACCCTCTCCACCACCGGCACCTCGCTGAATCGCCTTGTCAATGGTGTCTTTTTTCATATTGACACCTAGCGCCTTGTCAACGGCCAGGCGCAGACGAGGGTTGTCTTCAATCACACCGCCGCCCGCTTTTGCGGCGACCACGATTTCCCGAATAACCTTGGTAAAGACCTTACCTCTTTTGGCATCCTGAGCGGCTTTTCGATGCTTGATATTTGCCCATTTGCTATGCCCTGCCATATCCAGACTCCGTTTTATCAGACTTCTTTGTCTTTTACTCTCAGCTTGATATGCAGTTCCCGAAGCTGTCTGGCATCCACTTCTCCTGGTGCTTGCGTCAAAACACAGGTGGCACTCTGGGTTTTGGGGAAAGCAATCACTTCCCTGATTGATTGTGCGCCGGTCATCAACATCACCAGACGATCCAGCCCGAATGCCAGGCCACCATGCGGAGGACAACCGTATTTCAAGGCATCAAGCAGGAAGCCAAATTTGTTTTGGGCTTCTTCATCATCAATACCCAGTATTTTGAACACGGTTTTCTGCATGGTGCTGTCGTGAATACGGATGGAACCACCACCCAGCTCAGTGCCGTTCAATACCATATCATAAGCCCGGGACAGAGCCTTTCGCGGATTTTCAAGTAATTCTTCCGACGTACAGGAAGGCGAAGTGAACGGATGGTGGATAGCGGTCAGGCTACCATCGTCCAGTTCTTCAAACATGGGGAAGTCAACCACCCAGCAAGGAGCCCATTCAGTTTCCAGCATATCCAGGTCGTGACCCAGCTTGACGCGCAACGCGCCTATGGCTTCATTCACCACACCGGCCTTGTCGGCCCCGAAGAACACAATATCACCATTTTGCGCACCCAGTCGCTCCATGATCGCCAGGGCAGCCTGTTCACCCAGGAATTTGACAATGGGTGACTGCAAGCCTTCTGCACCTTTTTCGAGTTCATTGACTTTAATCCAGGCCAACCCCTTTGCTCCGTAAATGGCAACGAATTTGGTGTAGTCGTCAATTTGCTTGCGCGTCAATTTGCCCGCACCGCCAGTCACTTTCAATGCAACCACCCGGCCTTTGGCATCCCTGGCCGGACCTGAGAATACCTTGAACTCAACGTCCTTAACCAGGTCTTCTACATCACAAAACTCCAGTGGAATACGCAGATCCGGCTTGTCACTACCATATTTTTTCATTGCTTCAGCGTGGGGAATCCTCGGAAATACCGGCAATTCCACATTCAACAGATCGTGGAACATTTCACGAATCATCTGTTCCATAATCAGCATCAGGCTGTTTTCGTCGGTAAAGGAACACTCGACATCCACCTGGGTAAATTCCGGCTGGCGATCTGCCCGCAAGTCTTCATCACGAAAACATTTGGCGATCTGATAGTACCGGTCAACGCCGGACACCATCAGTAATTGCTTGAATAGCTGCGGTGATTGAGGCAAAGCGAAAAAACTGCCCTGCTGGGTTCGGCTTGGTACCAGGTAATCACGGGCACCTTCCGGTGTAGCACGGGTCAGAATGGGCGTTTCAACATCCATAAACGCCTGCCCATCGAGAAAGTTGCGAATATAACTGGTGACTTTGGAGCGGAAACGCAGTTTATTCAGCATATCCGGGCGACGCAGATCCATAAAGCGATACTTCAGGCGAACGTCTTCACCCACATCGACATAATCATCCAGGGGAAACGGGGGCGTTGCTGCGGCATTTAGTACAACCAGCTCTTTACCCAGCATTTCCACCTGCCCGGTAGGCATGTCATCATTGGTTGTACCTTCAGGTCTTCTGCGCACTCGGCCTTTCACCTGAACCACATATTCACTGCGCACAGACTCTGCCAGTGCAAATGCTTCTTCGGTATCCGGATCAAATACCACCTGGGCAATACCATCACGGTCTCTCAGATCCAGAAAAATAACTCCGCCATGATCCCGTCTTCTATGCACCCAACCACAGAGTGTCACTTCCTGATCTATATGTGTTTCATTGATTCCACCGCAATAGTGACTGCGCATTACTCTTTCCACCTGATTATTGATATTGAATGACTATGATTTACACCAGGGCTTCTGCCAAGCCGCCGAGGTTTTGTTTTCTGATGAATTGTTTTTTGATGCCTTGTTTTTTGTTGCCTGGTTTTCTGATGTTTTATTTTCTGATACGTTGCTTTCCGATGTTTTGCTTTCCGACCCTGATGTTTTCCCATCACCCGAGTCGCTATCGCCAACCAGATTCTTTTTACTGCCGGTTTTAAAATCTGTTTCATACCAGCCCGCTCCCTTCAACCTGAACCCGGCGGCAGAAATCTTTTTGGTGAAGGCTGCTTCGTTACACTCCGGGCACACCTTTAACGGCTCATCACTCATTTTCTGCAAAACGTCTTTCTCATGGCCACAGCTTTTGCAAACATATTCGTAAATAGGCATTTTTTCCTACCAGTCTCATCAAAAAAGGATTGAAACGCTATCGATCGATGGCAAATTTAAAAGCAGGGCATTATATACGGATTTTTCTGAAAAAGCAGTTTTGGGAAGTGTCAAAAAATCCCGGTACAAACACTCAAGGTCTGTACCGGAATCAGAAAAGTCAGGCAACAGCCAAACAGCAAGCATAGAGATTTATCCTGGTGTGTTTTACCTGACTATCATCCGACTCACTTTATCAACCATAGAGGCCAACTCTTCGTCCTGGTAATTTTTCACCGGCACCTTGCCCCATATTGGCCCTGGCCAGGCCGGGTCGTTCTCAAACCGGACTATATGATGCAGATGCAACTGGGGCACCATATTTCCCAACGCTGCAACATTCAGTTTATGGCCGTTAAAACCTGACATAATCTGCTGGCCGAGCAAGCTGGACTCCCTTAGCAACTGCTTCTGGTCGGCTTCATCAAGTTGATAAATCTCGGTGATATCCGTAACACGCGGCACCAGTATCAGCCAGGGGTAGTTGGCATCCTTCATTAAAAGCACTTCCGATAATTGCCAGGAGGCAATTCGCACTGTATCCCGCTCCAGTACAGGGTGCAGTTGAAAACGGCCCTGCTCACTTTCATTCGTTACCACTGTTGCACCTCCTCCAGCCGATTTGAGATGGTACTAATCCTGATTCGCCGATTGCATCGACTGCCATCTGGCTTCCCAATCCAGTGCTGATTTCACGATAACGTTTAAATCGTCGTGATCCGGCTGCCAGCCAAGTACGGCCCTGATTCGGGTATTATCTGCTGACAATGCGTCCGGGTCACCTTCCCTCCGACCCACTTCTTCAACTGAAAAGTCTTTTCCCGATTCCTGCTTGACGACATCGATCACTTCTTTCACCGTAAAGCCGTGACCATAACCACAGTTCAGCGTTTCAGATTTACCGCCCGATGACATGTAGTCCAGAGCCATAACATGTGCTTTTGCCAGATCATCTACATGAATATAATCGCGGATGCAGGTGCCATCCCTTGTATCATAATCCGTGCCAAACACCTTCATACCCGGCCTGACACCATTCGCACACTCACAGGCGACTTTAATCAAATGGGTCGCCTCAGGCGTGGCCTGCCCGAGACGACTCTGAATATCCGCCCCGGCAACATTGAAATATCTCAGGATCACATATTTCAGCTCACCGGTTTGCCTGAGTGTGGTTGAGTACGCCAGATCCCGAATCATTTGCTCGCTCATCATTTTTGATGCCCCGTAAGGGTTGATCGGGTTCAGCGGGCAGTGCTCATCCAGCTTTTTAATGTCCGGCATGCCATAGACTGCGGCTGTCGATGAAAATACCATATAAGGTATCGACTTGCGCTGAATCTGCTGCAGAAGATTCAATGTATTCCTGGTGTTGTTACTATAGTATTTCAGTGGATCGGTAACCGACTCCGGCACAACGATATGAGCAGCAAAATGCAATACCGCTTCAAACTCATGGGCATCAAAGAGTTGTGCCAAAGCATCGGTATCAGCCAGGTCTCCAACAACCAACTCACCATAAGTTACCGCCCAACGATAGCCGGTAGACAGGTTATCATAGACGATAATATCGTGCCCTGCCTCACCCAGTTGCTTGACCACATGGCTGCCAATATAGCCTGCACCACCTGTTACCAGTACTTTCATCATGCCTCCAGTTCGACTGAAATAATCAAGTTATTCACGTTTTTCCTTTCCTGCGTTTTTCTGGCAAAAAAAACAGCCATCAAATCCTGGCAGTGTCCAGCCACAACAGTGAACCGAATGGTATTCTGTGTCAACTTTATGTCCGCATGGCTGCTTTTTCTGAAAGGTTATGGAAACCGCTCCCATGATTCAACAGAAAAAATAAAAAATCGCTTTGCACCTGTTTCCATGTTGACGGTGGGCCACAGGTTCCTGCCCTTTATGATTTCACTCCTGACTGAAGAGAATGACAAACTATCTCGACAATGGATTTGGTGCGTAAGGTCACGGAAACCGTGATGACATTATCCCCCTCAGGCTCAACCAAAGTGGCGAATTGGCTTTTCAGCATTTCCTTTCCCTGAAAAAAGTGTTTCTTGCGATTCTTATATCTCCCCCAGATGACGGAAAAACTCCCTCTTAAATAAACAAAAACCGGCTTGTTGACACCCTGACTCAGGATTTTCCTGTATTCAGGTTTTAAAGCCGAGCAAGCCAGAACAGCCCCCTTTTCTTCAGATAGAAGAACCCGGTTCAGTGTTTCCAGCCACCCCTGACGATCTGCATCAGTCAGCGGGGTACCCTGACGCATCTTCTCGATATTCGCAGCCGGATGATAATTATCACCATCATGCCAGGGGTAACCCAACCGTTTTGCCAGTGCCTTGCCAACTGTTGTTTTGCCACAACCGGAAACGCCCATAACAATAATGTGACAGGCCATCATTGCCACCATAAAGCCAGCTGCGGAAAGGCCACAACCAGAGCCAGAGCGATAATTTGCAGAACGATAAAGGGAAGTAACGAGCGAAAAATCAAACCCAGGGAAATATCGGGAGGTGTGACTGATTTCAGGTAGAAGGCTGCCGGACCAAAAGGCGGGGATAAAAAGGCAACCTGCATATTCATACAAAAGACCACGCCGAACCAGACGGGGTCCATTCCCAGGTTCGTAATAATAGGAACAAAGATTGGCATGGTTAATAACGCCACTCCCACCCAGTCCAGAAACATACCCAGAACGAACAGGATGACCATCATAATCAGCAGCGTAGTCAATGGCACGCCATTGCTGAATGAGAGAATCAGTTGCTCGACAAATTGAATACCTCCCATCAGATTGTAGACGCCAACCAAAGCGGAAGCTCCAATGCCTATCCAGATAATCATGCCACAGGTTCGCATCGTGGCCAGTGCGCTTTCCTTGAGCACTTCCCAGGTCAATTCCTTGCGAATATAAGCACTGAGCATAATACCCACAACCCCCAGGGCCGAAGCCTCGGTTACCGAAGCCACACCGCCATAGATGCTACCCAAAACAACAACCACAGATAATATCGGGAAAAACAGGGCTTTAAAGTAATTGACATTTTTCGCCTTGCTTTCGGCTATTTCCCTTGCTGTGGGCAAAGGTGCCAGGTCATGATTCAGGTAGCTGCGCACCAGAACATAAATAATATAAAAAGAAGCCAAAATGGCCGCAGGCAAGAATGCAGCCTTAAACAGGTCACCAATGGAAACACTGGCAGTCAGGCCATAGATAATCAGTACAATACTGGGTGGCAGCATGGTTCCCAGAGCTCCACCGGCACAACAGGTACCAATGGCCAGTTTGCGATCATAGCCAATACGCAACATTTGCGGCAAAGCCAGCAAGCCCAGCAAAACGGTCTCGCCACCGATTACACCCGACATTGACGCCAGAATAATCGCAACCAGCAACGTCTGAACAGCAACACCACCACGTAAACGACGGGAAAACAATCGCATGGCATCAAACAAATCATGGGCAATGCCTGTTCTGTCCAACAATGCTGCCATCATCACAAACATGGGAACCGCTAAAAAAACATAGCTGGTAACAAAGCTGTACATCCTGCTGGTAACCAAAGGAACTGCATCTATACCAAACCAGCCAAACAGAAAAAAAAGCGCGATAAGCCCGGTAACAAAGGCCAGTTGCATGCCTGTCAATAACAGTGCGATCATCATAACCAGCATCAGCAAGCTGGCATAGCCAATCCCCAGGCTGGATAACTCAAGCATCTTTGTCTCCCAAATGGTCATAGTAACCACTATACAATCGTCTTGTTTCTACAATCAGGTGCAGGGTGAACTGCACTGTCAACAACATCATGCTAACAAAGATAATGGCTTTTAAATAAGCCGGAAAGGCGGGGTTCCAGGCGGTCGCAGATGTTTCCAGACGCAGCTCTCCCCAGGGGGCAAACCAGGAATCCCTGACCATTAAATAACCTGCCCATGTCATCATGGCGGAAAAAACCATCCCCATAATATGATGAAATACATTGAGGCAAGCTCTGGTTTTCGGGCTGACAGAATCATATAGCAATACCACCCTGACATGTTTATCCGTGGCCAGCGCATAAGCCCCGCCAAAGATAAAAAGGCTGCCACCCAGGAATGCAGCGGTTTCATGTACCCATATAGTTGGAGAATTAAAAAGATAGCGCATAAACACTTCGTAAAAGGATATGCAGACAATAAAAAGAAATAACAGACTCAGCTTCCCGCCAAGCCACTCAATAGCCTTGTCCAGTCGTGTTTGAACCGGTTTTTCTCTTTCCCTTTCTATTTTCATAGCAACCATCCCTTACTGACTGAAATGAAAAAAGGGAGAGCAAAAAGCCCCCCCTGAATCTCTGTCTGCACTACAACTAGAGCAACCCCTTTTCTCTTAGATAATGCGTAACGGAGTCATACACTTTTTTTGCGTTTGGCGAGCGTTTGGCGAAAACTTCCCATTGTCTCTGGGCAATAGCACGGAATTTTTTGCGCTCGTCGGCCGACCAGTTATGGATAGTGATTTTCGGATTTGCTTTGGCCTGGGCAACGGCTTTATCATCAGCGGCTTTCAGTCGTGTTGTGATATCAACTGCCAATTCATTGACAGACTTCACTAACAGTTTTTGCAAGTCAGCGGGCAAGGCATTCCATTTCTTCTGACTGATTGACATGTCAATCAGGGGTAATGAGTGGAACCCGGGTTGTACCGGATGCGGGGCAATATCGTTTAACCCGGATTTGTGATTGGTTGAAAACACCGTATAGTCTGCCGCATCAATAACGCCTTTACTCAAACCGGTGTAGACCTCTGAACCCGGAAGGTTGACGGGTGCCGCGCCGGCCGCGGCGAAAACCTGTTGCACCAGCCCTTCCGGAGCACGCAGTTTCAACCCTTTCAAGTCGTCCACGCCATCCAGTGGCACTTTGGAAACAAAAGACTCGACACCTGTTGTTGATGCGCCGACAAACTTGACCCCATAAGGCGCATACAGTTCAGTAACCAGCTCGTTACCACCACCATTATTCATATAATCCAGCAGTTGCGAGGTATCTGACCAGGCACCCACCATATTGCCCAGCAAGCCAAAGGCGGGATCTTTCCCGGAGAAATAACCTGTAGCAGTCAAATGGCCATCAATAATGCCTGTTTTAATGGCATCCAGGGTTTCAGTGTGTTTGACGATACTGCCAACCGGTAACAAGTCTATTTCCAGACGCCCTTTCGAATCCTTTTCCAGTTTCTCGGCCCACTCCTTCTGGATCAGGAAATTCTGGTCTCCTGACGGGTCAGAAGACTGAATTTTCAGGGTAAAATCTGCCGCCAGCACGGAAACAGCCGAAAAGGCCAGCGTACAGGCAACCAGTGTTTTTTTGAAAGTTGATGTCATAACCGATGCTCCATTTTTTTTGTTTGATAAAAGGGTTGGACTATTTATAGATGATAAAACCATAGCCTCCTATGATAGAAAGCAACAAGGCACTTTTCAAACCAAAAACGAATAATAACGAACAGGAGCGACGGCAGCTTGTGATACTCGTGATAATAGCCACCTTGCATTATTTTTTTACAACCAACCGGATCTTTTACGAAAGACGCGGAGGAAATGCTCGGACACACAATGGGATATCGAGAAAATAATACCGTGGATTCATCACTACAACGAACAGAGGCAATACCAAAAGCCATGCTAAAAAAAGTCTTCTATACCCAACTATTGATTATCGAGCTATCCCTGTGCTCAATTCACTCCCATGCCTGGTCATTATTCAACACGGAGCTTGTTCAGGTTCATAAAGATATCATTCAGGCATACCCGGCAGTGGATCACATCAATGCCGATGCCCTCACCGCTTTATTGTCCGCAATATCAACGAAAAAAACAGTTCTTCTGGATGTACGTGAAGCCGATGAGTATTCAGTGAGCCACTTGCCCGGCGCTGTTCGAGTTTCACCCGATAGTGATGAAACTGATTTGATCAGAAAACTGGGCGAAAAAATCAGGGACGCAACGGTGGTTTTCTACTGCTCTGTTGGCCAGAGGTCTTCTGCACTCGCAGATAAGGTTCAGGCAGCACTTAAAAACAAAGGTGCTGCCGAGGTCTATAACCTGGAAAAAGGTATTTTCAATTGGCACAACAACCAGCGTCCCCTGGAAAATAAAAAAGGGGCGACTGACTTTATTCATCCATACAATTTTATCTGGAAAGCCTTGATAAAACGCGATGCTCTTGTCAGATACAAGGTAGTATTGCACTAGCTGTCGATGCAGTACAACGTGGACGAGCTTTATTTATATCTCGGGTACAAGAGCCCGGCCCAGTACGAAACTGAAATGATGCAGATGAAAAAAGTTGCTTGACCGGGGTGTACAGGCCCATCAGACCACCTCATGCGGACGGCCAGGCCGAGGGGAAATGTGCCCTGGCGGATACGGCCTCGAAGAGCATATTGAGCAGACCTATTGAAAAAGCATTTCTACCGAGTTCGCTGTCAATATCTGCTCCAGCCAGTGATCCAACTCTGAGTCTGTTGCTTTCTTAAGCCGTTGCCTGGTTGTCTCCGGACATTCCCCAAACTTCAGTGTTACCAGTTTTTCCAATGAGGCTGCCTTCCCTTCAATCTTCCCTTCAATCTTCCCTTCAATTTTTCCTTCAATCTTCCCTTCAATCTTTCCTTCAATTCTTCCTTCTGCTTTTCCGCGAGCCTCGCCTCTTGCTTCAAGCTTTTCTGCAAATGTCATCAGTTCACTCCTTACCGGTTTTGGTAGCGCTTCTGCACTTTCCAGAAAACCATCAATGTCTTTTATACTACCAGAATTGAGTAGATATACCATGAGCTGATGCAGCATCTCCTTGGCCGTCGTATCCTTGATATCTGGTAAATGACCCAATATTTCCAGAGCATGTTGTGACAGCTCCTGCTCTCTGATGTACTTCATCCCCATTGAAAGTGCGCCCACCCAGGCCTGTTTTTTCAACTCTTCATCCGGAATCTGATTCACATCCACAATG
>PDPE01000055.1 GCA_002747395.1 Pseudomonadota bacterium
CTGTTTTAAATTCTTCCAGGCCATTATCTATTCATCGCAAAAGAAAAATGCCATTATCGCATATCAGTCGAGCTTTGTGGTCTTTCGTGCAAAGCTCTCGGTATAGATGATCTGACCCACATAAACAATTCATATGGATATAACGCGGGTGACAAGCTCATTCAGGATGTTGTGCAACGGTTACGCAATTGTGTCAGGCCTGACGATTTTATCGCTCGTTTTGGTGGTGACGTATTTGTAATTCTGATGACCATAAAGAACCAGGCGGATTTACTGGAAAAAATCATTGATCGCGTTGAGCAGGCGGCCCGGATTCCTTACCTTGTTTGCGGAGAAACCCGGCAAGTCTCATTAAGCGCTGGTATCTGTGTCGGTAACACTAGTGAAGGTTCATCCGATGAGTTGCTGAAAAATGCGGAAGTCGCCATGAACCAGGCCAAACTCAGTGGTAAAAACAAAAGCCTGTTTTATGAGTCGGAATTTGAAAACAAACTCTTGCGTATCCATTCAATTCTGTCTGCGTTGGGCATTGCGGAAGAAAAGGGCGAATTCACCCTGGTATATCAACCGCAATATAATCAGCGAAAGGAAGTGGTAAGCTGCGAAGCTTTGATCAGGTGGAATTGCCTGAGTCTGGGAATGGTTTCTCCACAAGAGTTTATTCCCCTGGCAGAAAACAAAAACAAGATTCAGGTAATTGACCATTGGGTTGTATCGACCGCTATCAGGCAAATTCGCAGCTGGATTGACGACGGCGTTCAACCGGTTCGGGTTTTTGTAAATTTATCAGGGAAGAGCCTCACCGAGGCCAGCTTTATCCAGTTTATCTTCGACAGGATGGCCCGGGCCAATATTCCCTTTGATTTACTGGGCATTGAAATTACTGAGCATGTATTGATATCAGAAAACGAAGAGTTATTGGATAAACTGAACCGATTGCAATCTGAAGGAGTCGAAATTGCACTCGATGATTTTGGAACCGGCTATTCGTCATTGAGCTATCTGACCAGGTTTCCGCTTGATTACATTAAGATAGACAAGGCTTTTATTGCCAATGCTCCTGATAACCCGAGAGATGCAGCCATTACCAGAGCCATATTCGCGCTTGCGAGCAGTCTGGATATGAAAGTGGTTTGTGAGGGTGTGGAGTACGAGAAACACTTGTCCTTTATCGAGCAGGAAAATGCCGACGGTCTGTTGCAGGGTTATCTGTTGTCCAGGCCTGTTTCTGCTGACGAAATCGGGGTAATCCTCAAATCATCGCAAGAACACGGGCCTGAAAGCCAATAGCGGTTCAGCTTTTTGTCTCTATCGACCTTTTGAATCCTCTCCGCCATCTCTTGCGCGCCATCTCTTGCGCGTACACTTATGGTAGCCATCGCTCCAGACCGGTTTTGACCTGCCTCCCCGGGTTTCAGGCTGTGCCGTCACTTTAGAGTATATACTTTAATTTTAAAATAAATTGGTATAGCATAGCGGCCAGCCTGGCAACCCGCTGCCGGATCAAGGCGGTTTTGGGCTGTCTTCAGACGGTTAAATAAGGGCTAATACAGAATTGTAAAGAAATATTGATAAAGTTTTACCAAATGTTGTTTTACCGCAATAACGGCAGGGCAAAAACAGATACAATCAACATTTTGATCATATTGAATCGGGAGGCATCTTGTCAGAACAAACAATACCAATGATCCAGCAGGCAACTGAAGTTATCGACACCGCCCAGGGGCTGGTCGATCGGGCGCTGTCTCATATTAAAAGGCACTGTGTTAATGAAGCTGGCCGGATTTCGGCTACTCGCCTGGATCAATACCAGCTGGCAACCTATGATCTGGCCTTCTGTTCGGCCGAGACGTCCGGTGCACGTAACATGATCGAGTACGCGACTGCCGTCAGGGGAATGCGCAGTGCGAATGACCCGATCCTGATGGAAGAGCGTATTGCACTCTGTTTTTGTGCGGAAATGGTACAGAATGTGCGCTCCCGACTGGCCGCGCGGCTTGGTGATTGCGGGCTTGCCTTCAGTGAGCTGGCTGCTCTGGACAGCCCTGAAATCCAGGCTTTTTGTCAGGCCAACCTGAATACAGGCAAGCTGGTAGAGCTTGGCAGTCTGATGATGGAACAGGATGGCCGTACCGGTGAGTATCTGCTTGATGAAGACAAGGAGATCATGCGCGATACCTTCCGTGGTTTTGCCAACGATGTGGTTATGCCCCGTGCGGAGGAAATCCATCGTGATGACCTGATTGTACCGGAAGAAATCCTGGGTGGTCTGGTCGAGATGGGCTGCTTTGGCTTGTCCATTCCCGAACAGTACGGCGGGCTTCAGCCTGACGATCATGAAGACAACATGGGCATGATTGTGGTAACGGAAGAGTTGTCTCGCGGGTCGCTTGCGGCGGCAGGGAGTCTGATTACCCGTCCTGAAATTCTTTCCAAGGCACTGCTTGCAGGCGGTACTGGAGAGCAGAAGCAGAAATGGTTGCCGAAACTGGCCGTGGGTGATCCGCTGTGTGCCGTAGCCATTACCGAACCGGATTATGGCTCCGATGTGGCGGGCATGAAACTGAAAGCCGAAAAAGTGGAAGGTGGCTGGGTTTTGAATGGTAATAAAACCTGGTGTACTTTTGGTGGCAAGGCCGGCGTGTTGCTGGTTCTGGCTCGTACCAACCCTGATCCCGGACTGGGGCATAAGGGGTTGTCCATGTTTTTGGCAGAAAAACCCTCCTTCGAAGGCCATGATTTTGAGCACACCCAACCCGAAGGTGGCAGAATCTCCGGTAAGGCGATACCGACCATTGGTTACCGGGGTATGCACTCGTTTGATGTGTTTTTTGACAGTTACTTTGTACCGGATGCCAATCTTCTGGGTGGTGAAGCCGGGCTTGGCAAGGGGTTTTACTTTACGATGGCCGGTTTTGCCGGTGGTCGAATCCAGACAGCGGCCCGGGCGACCGGTTTGATGCAGGCAGCATTTGAAAAAGCCATCAGCTATGCCCGCGAAAGAAAAGTGTTCGGTTCACCCATCGGTGAATACCAGTTGACCCAGGTGAAAATTGCCCGAATGGCTACCCTGTTAGCCACTTCCCGCCAGTTCACCTATGCCGTGGCCCGATTGATGGACAAAGGTGAAGGGCAAATGGAGGCCAGCCTGGTCAAGTTGTTTGCCTGTAAAACATCTGAATGGTTGTGTCGTGAGGCGCTTCAGATACATGGTGGAATGGGCTACGCGGAAGAAACCGACGTGAGTCGTTACTGGATTGATTCCCGTGTTCTTTCCATTTTTGAAGGTGCTGAAGAAACGCTGGCCCTGAAAGTGATTGGAAGAAGTTTGATTGAAAATGCCCGGTGATTTGAATTACTATCGGCCTTATAAGCAGGCAGAGTGGCATTTTTAACCAAAAAGCAATGAATGCATACGTCAATATTGGCGTACGCCGGAGTACAGGCATACGCCAATATCGATAGCAGGGCAGTGGACGCGCCATGAATGGCGCGTTTTTTACGACTCCCGAGCGAAATAGATCGAAAAATAGAGCGAAGTCATGTAATTAATTCGCTTGGCGTAGCAGGTTTATTAAAAACGCGGGACAAAGCCGATGACAGATAAAAAGCGTCACGTCATTTATGACAAGGAAAACAAGCCTTCAAAGGATCGCCCCTGGATATTTAGAACCTATGCAGGTCATACCAATGTCTGGGCCAGCAATCAACTCTATCGGGATAACCTGGCCAAAGGTCAGACCGGATTGAGTATTGCGATGGATCTGGCGACCCAGTGCGGCTACAGCTCGGATCACCCTATTGCCCAGCCGGAAATCGGCAAGGTCGGGGTTCCGATTAACTCTCTCGATGATTTCCATGTCCTGTTCGACAATATCCCCCTTGATGAAATGAATACGTCAATGACCATTAATGGAACTGCCATGTGGTTATTGTCGCTTTATGTCGCTCTGGCTGAAGAGCAGGGTGTCGATGTATCCAAACTGATGGGTACCACCCAGAATGACCTGATTAAAGAGTACCTGGCACGCGGTACCTACATTTTTCCACCGGAAGATTCCATGCGTCTGATTGTAGATATGTACGAGTTCTGTCTGCACAAGATGCCATCCTGGAACGCGTCCAATATTTGTTCGTATCACCTTCAGGAAGCAGGCGCAACACCGGTGCAGGAATTGGCCTTTGCGCTTGTTACGGCCATCACCATTCTGGATTCCATCAAGGCTCGCAACTGTTTTTCCGAGGAAGAATTTGAGCGTTGTGTCGGGCGTATTTCCTTTTTTGTCAATGCGGGAATGAAGTTCGTTGAAGAGCTGTCGAAAATGCGGGCATTCTGTGAGATGTGGGATGAGATAACCCGGGAGCGATATGGCGTCAAGAATCCCAAATATCGTCGTTTTCGTTACGGGGTACAGGTCAATTCCCTGGGCCTCACAGCAGAGCAACCTGAAAACAACGCCTGGCGTATCATACTGGAAACACTGGGTGTTACCTTGAGCCGGAAGGCACGTTGTCGGGCACTTCAGTTACCTGCCTGGAACGAGGCGTTATCCCTGCCCAGACCCTGGGATCAGCAGTGGTCGCTGCGTATCCAGCAGATTCTCGCGTATGAAACCGATTTGCTGGACTACCCCGATTTGTTTGACGGCTCTGTTGTGATCGAGTCAAAGGTCAGCGAGCTCAAGGAGCAGGCGTATGCTGAAATTGACAAGATTCTGAAAATGGGCGGTGGTGTCGAGGCGGTG
This sequence comes from Pseudomonadota bacterium, assembly GCA_002747395.1. Classification (GTDB taxonomy): domain Bacteria; phylum Pseudomonadota; class Gammaproteobacteria; order Pseudomonadales; family Oleiphilaceae; genus LZORAL124-50-18. Next base: position 4,746 of record PDPE01000055.1, read on the forward strand.
AAAAGCGGTTACATGAAGTCGGCTCTGGTTGCCTCTCAAAGTGATCGAATGCAAAAACTGGTCAACGGTGAACAGATTGTAGTTGGTAAAAATCGCTGGGTAGAAGGTTTGCAGTCACCTCTGGTCAGCGACTCTGACGGCGGTATTTTTGTGGTCGATGCCGATGCGGCCAAACGAACACTGGATGCATTGCACAAGACCAGATCGGAGCGGGATGACAGTGTTGCGCAGGCTGCACTGGAACGCCTGAAGCGGGACGCTCAAAGTGATACCAATCTGATGGAAGCCTCCATTGCCTGTGCCAAGGCCCGGGTGACCACGGGTGAGTGGGCCGAGGCCTTGCGCAGTGTGTTCGGTGAATATCGACCACCAACCGGCGTGGATGGTCAGTCGCTGACAGTGGATGGGGCAACACTGGACAAGGTGAGAGCGAAGATTGATGCCTTTATCGAGAAGTACGGTTATCGCCCCAAACTGCTTGTCGCCAAACCCGGACTGGATGGCCATTCAAATGGTGCAGAAGTGATTGCCGTTGCCGCACGCCATGCGGGGTTTGATGTGATTTATTTCGGCATCCGGCTCTCGCCGGAAGAGATTGTGCAGTCTGCTGTCGAGGAAGACGTGGATGCGATAGGCGTATCGCTGCTTTCCGGTTCCCACAATGAGATTATGACCCAGTTGTTCGATGGTCTGGAAGAAGCGGGTGCGAAAGACGCAATGCCGGTTGTTTTGGGCGGGATTATTCCCGAGCCGGATCACAAAGGGATGCTGGAGCAGGGTGTCAAAAGAATCTTTACTCCCAAAGACTTTGATCCGATGGAGGTGATGTCCGAAATCATGGATGTTATTGAAGAATCCAAATCTGCCTGACAGGGTGGCAGACAGGTGACTCCGGGAAGGGTACGCTCCGGGGAAGGTACGTTCCGAAGGTAATAGCGGACAAGATGATTTCTGATGAATTAAAGGGCCTGGTAGACAAGGCGCTGCTGTTGGAAAAATGGCCCATCGCGAGGCTGGTTTCTGTTTTTGAAACCGAGTCGGAAGCGGCGAGTGTGCGGCGCCAGGCAGTGATGGAGTACCTGGCTACGGTAAAATCGTCTCGTTGTGCCCATATTCTGGGTATGACGGGGACGCCGGGTGCGGGCAAGTCGAGCCTGATCGGTTCGGTATGTCTGTCGCTTTTGTCCAGGCACCGTGATTTGTCAATTGCCGTGATTGCCGTTGACCCTTCAAGTCAGACATCTGGCGGAGCGTTGCTGGGGGACAGGACCCGGACGAATTTTCCGGTAGCGGAAAAACGTTTGTATTTTCGTTCCCAGGCCTCGGCGCTTGACCTTGGAGGCATGAGCCGAAAGACCTTTCAGGTGGTTCGGTTGCTAAGAAAACTGTTTGACCTGGTTATTATCGAAACAGTGGGTATTGGCCAGAGCGAAATTGAAGTGGATCATCTGAGTGATCAGACTTTGCTGGTAATGCAGCCACTGGCGGGTGACCAGGTTCAGTTTATGAAAGCGGGCATTATGGAAGTGCCTGATGCCTTTGTTATCAACAAATGTGACGAGGATGTGTTAGCTCAAAAAAGTTATCACCTGCTTAAATCCAGCCTGAAACTGGCCAATATTTATGTCAACGAGGAAAGTCAGAAATCGAAACCGATTTACCTGACCAGTGTCACTAAAAACAAGGGAATAGAGGAGCTGGCTGATCACCTGTTGAGTGCAAGGGAGGCCGAAGATGGCGCAGATGAGTTTGTTGCCACGGAGCGGTTCTTTCTCGAAAAGTGGGTGAAAGAAGAATTTGGAAATTACGGGCTTGGAGTCTGCGAGCGCTACCTGACAGCCAATGCGGGTCATTATTTCTCGTTTGATCAGGTATTGGGTGCCTTGACAGCACTATTCCGGCGCCAATTGCCACCTTTAACTGAATTTGACTGAATTAATTCAAAAAATAAGAGGACTTAACATGACAAAAGAGCTCTACGATATCGCTGAAATGCCACCTTTGGGTGAAGTGCCAAAGAACATGCATGCCTGGTTGATTCGCCCCGAGCGTTTTGGTGAACCCACCAAAGCATTCGCAAAGGAAGTGATCCAGGTGCCCGAGATTGCTGATGACGAAGTGCTGGTCTACGTCATGGCGGCGGGTGTCAACTATAACAATGTGTGGGCCGGTCTTGGTATTCCGGTCAATGTTATCGCAGCACGCAACAAGGCGGGGGAAAAGGAAGATTTCCACATTGGTGGTTCCGATGTTTCCGGCATTGTCTACAAGGTTGGCAAGAACGTAACGCGGGTCAAGGTCGGTGATGAAGTCGTCGCGCACTGCGGTATCTGGGATCAGAATGCACCTTCCATCAAAGCAGGTAAAGACCCGATGTATGATCCCAGCTTCCGGATCTGGGGTTATGAAACCAACTGGGGCAGTTTTGCACAATATACCAAAGTGCAGGATCACCAGTTAATGCCCAAGCCAAAACATTTGAACTGGGAAGAAGCGGCCGCTTATATGCTGGTTGGTGCCACCTCTTACCGCATGTTGATGTCATGGGCACCAAACAATGTGAAAAAGGATGATGTGGTTCTCGTCTGGGGTGCCGCCGGTGGTATTGGTTGTATGGCGATCCAGATTGCAGCCGCGATGGGAGCAAAACCCATTGCCGTTGTCTCTGGTGAAGACAAGTTTGACTATTGTAAAAAGCTGGGTGCCATTGGTTGTATCAACCGTAAGGACTTTGACCATTGGGGAATAATGCCTCACTGGAAAGACACGGATGCCTACGGGGAATGGTTAAAAGGGGCCCGCAAGTTCGGCAAGGCGATATGGGATATCCTGGGTGAAAAGCGCGGTGTTGACATGGTCTTTGAACATCCAGGTGAAACTACGATTCCTACCTCTATTTTCGTCGCCGAAACAGGTGGTATGGTTGTTATCTGTGCCGGTACAACCGGTTTCAATGCAACCCTTGATCTTCGTTATCACTGGATGCGTCAGAAGCGCTTGCAGGGTTCTCATTTTGCCAACGATGAACAGTCCTATGGTCTCAATGATCTGGTATGTCAGGGCAAGGTCGATCCTTGTATGTCCAAGGCCTTTACTTACGATGAACTGCCTTTGGCACACCAGCTTATGTACGAAAACAAGCACCCTTCCGGCAATATGTCTGTATTGGTTGGAGCACCCGACTTTAATATGGGGGCGACAAAGGAAAGCTGATTGCTTTCTTGTCGAAGGGGCTTGTCGAAGTGGCCCTGTTGACGTGACCAATTTGCAAAAAATCGGCCTCTGATTTGCCGATACCAGAGTAAAGCACCCGCGTTGGCGGGTGTTTTGCTATTCTGATAACTGTATCAGGAGGACTATTATCCGTTGATATTGAAATGTCTGCTGAATACAATCGAAACAATGTCATGTATCGTGTCATTCCGGGTTTTGTGTTTGGCTGAAATAATAGCAACGGAGTACCTATGAATACTTACGTTATCTTGTGTGTGGATGATGAGCGGGAAGTGCTGGACAGTGTGATGCACGACCTTGAGCCACTGGGGTCGCATTTTATTATTGAAGGGGCAGAAAGCGCACCCGAAGCCAGAGAGGTTATCGCAGAACTTGAAGCAGAAGGAAGGGTGCTTGCACTGATTCTCTGTGATCATGTAATGCCGGAAGTAAAGGGCGTCGATTTTTTGATCGAGCTTAATGAAAACCCGCACACAAAGGTGACGCGCAAAGTGTTACTGACCGGGCAGGCGGGGCTGGAGTCCACTATCGAAGCGGTCAATCGGGGAGGCCTTGATTACTATATCGCCAAACCCTGGGATGCCACCAAACTGTTGGAAACAGTGGTGGATCAGTTGACGACATTTGTGATTGCAAACGAAGAAGACCTGATTGCGTATTCTGGTATCCTGGACAGCGAACGGTTATTTGAGGCGATTCATCAGTCGGGTTGAGTCAGTGAGATTTTTGATTGCTCAAAACGCATCTGTTATCGGCGCTTGTCTGTTTTTAATACCTGTCTGTTATTGATATTTATCTCTTGTTGATACCAATGTGAGCTTGACACTCCGACTTTTCTACTCATGGATTTACTTTTCACAGGTCTGGCATGAAAAAACTCATTGCGTGCATTTTAATACCCTTGATTATCTGGTTTATTCCTGCCGCCTGGATTCCCATTGAGGGTATGACGGTAGTCGAGCATAGAATGCTGGCCATATTTATCCTGGCTATTCTGTTCTGGGTGTTGGAGCCCGTACCCATCTTTGCCACATCTGTGTTGTTAATCGGGCTACAGCTCGTTCTGATTTCAGATAAGGGCCTTATCTGGTTCCGGGGTGGCGAAGAAATTGAAAACTTTGGCACTTTACTCAGCTACAAAGCGCTATTGGGAACCTTTTCTTCGCCCATTATCATGCTGTTCCTCGGCGGTTTTTTTCTGGCCATGGCTGCAACAAAATATCGTCTTGATACCAACCTGGCGCGCGTATTTTTGAAACCCTTTGGTGAAAACCCGCGGATAGTCTTGCTTGGCCTTATGCTGATCACCGGTGTGTTTTCCATGTTTATCAGCAATACTGCCACTACCGCATTGATGTTGGCTATTCTGACCCCTCTGTTAAAAAGTTTTCACAAGGATGACCCCGGCAGGACCGCGTTTGTGTTATGTATTCCATTTGCCGCAAATGTAGGGGGGATAGGCACCCCCATTGGCACGCCGCCCAATGCAGTGGCGATGAAGTATCTTACGGGAGAAAATGCGGTCAGTTTCGCAGAATGGATGCTGTTTGGTGTGCCCTTTGCGCTTGTCACGCTTTGTATCGTCTGGTGGTTACTGTTGCGCTTCTGCCCTCCAAAGGAAAAATCCATGGAGCTGACCATAAAGGGGACATTTGACAAGAGTTTTCGTGCCTGGCTGGTTTACCTAACCTTCACCGCGACCATATTGCTCTGGCTGACCTCGGCACTACACGGGATGAACTCCTATGTTGTAGCGATGTTTCCCGTGGTGGTTTTTGTCGTCACTCAAACCATCACCAAAAGTGATTTGAAAAGAATCAGCTGGGATGTGTTATGGCTGCTCAGTGGTGGTATCGCCCTGGGTCTGGGGCTTGAGGAAACCGGCCTGAGTCGTCATATGGTAGACAGCGTACCCTTTGACAGTTTTTCCCCGGCAGTCATTGTTGTTTTGGTAACACTGCTCGCACTGGCGATGTCTACCTTCATTTCTCGTACTGCTACAGCAAACCTTTTAATACCTATTGTGGCTGCACTTGGCAGTAGCCTGACTACGCTGGATTCCCTGGGCGGCACCAGGCTGCTGGTGATTGCTGTTGCCGTATCCTGCTCGCTCGCGATGGCCCTGCCGATCAGTACGCCGCCAAATGCAATGGCTTATGCGACGGGGCAGGTGGATACCAGAACCATGCTTGTTGCCGGTTTGTCTACAAGCGTTGTCGGCATGCTGATGCTATATGCGCTGATACCTGTTCTCAGCCTGGCAGGTTTTGTATGACCGAGTACCTGGGGAATCCGCCGCTATCCAGGAAATATGCAGTTCTTTGTATTGATCCTGATTCGGAAATACTGAGCAGATTGAGGGAAGAGTTGAAATCAATCGCCAGGGTGTTTGATGTGATCTGTGTTAACAGCATCGAACAGGCTCGCTCAATGGTAGCAAGATTAAAGGAAGACCAGCGACAGCTCTGTATGGCCATTTCAGAAAACAATATGGAGGGGTTGTCTGGAATCGATTTTCTGGTGGAGTTGAACCAGAACGAGTTTACTCGTGACACAAGGAAAATTCTGTTTACCGAAAGTGCCCGGATGCAGGATGTGGTTAACGCAGTGAATGAAGCGCGTCTGGATTTTTTTCTTGCCAAACCCTGGCGACGGGAAGAATTGATTAAAGCCGTGACGGATCAGGCGACTACCTATTTATTGTCCCATGAAACCGATTTGCTGCCCTATTGCCTGGAGCTGGACAGGCGCAGAATTATTGCTGCGCATGTAAGCAATCAACTGGATCGTTATCGTACCAGCCTTCTCGACTTTGCATCAGAGTCTGATGCCAGGGTAAAAGAGCGACTGATTCAAAAGCTGAATGACTACTTTGACAGTCACCCTCATGAAAACGTGTATAAGAAATACAGTGCGAACCATGTGCTGACGCGTGAAGGCGAGGTGGATAACTATTTGTGGTTTGTTGCGAAGGGTGAGGTAATCCACAAAAAAAGGGCATATCACGGCGCACAAAAAACGGTTATGCGTGAAGGTGTCGGAGCCATGGTGGGGATGATGTCCTTTATCAGTGGTGGTGCTTCCTATATATCCAGCTACACTGCAGGCGAAGCCGAGATGATAAGAATCGAAAGCAAGACACTTAACGATATTATGTCTTCGGATCGGGATTTTTTGCCGTTGTTTACCAATGTGTTAATGCGTAACTTCAATCATCGTTTGAAGCAAAGTATCAGTACCGAGCTAAAGCTGTCAGAAACGCTGGATCATCTCGACTCAACCCAGGCCAAACTGGTGGAATCAGAAAAAATGGCCATGTTGGGGCAGCTGGTAGGGGGAATAGCGCATGAATTAAACAATCCCGTGTCCGCCATAATGCGTGGGGCTGATTATCTCAAAACGGCCACGGCGAGGCTGATTAATGCCGAAACACCGCACCGGCATTTGCTGGAATTGGGGCCAAAGGTGCTGGAACACTCCCTGATGTCACCTCCCTTATCAACCACCGAGATACGCAGCAGGGTAAAGAAGCTGTCCAAAAGGGTACGCTCTCCCAATCTGGCGCGCAAAATTGTGCAGCTGCAACTGGATTCCGAAGAAAGTTTCAGTCGCTATCTCATGGATTCGGAAGAGGAACTCGCAGAAGCCGTCGCCTTTCTTATCCAGTTTCATGAGGCAGGCATGTTTTTGCGTAATATTTGCGTATGCAGTGATCGTATCGCGGGTCTGGTCAAGAGTCTGAAAAACTATTCACGTCAGGATAGTCCGGACGCGACTCGTGTCGATCTGCACGAAGGCCTGGAAGACACGCTGGCTATTTTTGCCAACCAGCTTAAAGATTACCGGGTCATCCGTGATTATGGGCAGCTTGTGCCGGTCGAGTGTTTTCCGGCGCAATTAAACCAGGTATGGACCAACCTGATCGCCAACGCGATTGATGCCACCGGTGGACAGGGCACCCTGATGTTGAAAACGGAACTGGTTAGTGATGCCAGTGTGCCTGAGCCGTCGGTAAGGGTGTCGATAGAGGATAACGGGCCTGGTATTCCCGACGAAATCACAGAAAAGATTTTTGAAATCTACTTCACTACCAAACGGGAAGGCCAGTTTGGCCTGGGTATTGGGCTGGCCATTTGTCAGCAGATTATCAATCGCCACAACGGAAGTCTGGTTGTAGAATCAGAACCCGGAAAATTCAGTCGGTTTATCGTGACCCTGCCCGTGAATACCCAACCGTCCAGATAAACGTCCATATAAAACACAGCGAAAAGAAATGACCGTTTGAACTCTTGTCCTTGCCTGATCGCCCACAAAGGTCAGCCATCTCGTCGAATGCCCGGGATAGCTGAGCTTTATGGATATCAGGTTGAGTCAAAAACGACTCTAATGAATCAAATGCCAATCAGGGGCATACCAATCTGGTTGCCTGAAACCAGTACTCGACCGGGTTTTTACGAAATTCATCCCGTTCGGCAATGTAGTATGCTTCCAGTTCGATTTTCTTTTTCAACTCAGAGCCCTGTGTTTCAGGTTCGGTTTTTTTGGCCGTGGCAGTACGCCTTGCGGTGCTTGCAGATTTAGAGGCTGTCGTCGTTTTTTTCGTTGCGGTTGTTTTTCTCGTAGTTGTTCGTTTTTTGGCCGGCGCTTTGGTTTTAGCCGCAGTTGCGGTGGTTTTTGCTTTGGCAGCACTGGCCGCAGCTCCCGACTTTGCTGTACTCGTCGACGCTTTTTTTGTTGTGGAAGCGGTTTTTGTTTCTGTTGTCTTTCTCGTAACCATAGTGTTTCTAACCTTCATTATTGCTGATTGGCAGTTAAAGAGTGTAAAGGGGGTGCCTTGTAAAGGACAAAAAGCTCTGAAAGCAAATTCTGCCGTTCCTGGTGCGCTCACCCTATCCCCGTGTTATTTATAGCAAATATCAGGGCCTGTTGCCATTTTACATGGATAACCACTGAAAAAACGCAAAAGCGGCACCCGTTGGTGGGTGTGGTGCGTGCCATTTATCTAAAATTTGATACTGGTACTGTGTTTGGTACAAGCAGTGCGATGGCTGCAGGTGATCACGGGTTGCCGGGTGGAGGAATCAGCCTTGCTCAAGGTGGTAAATCTGGTTATGGGATTGCCTCTGGTGCCTTTGGCAAGGCTGTGACTGTCAGTCAGGCGACCTGCTGACGCAAGCGTTTGCTAAAGGCGTGAAGATCAGAATGACTCTGGAAAGAAAAATTGCAAAAATATTGCAGTTAACTGATTACTATACCAACCGCCCAAATAATACTGACAAGCAAACCGGCTATACCTGACATACTCACTGCAAAAGAGACACTACGCATTACTCGAATATTAAAGTAGTAACACAACATATGACCAAGACGCCCAGCGATGTACACCACCGAAAAACCATTTGCTACCGTTGGATTGACTGATAAAACCGCGCATAAACAGGCACAAATCACATATATCAGCGCAGTCTCTGTCGTATTACCTTGTGCCCTCACCGCCCTGAATAAAAAGCTATTGTGGTCGGCCTCTACTGGATAACCAGGAGTATGCCTGGTTTTAATAGCTGCAACATCAGCAACAACCACTTGAACAAACATTAAAAGGGCAAGAGCAGTCAAAACCCCCAATGTGACACTGTAAACATTAACGATCTCTATTAACCCCATAGCATGCCTCAATCTGAAATATTTTTGTCTAACGTTTTAATAAATAGGGCACCTTCATAAGCGTCACCCCTGATTATTTTGCTGACTATTTATCTGACCAAACCGCAAATTCATTTCCACTTGGCTCTACGAAATGAAAACGACGCCCTCCTGGAAATGAAAAAACTGGTTTAGGGGCTGTTGCCATTTCACATGGATAACCACTGAAATGCACATGCCATAGCCACCATCGATTCAAAATTTCTTTTCAGTTTATCATACCGGGTAGCAACTGGTTCTCAACAAGATGCCTCATTTTGTACAAGTGCCAGTCAATATCATCATTTCCAATTTTAGAATTACACTTTCTTGGTATCACTGGCACTGAGTTTTTACTACGGATCTTTTCCCGGAGCATTTCCTTGTCGTAGCCTTTATCGGCAATGATAGAACCGAAGAGTGGCGAGTTATCAAGTACACTATCTGCGGCACTTGAATCATGGACTTGCCCTCCTGTAATTTCAAAATGCACAGGCAGCCCAAAACCATCAACAACCAAATGTATTTTACTTGTATTTCCGCCTCTGCTGAGGCCTACAGCCTGACATTCACCTCCAGATGCCCCGGCACTATGCTGATGGGCTTTTACATAGCTGCCATCTATAAATCCCCACTCCAGATCAGGGTCATCGGCCAGTAAATCTAGGAACCAAAGTATTCAGGTAAGTCTCGCCACGGCAACCCTGTTCGCAATCGATAAAACATACCTTCCACCATGTTGCGAAGGTTACGCTTGTCATAAACACCAAATTGAAGCAGAATTGTCCGTAGCTTCGACCAGAGTTCATCATTGAGCAATAGTCGTGGCATAGCAAACTCGTTATTGTTTGTGTGAGAACTACAATATTGCGAGTTTGCTATTTTAAATCAACTACTTATTACCAAATGGCAACAGCCCCTAATGTGTAGGGCACTTTTTTAACATCACATTTTTTCCAAATTATTCATCATACGATTGGTGTAAAAACAACTAGTTTTACCAAATTGTTACCGAAAGATTCGATGATAATTTGATAGAAAAAGGCCTGATCGTGCGGTGTTTGTATGGGAAATTACAGTTAAACGACCTCCCAAGGCTTATTGTCCATCTTGCTAAGATCACGTGAGCCATGTATTACAGCCACAATATAGACAAATTCTGGTTTCACTTGATAGATGATGCGATAGCTCTGAAACAACAATTCCCTTATATCTTCCCGGTGAGCCTCCGGTACACACCTTCCCATTAATGGTTGGTCAGTCAGCAGGTTGGTTGTTGCGAGAACCTGATCAACAAATTGCTCGGCATAGAGAGGAACGTCTCTGGCAATATACTCGTAAATATCACCTAAATCCGATTCGGCGGGTTCTGACCATTCAATTTCCATTAAGCGGTTTTTCTCCTTGCCATAATGCGGGCTTTCACTTGGTCTTGTGGAATGGTGCGTCCTTCTTCCACTGCTTTTAAGCCGTTTTCGATTTTCTGTTTTACATACAGTTCATACATGATGTCATTCCAACTGGCTTGATCGGGTAAGTGATCAATCAGTCTCCTGGCCTCATCTTTAGCACTCAGTGACATACTGTCCTCCGGTTACTTTTTCTTAACGAATGATAGATTGTAATTGTTTCTTGGTCAGAAAAGCATCTAACAGCGTTTTTATGACCATTTTGTCTTGCTCTGGGAGTTGTTCAACTTCCTGAAATTGCCTCAGAAGTTCTCTGTCTTCAAAGCGGGCTTTGGCGGCGTCATCGGTGGCACCTTCCAGTAAATAATCACTGGAAACCTCTAACACATCCGCCAGACGAAGCAAAGTATCTCCGCTAGGGCGGGAT
>PDPE01000047.1 GCA_002747395.1 Pseudomonadota bacterium
GCTTCCCCAGGCAGGTTAATCCGGTTGCCCCGCCAGCTATTTCAGGTTTACCGATTAAAAAAGGAGGGGATTACCCCGAGTTCTGGCACAAAAATGTTCAGTTTACCGAGGTAATGGCAGAGTTTTACGAGCGAGTAAGAAAGTTCAGTAAAGTGTAATCCTGACATTCTGTATCACCCGAGCTTGAAGCAATGCCGATCATCAAGGTCGTTATCTGGCCTGATGAAAGATTTCCGTCCAAATGCCGACCTGTTGATAAGGGCATTGTGGGCAAATACAGGGTCAGGCTTTCGGCCGGTGAGTTCATGCATCAATGCAAACTCCGGTTTTAGCTTACCAGAACAATCTGCCCTTGGGGTTGCAATAACGTAAATAAAAATGGTTACATACGTGCCCTGTATCAATTCTATCCGAATATTCATGCAAAGATCACAAAACGTATCAGGTAAATGACCCAGATGACCACAAAATCAGATGATTTGAACGAAAACGGCGAGTTGCAGCTTCTCGTTGCGGATTACACCAATCCCGCCCACGGCATGGCTATTATTTCGTTGATGGATAGCTATGCTTCCGAAGGGGCAGGGGGTGGCAAGCCGCTTTCAGAGCAGGTGAAAAACGACCTGGTGAATGCCCTCGACCAGGTTCCTGGTGCTTTCAGTGTGCTTTGCTTTGGGGGTGATCAGGCCATCGGGTTGATGAATTGCTTTCAGGGTTTTTCAACATTCAAATGCCAGCCCCTGATCAATATTCACGATGTGGTTGTGGTGGAATCTCACCGGGGTAAGGGGATTTGCGCCAAAATGCTGTCGCTGGTTGAACAGGTGGCTCGCGAAAGAGGGTGTTGCAAGGTAACGCTGGAGGTGCAGGAAGGTAACCGGGTTGCCCGTGTCGCCTATCAGAAGTCAGGCTACTCCTGTTATGAGTTAAACCCTGATATGGGGCACGCCCTGTTCTGGCAGAAAACCCTTTAGCCTGGAGCTGATGGATTCACCAGAGCTTCCAGTTGTTTTTTTCTTTGGTCAGGTGGCAACGCGCCCAGGCGTTCGACTTCCTTGTAGAATTGGGGGAAGTCGTAGTTGTGTTGCTGTAACAGTCGGGTAAATGCGGGCACATAATCATGGTAGTTGGCCACGGTAATGAGTTTTGCATTGTTGATTTCAGATTCGAACCAATGGTTATAACCCCGAAATGGCCATGATTTCGAAATTGCTGCATACTTTTGACGCAATTGCTCAATAATCGCTTGCTTCCTGTTCAGCATGGTCTGCCTGTCCAGCGAAGTGGCGTACAGTTTCTTTAATCGCGCATTGGTTTCAAGCACGAGTCGGGTAAACACCTGATGGTAGTGTTTCCTTTGTTTCATTATGGCGAATTGATCCGCGAGATTGTGTTTTTCCAGCCATAGCCTGAGTCCGGCCAGTTCTACGGTGGTGGCAAAGCTCTCGTTAAAAGCAGTGTCGCCATCAATGTAAACTACCCGGTGTGCCAGTTCGTGAAATAGCAGGGCGGCAAGGCCCGGGTCACTGCGGTTGATAAAGGTATTCAGAATCGGGTCATCGAACCAGCCCAGTGTTGAGTAGGCCGTTACACCGGATACATACACATCCAACCCCTGACCGGAGAGTGCTTTGGCAAATTTTCGGGCATCCGACTGTGCAAAGTAACCACGGTAAGACTGGCATCCCACGAATGGATAACACCATGTTTTTCCCTCAAGGCTGAATTCGTCAGCGGCGGTAACGTTCCAGATCACATAGGGTTGTTTAATGTCCACGTAATCGAGATATGCCTCTCCTGCAGGTAATGAAAGCACGGTAGCAGCAAATTTCCTGGCTGCCAGAACAAGCTTGAATTTTGCCTTTAATGCCGCACTGGTTGATTCCCGGTTTAACATCTCTTCTATGGGGGTTCGACTGGCCAGCAACGAAAGTTGTCCGGCGGTGGCTTGTTGATAATAGGCCATCTCTGAACAGGCAACGTGAAACAGGAGTGATAACAGAAAAAAACATCGAAAAAACGCAGACATGCCATCTTCCCTTGAAGAATTTGTGATCAGTGTCGAGAATGCCGGATTTCAGTCTATACTATCAAAAATGCAACGATAATTGTTTCTGAGATGTTTGATAGTGATTATGAAGGAACGGCGACGCAGCCAACGAAAACCTATATTTTTGGAAGCCGAGCTCAGTTGGCAAAATCGAATCAACTGGCCATGCACCATTGAAGACTTTTGTCCGGAAGGGATGTTCATCAAATTTGACGCATCAGATACCGATCAGATTGGTCATATTTATTCCAGTCAGGCTGATAACGCCATGAATGTGGCATTCACGGTAGGAGGCCGATCATTTACTATTCTGGTCAAGCCCGTACGCATCGTGCACTCGGCCATTGGCGTTATGTTTCTTGAGTCTTACCCTGATGTCTTTGCCGCCATGCTTGTGGAGTATTCACGCAAGACCGGCTCGGCCAGGGTTATCCCGGAAAACAACAAGGCTGCGTTTGTAACCAGGCAATTTACCAAGGCACTTCGCCAGCATGCACAACCCTTGCTGGATGACTTCTTTGAGTCACTGGAAAAGAGATTCAAGGAAGCGGCATATTATTCTGAATCCGATTTTGTGGCAAACGCGCTGAAGGACTCGGTATCGCTTGTATTCAACAGAAAGCGTGCCATAACCGCCGATTTTCTGGAGTATTTGTCTTCTCCGGCCAAAACATCTTCTCCCGAGTTTCAGAGCAAGCGTTCGTTGACTCTGATCGACAAAAGCGAGTTTGAAGACTGGCTTACAATCAAGGTAATGATTACCAGGGCAGAGGCCGAGTACCGTGACACTCTTCTGCAACTGAAAATGAGGCTTGACCAGGTGGGAATCGTAAATGCGACGGGGTATCTGAACCCTTATGGCCCGGCCTTGTTTTGTCATGCGTTCAAAGCTGCCAGTTCGTCGCTCGGGCTTTTGAAGCAGGCAGAAAAAATCTACTACAAAACCTTCGAAACCGAGGTGTTGAAACGGCTTGAGCCGCTTTATGTCGAGTTGAATCATATTCTGATTCGGCAGAATATTTTGCCCGGACTTGAATCGGGCAACTGCTTGACCCAACAAAAAAACAGGAATGATCAGGTAGCGGAGCCAGAAGAAAACCGGGAATCAGGGCCTGTAAGACAAGAGGGAGAATCAGGGGGGCCGTGTCCAACCGGACAACCATCTCCACATGACGCCGGAAACCCCATTGGTGCTCTCAATTCTGATGCCGGTTTTGATGCCGGTTATGCGGCACTTTCCGATTCGCGGCCGGGACAGGAAAGGTTTCCGGATGTGGCGGAAGCAACTGTAGCGGGTGACAGCCCCGGCACATATGGTCAAAGCGCACCTGAACCTGGTCAGGGAGCAGTCAAACCGGGTATTCCATCGGGTTTTGAGACAGGGCCAAATTCCGCAGGCGCTATGCCAGAAGCATCTTTTCACACAAGGCAGCACGCATCTGCAGTGCCCGGGCGGGATCGGGGAGAACTGTTTGAGAAAGCATTGATTCCCCCATTTGCAATGAATTTTGACAATATGGAGGTGCAAGAGCGATTTGCTGTCAATCGGTCAAATGCAGAGTCTGTATTCAAGTCGATTCAGAACCTGTTTTCAGTTCTGGAAAAGACGCGTAAGGGTATTGCGGTCAATGGTGATTTTGTTCCGGTTTCAGATGCACCCAGGTGGAGCCTGGAAGAACTGCAGAACAGTTTGCAACGGCTTCAGAAATTGACCGCCAGAGGACAGGTCAGTCCGAATATAAAAGAAGAAAGACTGACCGACCGCGTTGTTTCCGATTTGCAGGCCGATGGTGACAGGGAAAAAGTGCTGGATGCGGATCAGGAGGAAACCCTGGATGTGGTGGAGCAGTTCTTTATCAGTATGGTTTCCAGTGAAAAAGTCACTGAGCAAGTCAAGGCACAGTTGGCAAGGTTGCAGGTACCTGTGCTTAAGGTTTTGCTAAAAGACAAAACCTTTCTGGAACGGAAAGATAGCCCCATCAGGGCGTTGCTCAATAGAATTGCCCAACTCGGCCTCAAGGGTGGACGACCCAGCCCGATGGTTCAGCAAAGGGTTGATGGCGTGGTAAACAGGATCAACGAAGAGTTTGAAGAGGATATTGCTGTTTTCGAAGAGGCTGTCACAGAGCTTGATGAGCTTATTGAACGCCAGAATTTACTGTATCGCCGCAATGTAGAGCGTGTTATGTCGGCGGCCGAAGGGTCGCAAAAGGTTGAGCTGGCCAAGAAAGTGGTTAGTGACGAAATTGACAAGCGAATAGCTGGAAGAAAGATACCCAAAGCGGTTTTGTCTCTGATCAATGGTGGTTGGAGAGATTTGTTGTCACTCACATATATTCGACAGGGAGAAAACAGTCGGGTGTGGCAGAATTACCTGGCTGTTATTGATACGCTGATTGCCTATGGCAACAATCCCGAGGTCGATATAAACCTGGCCGAATTGCTCACAAGTATTCAGGACGGGCTGTCCTCCATATCTTCCAATCATATGCCCTCCGTTCATATTCGAGAAGAACTCAGACAATTTATTGTAGGCAGCAAGGTGCGCCCTCCTGAAATGATATCTGTGCCCGAGAAAGTGCAGGATGACGAGAAAGAACATCTCGGGCAGCTCCCGGAAGGTCGGTACAAGAGGCTGCAGCGCTGGATACACCGGGCTCAAAAGCTGGAAGTGGGAAGTTGGATAAAATACATCAAAAACAAAGACGAACCAGCCTTTCTGCGTTTGGTGTGGGTAGGTAAAGGCTTTTCCAAATTTGTGTTTGTCAACCACCAGGGGATGAAGGTCATTGAACTGGAGCTGTTGAAGCTGGCAGGAATGATGCAGCGCGGTGTGTTGGTTCACGAGCCTGCCTATGAAACACCTTTTGTAGATCAAAGCCTCGATGACATGATCAAAAATGTTTACGAGCAAATGTCATTTGTAACTACCCACGATGAAATCACGGGCCTGGCGAATAGAAAGGCAATAGAACGAAATATTGAGAAATTGCTGGCAAACGGAATTGCAAATAATAGTTGCAGCCTGTTATATATTGATCTTCGCCAATTCAGAATTATCAATGATACTGCCGGATATGACGCAGGCGACAAATTGCTGAAAGAGGTGGCAGAGATCATTATGTCTTATACCCCAAAAGGCGCAACCCTGGCCAGGATGGGTGGAAATGAATTTGCGGTGCTAACCGACAAGCCGATTGCCGGTCCTTTGGGGCAAAAACTGTTGAAAGCGATCAGGGAGCATGAGTTTCAGTGGGCGGGCGCGAACTATGAAGTTTCAGCCAACATAGGTATTGCGACATCGAATGAATACCTGACGAATACAGAGAAGCTTTTGAGAGCAGCGGAAACGGCTTGCCACAGCGCCAAAAAACTGGGAGCAAACAGGCTGCACATTTACGATCCGGTTTCAAATAATTTTTCCCGGCAAGAGCAGATTGTGGCAAAAGTAGCCGGGTTTAAAGACCTGGATGAAGAAAGAATACTGATCCGGTGTCAGAAAATTATTCCACTGCGGTTACACAGCAAAATTAATACGCACTATGAAATTTTATTGAGTGTTTATGATGATTCCGGGCATTTGATCCCAGCGAACGAGTTTGTCCGAACCGCGGAGCTTTACGGCCGTATGCAAACAGTTGACCGTTGGGTGGTGGGATACATGATGGACTGGATGTACGAGAACCGGGTCGCATTCGGAAGAATGGGAGGAATCAGTATTAATCTGTCCGGTCATTCCCTGAACGATGATTCCCTTTTGGAGTTTATCTACGACAAGCTCAGTGAGCGAAAAGTGCCACTCGAAAAGGTCTGCTTTGAAATTACGGATACCTCTACAATTGCAAATATTGCCGATGTTGCAGACTTTATGCAGGAGTTGAGGGAAACCGGCTGCTCGTTTAGTCTGGGTAAATTCGGGGCGGGCCTTTCTTCTTATCAATTGGTTAAATCCCTGCCTGTTGATCTCATTAAAATCGATGGCAGTTTTATCAAGAGTCTGCCTGATAGTCCGGGTGATCAGGCTATAGTCAGGTCAATGACCGAAATGGCTCATTTTATGGGTAAGGAAGTGATAGCCTGTCAGGTTGAAGACAAAACAAGCCTTGATCTGTTAAAGGCAATCGGGCTGGATTATGCTCAGGGTTTCCTGATTGAAAAGCCGCAACTTATTAATACGATCTGAATATTTATTCTCCTGAAATCCGCAGCAGGATCTGTTTCAGAACCCGTCTCCCAGGCCGTCTGTTACGGTTTTAAGGATTATTCACTTTTTGCCGGAGTGATGTTTTTTTCGATTTTCCTCGTTTTGTCCGGGCAGGTATAGTTTAATACTGGTAAAAATGTCTAAAAGAGTGAGCGCCCGAGAGCGAACCTATGTCAACACGTTATCCTATTATTGCTGTTACGGGGTCTTCCGGAGCAGGCACCACCACTACCGGCGAGATATTTAACAAAATATTCGACGAAGAGGGTATTCGTGCCGCGCGCGTAGACGGTGACAGTTTCCACAAGTATACACGTGAGCAAATGGCAAAACTGGCAGCGAAAGGTCAATACGGCGAGAAAAACCACTTTTCCGTCGAGGCCAATCATATTGACAAGTTGGAAGCCTTGTTTCAGGATTATGCTTCAACTGGCGCCGGCCAATACCGGCACTATATCAGGGATGGCGATCGGAAGCTGATTCATGCGGGTTACAAGCCCGGAACCTTCACCCCCTGGACTTCCTTGCCTCCCAAAACAGAAGTGCTGTTCTATGAAGGGCTGCACGGCGGGGTGGTCAACGAACGATATAATATCGCCCAACATTCCGATTTGCTGATAGGGGTGGTGCCGATCATCAACCTGGAGTGGATTCAGAAAATCCACAGGGATACCCTGTATCGTGGCTATTCTCACGAACTGGTGGTAGATACCATTATCACCCGGATGGATGACTATGTGCGTGATATCGTGCCCCAGTTTGCGCACACGGATATTAACTTTCAGCGAGTCCCCATGGTTGATACATCCAACCCCTTTGCCATTAAGGATGTGCCACTGGACAGTGAAAGTATGGTCGTGATTCACTTCAAAAAGCACCAAGACGTAAATTTTCCCTACCTCGTGCAAATGATTCAGGGAGCATTTATATCCAGGCACGACACATTGGTTATACCCGGACATAAAATGCCACTGGCAATGGATTTGATTATACGGCCAATAATTCTGGAAATGCTGGCGCATAAAACTTTCTGTTGACGCGCTGCACACGCCAGGTGTTTCAGGGTCGGGCATTTCAAGAACTGCAAGTGCTTCGAGAACAACAAGTGCTTTGGGAACGCGTGCTTCAGGGCATGTTCCGGGAGTAATAAATCTCAAGCATTTCCTTTCTCAATCGCTCGGATATGATTTTCTTTTCGCTTTCCTCAAACTGCGAGCCCTTGTCGCCAAAAAGGTAGCTATCCAGTTCAAACGCTTTCAGCAGCATTTTGGTGTGAAACAGGTTTTCCTGGTAGACGTTGACATCTATCATTTCGTAGGCTTCTTTGGTGTCTTCACTCAAAAAATTTTGAATTGAGTTGATGTCGTGGTCGATATAATGCTTGTTGCCATCCACGTCCCGGGTAAAGCCTCTTACCCGGTAGTCGACAGTGACTATATCCGACTCAAAGCTGTGAATCAGGTAATTCAGCACCTTCAGCGGCGTAATCAGGCCACAGGTGGAAACGTCGAGGTCTACGCGAAACGTACTGATACCATCGTCGGGGTGGCTTTCCGGGTAGGTGTGGACTGTGACGTGGCTCTTGTCAATGTGAGCTACCACAGTTTCCGGCAGGGGGCCGGGGCTTTCTTTCAGGTTGCTTGCGTCAGTCGGAAGCTCTTCTTCAGCGATCAGCATGGTGACGCTGGCACCGTGCGGTTCATAGTCCTGACGGGCAATATTGAGAATGTTGGCCCCGATGATTTTTACAACGTCTGTGAGTATCTGGGTCAAACGCTCGGCGTTGTACATGGTGTTGATGTAGGAAAGATATTCCCTTTTGTGCTGTGCCGACTTGGCATAACATATGTCATAGATGTTAAAACTAAGTGATTTTGTCAGGTTGTTAAAACCGTGAAGCATCAGTTTCTTATCCATGTTTTCCTCTTGTCGGACAAGTGAGCAAAACTGCCTGATTCAGGAGTTGCCTGCGCAACTGTGTACAGATTGTCATAGTTTAAAGATAATTACGCCATTATGATTCGAAAACGCGATTGAAGTAAGGTGTTTCATTCTGCTATTTCCAATTTTACCCTCGAATTTGATTTCCCCCGACAATTTCGTAGTCGTGACTGATTTCTACGCCACCTTTTTCCAGCATGATCGATGCCGAGCAATACTTCTCCGCAGACAATGTGATCGCTCTTTCCACAAGGCTTTCCTTCAGATTATTGCCTGAAACCACGAAATGAATATGAATTTTTGTAAAAACGCCGGGAATGGTGTCGGCTCGTTCTGCAGAGAGTTCTGCCACGCAGTCTGTCACGTCCTGGCGAGATTTCTTGAGAATACTGATGACATCAAAACTGGTGCATCCACCCAAACCCATCAATACCATCTCCATGGGACGGGGTCCCTGGTTTTTTCCACCGTGATCTGGTGGCCCATCCAGCACGACTTTATGACCTGAAGCAGATTCCGAGATAAATCTTGTGTCTCCACCCCAGGTTATTTTTGCTTTCATGTGCCTGTGTTCCCCTTCGGTTGGTTCTTCTGTACGCCGAGAAATTGGCTGGCAAGGGTATCACAGAATTATTGTTTTACGTTAGCAGCTTTTTGTTATTATGGTCTATACTCCGCGAAAGGTGTGCGTGATTGTGAATGCGATACGAGCTTGACAAGAAAATCGTGTAACCTGCTGAAAGCACGCAATTGCTCTTTGGTAAAAGAAGCCGGTTTTGCGACTGGCAGGAGATAGTGAGCCGGGTTCTTTATGTGAAGCATCCGGTGAGATCAGAATAATAATGAGCAGGAATGAGGGTGGATTTATATCGCTTGATGAGGATTCCTGCAACAGACAATTCCATATAAGTAACGGGAAGTTAAAATGGTTGCAATCGCTAGACCTTCAGAAAACAAGACCAGGCATCTGGATTTTTTCCTGTCCCAGTGTCATAGAAGGCGTTATCCTGCAAAAAGCACTATTATCTATGCGGGAGATAAAAGTGACTCGTTGTTTTACATTATTAAAGGCTCTGTCACTGTCATTATTGAAGATGATGATGGTCGTGAAATGATTATGGCCTACCTCAACGCGGGAGATTTTTTCGGCGAGATGGGGTTGTTTGACAATATGGATTCGCGAAGCGCCTGGGTGAAAGCAAAAGCCGAGTGTGAGGTGGCCGAAATCAGTTACACCAAGTTCAGGGAAATCTCCTCGGAAGACCCTCGTATTCTGTACTTTATCGGTGAGCAAATGGCTACCCGTCTTCGCCAGACGACGCGAAAGGTCGGTGACCTGGCTTTTCTGGATGTGACCGGTCGGGTTGCCAGAACCCTGCTGGATTTATGCCGGGAGCCTGATGCCATGACACATCCTGATGGTATGCAGATCAAGATTACCCGACAGGAAATTGGTCGAATTGTCGGTTGTTCCAGAGAGATGGTCGGGCGAGTACTAAAAACCCTTGAGGACCAGGGGCTGGTTCAGGTCAAGGGTAAAACAATGGTGGTGTTTGGCACTCGTTAGTACACCGTCGATACCCTGAGCAAGGCCCGGAGTCATCAGGCTTTGCCGGGTAGCGTCAGACTGAGGCGAAGGCCTGTGCGCGGCGTAGTGAGATTGTTTGCCTGAACAGACCCGCCGTGCCTCTCTACTGCCTTGCGGGCGATTGCCAGGCCCAGTCCGTATCCGCCGAGTTTTCT
Source organism: Pseudomonadota bacterium (assembly GCA_002747395.1). GTDB lineage: Bacteria > Pseudomonadota > Gammaproteobacteria > Pseudomonadales > Oleiphilaceae > LZORAL124-50-18. Next base: position 9,939 of record PDPE01000047.1, read on the forward strand.
GTTTCTTGCGCTGTCAACACGAAGGAAGGGCGTGAACAGGTGATCAAGGTCTGATTCCGGCACGCCCGGGCCGCAATCGGAGATGGTGATAACCGCATCTGCGCGGTTTTTTGCAGAAGTACCCAGGCTGATCGTGACTGAAGAGTCTTTTTTTGTATGTTTAATCGCATTGCGCAGAATGTTTTCCAATGCACCGTATACCAGGCTGGCATCACAATGAGCGGTTATCTCCCGGCTACCTGGTTCGTTGTATTGAGTCAAGAGACGAACTCCCCTGTGTTCGGCTTCGATCTGGTTGTTACTCACCAGCTCATTGATCATTGTTGGCAGGTGAATCAGGCTCTTTTGCAAAGGAGAATCTGTTTCGGTCAGTCGGGACAGTGACAGAATCTGTTCAATCAGCCGGTTGATTTCTTCGCTCTGTTTTTCGATTCTGGAAAGCAGTTCCTCTTCGGGGTACTTTCTTTTCGCCAGCTCCAGGGCGAGTTGCTGCCGGGTAAGCGGGGTTCTTATCTCATGGGAAATATCCCGAAATAGCTGATGCTGTGAGTGCACGAGAGTCTGGATTTTTTCTGCCATTTGATCGAATCCTTCCGACAATTCAGAGCGATCATACAGTGTGAGTTTTTTATCGAGGCCCTGCTCGCAGAGTTGTGCCTTGCTTAACACGGTACCTGAATTTCGAACCAGCATGGAAAGAATGTCATATTCCGCCTGGGTGAATGTGATTGGCGTTTCGCCAAACGTGATCTTTCGCGCCTTGAAGTTGATCGACAGTCCGTGATAAACGAGCAAATCCGGTGTGCCGGTCTCCGGGGGGGCTTATCCAGTTCGACCCGCCTCAACAGGGCTTTCAGGCATGGAGGTGGAAACCCTGGAATGCATGCCGGAATGGAGCATTTTTATCGGATTGCCGATCGGCTGGATTTGACGGATTCCCAGGAACAGCAACTTGATGCGATCATTGACAATGCGCGGATAAAAATGAGAGAAGGCGATCATTTCAGAGCGGTGATGCGAGCACTTGTGACAGACTTGAACCCCGATGATTCTGACTATGAAGTGAAATTGCATGATCCGGCCGAACGGGCTGCGGCGGCTGCGACTGAAAAAACACTGTTCATCGGAAAGGTAAAGAAAGACGTCTATGCTTTGCTCACTGCCGAACAACAGAAAGAGCTGGAAAAAAGAATGGCCGGGAGGATGGGTAAAATGAACTGCAAGAATAAATAAACACGAAAGTAAAATCAGGTTGCTGGCAGGCTCGTCTGTGTCGTTGGGCCTGCTGCCCTGCAGTCGGCAGAAAATCGTGATTTGCGACCGGTCAGGAAGACATACTGGCCGCCAGGTGCCTGCTTGTTTACCTCGACAAATAAAGAAGCTATATTTGCGCAATCTGTTGCATCATTGATTCGATCTGAAAAACGAGTTGAGGTAAGAGGCAAATGAAAGTCAAGGAACTGCTGGTTAATAACCGCGAATGGGCGGAAACCGTCAATAGAGAGAAACCGGACTTTTTCGAGAAACTGTCTCTTCAACAAAATCCCGAGTTTCTCTGGATTGGCTGTTCGGACAGCCGTGTGCCTGCGAATGAGATAGTGGGGCTGTTACCCGGTGAGCTTTTTGTTCACCGGAATGTAGCCAACCTGGTCGTTCATACGGACTTTAATTGCCTTTCCGTCATCCAGTACGCGGTTGATGTTTTACAGGTCAGGCATATTATCGTGTGCGGACATTACGGGTGCGGTGGCATTCGTTCTGCCCTGGCACGCGAGCACTCCGGCCTGATCAATAACTGGCTTCGCCACGTTCAGGATATTGAACGGGTCTACCATGCGGATATCTCTGCAGTAACACCCGAATCTCTCCGGGTTGACAAAATGTGCGAGCTGAATGTGATTGCCCAGGTAGATCATGTCACCCAAACCACCATAGTTCGTGATGCCTGGTCAAGAGGGCAGTATGTCAAAATACACGGGTGGGTGTATGGTATTCAGGATGGCATTGTCAACGACCTGGGTGTCACCATCGATGGGCCGGATCGTGTAGATGAAATAATAGGCAAGGCCGTTCGTCAGGTTTTCAGCGAGGATTAACCTGGCCAGCGTGTTTTCTTTCCAGGATTCGGTAAATAATAACTGCAAGGTACTGTGAACAACAACAGATGGTTGCCAATACGATTTCCCTGAATCAAAACATGAGCGATTTTGACCGGCATGAGACGCTCTGGCTGTTTGGTTACGGATCCTTGATCTATAACGCAGACTTTCCCTTTATCAGTAGAAAACCGGCTCGAATATTGAACTGGAGTCGGCGTTTCTGGCAAGGTTCCCACGACCATAGAGGCAGCCCTGACCATCCCGGCAGAGTGGTTACCCTGATTGAGGAACCCGGTGCGGTTTGCGAGGGGATGGCATATTTGATCACCCCGGAAGAATTTGCCCATCTTGATTTACGTGAAAAAAATGGTTACTTGCGGCTTAAGGTAGAGATGTATTTTCAGGATGAAACCCGGGCAGAAGGGATTGTTTATATTGCAACACAGGATAACAGCGCATTTCTGGGAGCGGCAACAGAGCAGGATATAGCCCGGCAAATTCACCTGTCCGAAGGTGCAAGCGGAAAAAACAGTGATTACCTGATTCAGCTGGCAAATGCACTTCGTGAACTGAATGAAGTTGACGAGCATGTATTTGCCATCGAAAGGCACTTGTTGGCAATAGGATAAAAAAACTGCCGCCAGCCCCACCGATGGCATGATTGAACTGTGCTGGTTATTTCGCTTCCCTGGCGATAGCCCGGTAGCCAATGTCCGTTCGCATATACACACCCTTCCACTGTATGGATTTGGCGATGTGGTAGGCGTTCTTTTGGGCTTCGGTGACATTTTTTCCCAGAGCGGTGGCGCATAGTACGCGCCCGCCATTGGTCAGTATCTTGCCCTCTGACTCAGAAGTACCTGCATGGAATACCTTGGCAATCTCTGTTTCGGCGGCGATACCGCTGATTTCATCCCCTTTATTGTATGAGCCGGGGTAGCCTCCCGCTGCCAGTACCACACCGACCGAGGCACGTTCGTCCCACCGGGATTCACATTGGTCGAGACGCCCTGCGATGGCCGCGATACAGAGTTCAGCCAGGTCGGATTGCATTCGCATCATAACAGGCTGTGTTTCCGGGTCGCCGAAACGGCAATTATACTCAATGACTTTCGGGTCGCCTTCAGGTGAAATCATTAGTCCTGCATAGAGAAAACCGACATAGTCATTGCCCTCTTGTGCCATGCCTTCAACGGTTGGCATGATCACCTGTTGCATAATTTTGTCATGCACGTCCGGGGTCACCACCGGGGCGGGGGAGTAAGCGCCCATGCCACCGGTGTTGGGGCCTGTGTCGCCGTCTCCTGCGCGCTTGTGATCCTGGCTGGTGGCCATGGGCAGTACATTTTTCCCGTCTGCCATCACAATAAAGCTGGCTTCTTCGCCTTCCAGAAATTCCTCGATAACCACCCTGTGGCCAGCGTCGCCAAATTTGTTGCCGGAAAGCATGTCACGAACGGCCTCTTCTGCCTGTTCCAGTGTCTCGGCCACAATGACCCCTTTGCCGGCAGCCAGACCATCGGCCTTGACAACAATGGGGGCACCTTGTTTTTTAAGGTATTCCAGAGCGGGGGCGATTTCAGTAAAGCATTGATAGGCTGCCGTAGGGATAGCGTGTCTGGCAAGAAAATCCTTGGTGAAGGCTTTTGAGCCTTCCAGTCGGGCTGCTCCCTGGCTAGGCCCGAAAATGGCCAGCCCGAGATCCTGGAAGTAATTGACAATGCCGTCAACCAGAGGTGCTTCCGGGCCTACGATGGTAAGGTCTATCGAGTTTTCTTTGGCAAATGCCGCCAGGCCGGCTTTGTCCATGACGTCAATGGCGATATTTTCCAGCTTGTCTTCCCGGCTGGTTCCTGCATTGCCCGGAGCGACATAAACGCGCTGAACCCCGGGTGATTTTGCCACTTTCCATGCCAGCGCATGCTCTCTGCCGCCGCTGCCAATAACCAGTACTTTCATAATCTGATAACCGTTGTAATCTGTTGGGTTGTAATCTGCTAGAAGGGAGACCGTTGTCAGGAGAACTATCAGGTCAGTTCATTCTGATAACGGCCCGGATATCTTGCGAGTACCTGAAATTGTTTGTTGCCGGAGCCTAGTGCCTGAAATGACGCATTCCGGTGAACACCATTGCTATACCGTGCTCGTTTGCCGCGTCAATGACTTCCTGATCCCGCATCGAGCCACCAGGCTGAATGACAGCCTTGATGCCGGCCTTTGCGGCGGCATCGATACCGTCCCTGAACGGGAAGAAGGCATCCGATGCCATAACCGAACCGGGCACTTCCAGCCCTTCATCTTCTGCTTTGATACCGGCAATTTTTGCACTGTATACCCGGCTCATCTGGCCTGCACCTATCCCTATGGTGCGGCCGTTTTTGGCGTAAACAATTGCGTTTGACTTGACGAACTTGGCCACTTCCCAGGCGAACAGCAGGTCATTCAATTCTTCTTCGGTCGGTGCACGCTCTGTCACCATTTTCAGTTCGTCATCGTTAACCATGCCCAGGTCTTTGTCCTGCACCAGCAGGCCGCCGGTGACGCGCTTGTAATCCAGGCCGGGGGAACGATCCGGAGCAATCTCTCCCGTGGCCAGAACCCTTATATTGGATTTGGCCGCCAATATCTGTTTCGCTTCTTCGGAGATGGCGGGGGCAATAATCACCTCGACAAACTGTCGATCCCGAATTAACCGGGCAGTCTCTGCATTGAGTTCACGATTAAACGCAATAATCCCGCCGAATGCTGATGTTGGATCCGTGGTGTAGGCCAGGTCATACGCCTGCTTGATGTCGATACCAATTGCCACACCACAAGGGTTGGCATGTTTGACAATCACACAGGCCGGGTCCGCAAAGGGTTTGACGCACTCGAATGCTGCATCGGTATCGGCAACATTATTAAAGGAAAGCGGCTTGCCCTGAATCTGTCTGGCGGTGGCTACGCTGGCCTCGGTGGCCCGGCTTTCTACATAATAGGCGGCCCTCTGGTGAGGGTTTTCTCCATAGCGCAGATCCTGTACCTTATTGAATTGGTTAGTAAGCGTACGGGGAAAGCCGGTTTCTTCGGTCTGCACTTTCAAACCCAGATAGTTGGCGATGGCGCCATCATAGGCTGCTGTGTGTTCGAATGCCTTTACTGCCAGGTCAAAACGGGTTTGATGGGAAAGGTGGCCGTCATTATCGCTCATTTCTTTCAGTATGCGCTGATAGTCTGAACTATTCACCACAATTGCCACATTCTGGTGATTCTTGGCGGCAGACCTCACCATGGTGGGGCCGCCAATGTCGATGTTTTCTATCGCGGTTGGCAGGTCGCAGTCGGGGCGTGCAACGGTGGCTTCGAACGGATAGAGGTTGACAACAACCATGTCTATCGGTTTGATGTCGTGTTCGTTCATCACTGTATCATCAATTCCACGTCGGCCAAGAATGCCACCGTGAATTTTGGGATGCAGGGTTTTCACCCTGCCATCCATCATTTCGGGAAAGCCTGTATGTTCAGATACTTCTATGGCGTTGATCCGGTTTTCCCTGAGCAGCTTGTAAGTTCCTCCGGTAGAGAGAATTTCGACCCCGGATTCGGCAAGAAATCGGGCAAACCCTACGATGCCGTTTTTGTCTGAAACACTGATCAGGGCACGACGTATCTGGATGTCAGTATGGTTGTCTGTCATTTTCATTTTCTATGGTAAATGTGTGAAACCGGGAATAGTTAAACTACAGCAAGCCGTATTGCTTCAGTTTTTTCCGCAATGTGCCACGGTTCAGGCCAAGTAGCACCGATGCTTTGGTTTGATTGTTTCTTGTGTGTTTCATTACCTGTTCCAGTAACGGTGCTTCCACTTCAGAAAGTACCAGTTGGTATACGTCCGTTACCGGTGCACCATCCAGTTGGCTAAAATAATTTTCCAGGCTTTTTTCCACGCTGTCACGAAGTGTTACATCTGGCCCGGTATCAGACTGATGGGCAGTTTCCTGGCTTGAGAGGGCAGTGTTTTCTGCAAGAAAATCAACGGTCATGCGGCTTTTTCCTTTTCGTTACCTTTAGGCGTAAGGTTGAAATAAGTAGTTGGTTTTGGGTAGATGTCACGGGTGAAACCTGTGTCTACCCGGCTTTTCTCACCGGTTTCGGCACATTGCCCTTGTGGGTGAAACAAGTTTTCTATGGACTGTATTTGTAAACGGGCATCTTCCAGTTGATTAAAGTGCTTGCGGAATGTGCCTTTGATACCATTGGCTTTGAGATACCAGCCCAGATGTTTTCTGGCAATTCGTACTCCCGCCAACTCTCCATAAAAAGCATGGAGGGCATTGATATGTGACAGCAGAATCTGTTTGATTTCATGGTTTGCAATCGGAGTGCAGTGTTGGCCAGTGTCAAGGTAATGGTTAATTTCCCGGAATATCCAGGGCTTGCCTTGAGCGGCTCGACCAATCAGCAGGCCATCTGCACGGGTGTAGTCCAGGATGTATCTGGCTTTTTCCGGAGAGTTGATGTCGCCATTTGCAAAAACAGGGATATTTACCCTGGATTTGATTTCTGCAATGGTGTCGTACTCCGCTTCTCCGGTGTAGCCACAGGCACGTGTTCTGCCATGAATGGCCAGTGCCCGAATGCCTGCATCCTGGGCAATCCTGGCAATAGTCAGTGCATTTCGGTTTTCCGGGTTCCATCCGGTTCGGATTTTCAGTGTTACGGGCACATCAACCGCGTTTACAACGGTGTTCAGGATGTCTTTTACCAGGGGTTCATCGCGCATCAACGCAGAGCCGGCAGCCTTGTTGCAAACTTTTTTGGCGGGACATCCCATATTGATATCGATAATTTGTGCACCGTTCTCAACGTTCAGCCTGGCTGCTTCTGCCAGCATCAGGGGTTCGCTTCCGGCGATCTGGACGCTGATCGGGGTGCTTTCTCCGGTATGGTCCAGCCTGAATTTCGACTTTCGGGTTTTCCACATTTCCGGTTTGGAAATAACCATTTCAGACACTGCCATCGCTGCCCCCAGGCTTCGGCACAGGAGCCTGAATGGCAGGTCTGTCACACCGGCCATGGGAGCCAGTATCAACTTGTTGGCAAGATGGTAAGAACCGATTTTTGGCATGCTTATCAGTGATCTGAACTAAAAGGGGTGACTATGATACTCGCAGAACAAGTCATGTTAAAGAGCTAAGAAGGAGTATTTTTCGATTATATTATGCGCATGATGGTTGACAATCAGGCAATGAGCTGTCGGAGCCCGGAGCCTCAAAAAGCCTGAAAAGGCAGCCGGGCCGGCTGTGATTTATTTTGCTTTTTGGAAGTCGAGGGAATAGTTGACGGCCTGGGGGCCGGGGTCTTTGACTTCAATCGCCAGATGCACCGGTGCCATGACCGGCATCATTTTGTATTTTATCGCCTCCCCGATGAGGTATTCGCCGGGAGTGAAGGTTCTTTTGGTGACTACGTTATTGTTGAGATCGGAAAAATACAGATCAAGATTGGGGAAGGGCTGTTCAAAGGTGGCCTTGTTGATGATAACCGCGTCGATCAACAGGGCATTTTTTGTCACAGGGTGGCTTCGAACCACCAGGTTCTGGCTTTTTATTCGGGAGAGATCCACCATATCCGGAAGGTTGCAATCAAGGAGTTCACAGGCTTTCACATAGGCCGGTCTCAGTTGGGGGTATAGAGACAGCTTGTCCATGTGCAACCAGGCAAACTGGCCCACTATTGCTGCGACGAGCAAAATGCAGAGCAATATAACCAGCATTTTTTTGGCAAAAGTGTAATTTTCACCCGGGCGAGCTTCGATCGGATCAAACCGCAGTGTTTGATACTGGGAGTAGGAAGCAGCCGGATCTGCAGCAAGAAAGTCACTTTCCCGAAGCGGGGAAAAGGACCCGGATGTGGCGGCCGTTGACGACGGCTCGGTGCTGTCTTTTGGTGGCGGAGTATGGTTCAGGGCAGCTTGTTTTTTTGGGGCAGCGCCTGAATGAGTGCTGTCCATATCCTGTTTTGTCTGGTCTTCGGACGGATAACTATCACTGTCTGGCTCACCGGTGTATTTGTTTTGATGTGATCTGCCTGATATTCCCGATGCTGCAGATTGACTCATTTCTTCCTCAAGCATTTTTTCTGCCCAGGATTCGTCATCATGCCATTCATTTTTATCCAGGGTGGTGTCTGTTTCACCGGGCTCGACAAAGTCGTGAACCGGCGTGGAATCCAGTTCGAGGAAGTCTGTATTGAAACTGTCTTCCAGGGGGTCTTTTTTGGCCGGGCCGAAATAGTGCTTGTCCTGTCTGTCCAGTTCAGGATTGTCTTCAAAAATAATGTCATCGGGATCCGGAGTGAAGGGGGCGTCGAGCAGACTTTTTCTCCAGCCTGCTGATTGAGCCGCCGGTTCTGTCTTTTTTGTGAAAAGATCAATAAAAGAGGGGCCTGTGCCTGACGTTGGTGAAGTGCTTTTTTGGGGGGAAGCCTGAAACAGTTGCTCTTTTGCATTGAAGACTTTCATGCACGAGCCACAGCGCACCTTTCCCTTTGCAGCGCCCAGCAGTTCATCATTTATTTTGAATGCCGACCCGCAATGGGGGCATTTTGTCAAGTACGTTTCGCTCATTGCGTCCTAACTACGCCAAATGGTTGAAGTTTGTCGGTTTCGGTGTTTTCAGGCCAACTGTTTCAGGGCTCCTGTTCAGGGCGAATCTAAGTGTAGCTACTATTGTTGCATTAGGGTAGTGTTAATTGTTGTATTAGGGTAGTGTTAATTGAGTCAGGGTGGTGTCTATTGAATCAGGCTGGTGTTTATTGAATCAGGCTGGTGTTTATTGAATCAGGATAGTGCCATTGCACGGAATCAGGATAGTCCATCGGACGGGTAGCGCCATTTTGGACGGACAGGCTGATAGTGCTACCGGGCTGACAGGGCTATCGGAGGTCATGTTTTTTCCCGACTATGAGCACCCATTCATCCCTGGTTTTAACCGGTTCGAGGTCGAACCATTCCCTGTAGATATTCTCGACAGGCTTTGCCTGTTTTTCTATGATGCCCGATAACGCAATTCGTCCCCCCGGTTTTACATGGCTTGCAATTTCGGCAGCCAGGTCAATCAGTGGTTGGGCAAGTATATTGGCAAGAACAATGTCAGCCTGCTTCAAAGGTGGAGTTCCGGAACCTTGCAGCTGTCCGGGAGTAAAAACCGAGAGTTTGTTTTCGGGAATACCATTTCGTTTCGAGTTATCCTTGCTTGCGAGTAATGCCTGCGGGTCTATATCTATGCCAACTGCAGAGTCGGCACCCAGCAGCAAGGCGGCGATGGCCAGTATGCCTGATCCACAGCCATAATCAATGACCGTTTTTCCCCGGGTATCTATCCCGTCCAGCCATTGAAGGCACAAAAATGTCGTCGGGTGAGTTCCTGTACCAAATGCAAGACCCGGGTCGAGCAGCAAGTTGACCCTGTCCGGTTCAGGGGGTTCTCTCCAGCTTGGGCATATCCAAAGTCGTTCACCGCATTGAATGGGGTGAAAGTTCTTCATCCATTCCCGTTCCCAGTCTTTGTCTTCCAGTATCTCTGTTTTGATTTGCAGATTTGCCAGTTCCTGCGAGTCGCCTATCTCGCGCTGCAGGGAGTTCAGTAGCACCCTTGTGTCGGTCTCGGCCGGAAACAGTGCCATTACCCTGGTTTCATTCCAAATGGGAGTTGTGCCTGGTTCGGGTTCCAGTATCGGGGTGTCTGCGGCATCCATCAGTGTGACAGAGACGGCAGATCGGGTTAAAAAGAGGTCTTCAACGACTTCTGCGTGAGCCGGGTCCGTGGTGGTGGACAGTTGTATCCAGGGCATTCGTCATCCTGTCAATATGGGTGCAGTTGCGTGATTGTCGGCAGTTACCGGTATGCTGGTAACTTCGGGATATCGGTCACTTATTATGGTATTGGCGATAAACACGGGTCGGCCCGGCGGTCAAGTTGTTTTATGGCGGCATCCAGGGCCAAAAAGTAGCCTTGAGAGCCCAGCCCTATAATGATACCGCGAGCAATATCTGAAAAGTACGAATGATGTCGAAAAGGTTCACGGGCATGCACATTGGAAAGGTGCACTTCGATAAACGGGATATCGACAGCGAGCAATGCGTCTCTCAGGGCAATGCTGGTATGGGTGAATGCGGCGGGATTGATAATAATAAAGTCAACGCCCTCCAGTCGTGCATCCTGTATTCGTTCGATCAGTTCGTATTCAGCGTTACTTTGGATAAACAGCAAGTGGTGCCCTGAATCAGATGCTTTTTGAGCCAGGGCGTTGTTGATGTCGGCCAGAGTCTCATGGCCGTACTTGTCCGGCTCACGGCTTCCCAGCAAGTTCAGGTTGGGGCCGTTTATCATTAAAATGGTAGCCATGAATAAAGTGTCCTTCCTTTGCAATTGATCGCGTCAGTCTCTGTCTGATTGCGGTTTTTTTACAGTTTTATACTTGCCGGTGCTTTCTATATTTTCGTCATTTCGACGGTGCTTTCTATCTATATTCCTGTATTCGTCGGTACGTTCCATTGTTGCCAGGGGGAAGGTATTTATGGTCGATCAGCAATACCTTGAGTGTTGCCTTTTATAAAAAACAATTATCCTCTAAAATCAGGCGAATAAGGCTTACAGGCAGTTGCCACGCCAGGACTTTGTCACAGTTTGAGTTGTTAACTATAGCTGTTTGATGTCAGACTGTGCAATCTGGTTTCAATTATTACTCCAAAAAAACAGTAAAGTGGCAGTCCCGGTGTTTCTTGCAGTTTTATGTGGCCTGCCTGTTATCGGTTTTGGATAAACCTGTTGAAAAACAATAGACGGACTCACCTGATGACTGGTTCCACAAGCCGCGCCAAGCGATCCGGATCGTTAAAAAGTATGCTGGTTATGTCGGTTGGCGGTTTACTGGTGATGTTGACTGCGGGCAACTTTGTGTTGAACGCGGTGAGTGCAAAACACCATTTGCAGGGACAGCTGGAAGTCCAGGCCCAGGATGCGGCAACTGCCCTGGGTCTCTCCCTTTCAAGCGTGTTTGAGAAAGGGGATGAGGTGACTGCCAGTTCTGTGATTGATGCCCTGTTTGATCGTGGATACTATGATCAGGTGGTTCTCTGGAACACCAGTGGCGAAGCCTGGGTCGTACGACAGGCAAAACTGGCGGAGGCAGGCACGGTTCCCGGCTGGTTTCGTCGGCTTGTCAAGCTGGAGGCGCCGCTTGCTTCTGCTGATGTTGTCAAGGGTTGGAATCAATTGGGCAGGGTCTCGTTGAAGGTAAATCCGGGGGCATCGTATGAGCGACTGTGGCGTTCGATGTTGACTGAACTGGCCTGGTTCGGGTTTGTTTTTATTCTGGCGATGCTTGCATTGCTGGCCATTGTCTCGTCAGCGCTTCGGCCGATCAAGAGTATGGTCGGGCTTGCCGATGCCGTAGTGAAGCGGGATTTTTCGATACGAGCGGAAGAAAAAGGAGCCAGTGAACTGGTTCGTGTCTCGAAAAGTATGAACCTGATGGCAGACCGCTTGCAGTTGATTTTCGGGGAGCAGCTGGAGCAAATTGAACTTTTGCGCTCCGAAGTGCATTTTGATCCGGTGACCGGGCTGCTAAATCGGGCAGAGTTTGATCGTCGATTGACGGCAGAGCTGGATTCCCGGGATGCTGTTCAGGAAGGCAATCTGATCATTTTTCAGATTCGTGAATTTGACGGGTATAACAATCAGTTTGGCCGGGACAGGGGGGATAGGCTTCTGTGTGCTGTTACCGGATTGATCGTCGAGCAGGGCAAGGCGATTGACGGAGCCTTTATTGGCCGGAGAGCCGGGGCCGACTTTGTCATCTATTTGCCTGGTCTGACTGATGATAAGGCCGAAAGCATCGCCGACGCTGTGATTCGAAGTGTCAGTTCATTGCGGGCTGTAAAGGAGTGGTGCCGGGAGGATATTGTCCATGCCGGAGTTGCTGCTGCGTTCGGGCATTGTGCCAGTGTGTTGTTGTCGAACGCGGACCTGGCCTTGCGGAAAGCCCAGAATGAACGTCGAAACGGCTGGCAAAGATATACCGATATTGCAGGTGAGTCTGTTAACGGTGGTGCCAGGCAGAGCGGTGAATGGCGAGACATGATATGTAATGCCTTGCGATCCTCCGGGGTGTCCTTGCATTTTCAACCGGTTTTTTTGGCTGGCGATGAGCCGGTTCTCTATTATAAATCACTGGCCAGATTAACCAGTCAGTCAGAAGAAGTCAGCGCGGGACTGTTTATGCCAATGGTTGAGCGATTTGGCATGTTGCCGGAGCTTGACAAACAGGTGATATCGCTTGCGGTCAGGGAGCTGGATGAGTCGCTTCATTACGGAGCGAAACTCGGAGTATCCATCAGTACCGAGTCAGCGCTGGAAAACGGATTTGCCCGGTGGGTGCAGTCTTTTTTTTCGGCTCATCCCGCTGCGGCACATTGTTTGGTGCTGGAACTGCCGGAATACATAGTACAACGAAACCCGGTCACCTTTTCCGAGTGGTTTGAACGGTCAAGGTTGTCGGGGTTCACGGTAGTGGTGGACAAGTTCGGGCGGTCTGCATTGCCGTTCTCCTATTTGAAGAAATATCCGGTCAAGTGGCTCAAGATAGATCGTCATTATCTTGAAGGGGTGGAAAGCAACAGAGAAAACAGGTTTTATATCCAGTCTGTCATACAAATCGCACACAGTCTGGACATAAAAGTGATTGCGTTCGGTGTTGAGCATCGAACCGAATGGCAGTTGTTAAAAGAGTTGGGAGTGGATGCCGGTGCCGGATTTGGCTTGCAGAAGCCATTGTCGAGTATCGCATTTTCCCGGTAAACAGGAGAGTTTAAAGGTGGATAAGAGTGTAAAGGTGAATATATGTCATCAAACCTTTTTGTAGAATTTTGTAAGGATCGTTGGGAAGATATTCAGGACTATCTCGGAGGTGGCGTTTTGCCAAAAATAGCTGGTGTTGTGCTGGGAGTTTATTTACTGGTCGCGGTTTTATTGGGCATGATCTGGAGTTGCCCTCCAGGTTTGTTTTCGGTAACCGAAATTCAACAAAATGCCTCGCAGGAAACCGGCTCGGAAAATACCGTGGGCGTGGCGACTACGGCTACTCTGGTGCATATTGCCGATGAGTTGTTGAACAAAAACGGTGGTTTTGTCAGTAACGATGTTTTCCCTCCCGGAATCTGGCTGGATAACATCAAGTTTTGGGAATATGGTGTGTTGATTCAGGTGAGGGATTTGGCCAGAGCGCTACGCCAGGATATCAGTCGATCCCAGAGCCAATCTGTCGAGGATAAGGATCTTAAGGTGGCCGAGCCCCAGTTCAATTTTGATAATAAAAGCTGGGCGATTCCTGCTACCGAACGGGAGTACCGGCGAGGGATCAAAGCCCTCAAGAGTTATTTGAAGCGCCTGGCCGACCGCCGGCAACCCGATGCCCAGTTTTATGCTCGTGCAGATAATCTGAGTAACTGGTTGCAAAATGTGGAAACCCGCCTGGGCAGTTTGTCTCAACGCTTGAGTGAAAGTGTCGGCAAGAGGAAGTGGGATACTTCATTGGCTGGTGATTCGAGTGCGCAGCAGTCGACGGAGACGGCGGAAGTCGAGGACCACAAAACTCCCTGGCTGCAAATTGATGATGTGTTTTATGAGGCTCGTGGAACAGCGTGGGCGTTGATACACATTATGAAAGCGATCGAGATAGACTTTCAGTCGGTATTGGAAGATAAAAATGCGCTGGTGAGCTTGCGGCAGATTATTGTTGAGCTGGAAGGTACTCAGGAAAGTATTTGGAGTCCAATGGTGCTGAACGGGAGTGGTTTCGGCTTCCTGGCAAACCATTCGCTGACAATGTCGTCCTATCTGTCCAGAGTGAATGCCGCGATTATTGATCTGAGAAACCTGTTACAGCAGGGGTGAATGCGTTGGCAGTGAGTGATGGCCGCCGGTAATCGGGTTGGCCGTCACGGCTTGATGGAAGACAGAATCAGTGGTAGCAGATAAAATGGATGCGCCCCACCTGACTGGTCAGGCGCAACTGTCTTTTCCCTGTGTTTCTTCGTATCTGCCCACGCAGGCTTGTGCCGGGTGGGCAGGTGGCGATACTTCTTTTTTATCGGTTTTTCCTAGTCGTTTTGGTGTTCTTTGTCATACGCTGCTATTGAGTCAATGATGTAGCGGTGTGCTTCATTCGAACTGCCCCATTCACGTACCTTTACCCATTTACCGTTTTCCAGCTCTTTGTAGTTTTCGAAGAAGTGTTTGATCTGGGATACCAGCAATTCGGGAAGGTCTTCCACTTCAAGTATGTTGTGATAGAGTATTGTCAGTTTGTCGTGTGGCACACAGATCAATTTGGCATCATCGCCTTCTTCGTCTTCCATATGCAGTACGCCTACGGGGCGGCTGCGTACGATGGTGCCGGGCGCAACCGGGTAAGGTGTCACAATCAGCACGTCAAGCGGGTCGCCATCATCGGCCAGTGTGTGAGGGATGAACCCGTAGTTGGCCGGGTAGAACATGGGGGTGGCCATGAATCGGTCGACCAGTACCGCACCCATTTTCTTGTCGATTTCGTATTTGATCGGGTTACTGTTAGCCGGGATTTCTACTGCTACGTTAACATCATCGGGCGGGTTACTTCCGGCTTCTATATTATCAAAAATCATCGTGGACTCATTCTCGTATTGGATTATTTTGCCGCTTTGATCAGCGGCGCTTGCAACTCGTGAACGGATTATAATCTGTTCTGCCCCCTAAACCAACAGGACTTATGGTTGAATCGATATTCTGTCATTCCTGCCCAGAGCCGGCCGATCAGGCTGGCTTGAGACACAGGTGGCAGCCAGCGCCAGGTTACCTGGCTGTTATTGTTTTGACTCCGCTTTCGGTGCCCAGCAACAGTATGTTTGCCGGAGCCCGGGCAAACAGGCCATTGGTGACTACCCCGGTAATCTGGTTGATCCTGGCTTCCAGTTCTGCGGGTGTGGAAATGGTCATGTTGAACACATCCAGAATGATATTTCCATTGTCTGTCGTGTAGTTTTCCCGGTAGACAGGGTCACCGCCCAGTTTTACCAATTCTCTCGCCACATAGCTTCGGGCCATCGGGATCACTTCTACAGGAAGCGGGAAAGTACCAAGAATATCAACCATCTTTGATTCATCTGCTATACAGACAAACTCTTTGGCCACTGCAGCTACGATCTTTTCCCTGGTGAGCGCCCCCCCGCCTCCCTTGATCAATTCCAGGCGCTCATTGGTTTCGTCTGCGCCGTCAATATAGTAGTGGAGGCTGGAGACGGCATTGAGGTCGTAAACAGGAATCCCCTGGGCGCGCAGCCCTTCCGCTGTCCGCTCGGAGCTTGCTACCGCGCCATCAAACAGGTTTTTGATTTGCCCGAGGTAGCGGATAAAAAAATCCGCTGTAGATCCGGTACCCACACCAACAACGGAGTCGTCATCCAGGTGGGGCTTTATATAGTCTGCGGCGGCTTTGGCGACACTTTGCTTTAGTTGATCCTGGTTCATGTGTGCTCCGTTTGTCTCACGGGGTTCGATTGAGAGGTTTTAAATGGTTCTTAAAGAGCGGTTCCTGAGGAGTGATTTCCAACCAGGGGCTCTGAAAGAGTCTTGTATGATAACAAAAGTCTGGTCGATGTTCGCTATTGATTCGAATTGGCTGGTTTTAACTGATCATTTGCACTAGCATAGCCGCACCGGTCAGGGTGGCGTCACAACTCACCCTTTGTTGTTATTTGAATGTCGGGGTTCCCCCTCCTGTTTTTTGTTTTAAGGTTGTTGTAATGCCTCTGAAGTATATAAAAAAAATTCTCGAAGCGCGTGTTTATGATGTAGCCATAGAAACGCCCATTACTCACGCCAGATCACTGTCCAGGCGTTGCAATAATACAGTGTTGCTCAAGAGAGAGGATTTGCAGCCGGTGTTTTCTTTCAAGATTAGAGGGGCATACAACAAAATTGCCCGCCTTTCTGATGAGGAAAAGAGTCGTGGCATTATTTGTGCCTCGGCCGGAAATCACGCCCAGGGAGTTGCCCTGGCCGCGCATTATTTGGGGATAAAGGCCACCATAGTGATGCCGAAGACGACGCCCGAAATAAAGGTTCGCTCAGTGCGCAGCAATGGTGCCAAAGTGGTACTGAAAGGGGATGCGTTTGACGAAGCGCTTGCCCATTGTCTGCAGCTTGTTGACGATAAGGGTTTGACCTACGTGCCGCCCTATGACGACGAAGATGTCATTGCCGGTCAGGGCACTATTGCCATGGAGATGTTAAGGCAGCATACCTCGGATCTGGAAGCTGTATTTGTGCCCGTCGGAGGCGGTGGTTTGATCGCCGGAGTCGCTGCTTACATCAAATATTTAAGACCTGAAATTAAAGTGATTGGTGTGGAGTCCGATGAGTCAGCCTGCTTGTTCGAGGCACTAAAAGCCAGAAAGCGGGTTGTGCTCGATCAAGTAGGCATATTTGCAGATGGTGTGGCAGTGAAGCAGATTGGCAAGCGACCGTGGGATATTGCCAGACAAAGCGTTGATGAGGTCATCACGGTGACGACAGATGAAATCTGTGCCGGAATCAAAGATGTATTTGGTGATACCCGTTCCATTGCGGAACCTGCTGGTGCGTTGTCTGTAGCAGGTTTAAAGAAGTATGTGGAAAGGGAAGGGATTGCCAATCGAAATCTGATGGCAATTGTCAGCGGTGCAAATATGAATTTTGACCGTTTGCGCTATATCTCTGAAAGAACTGAAATTGGCGAAAAGCGGGAAGCAATTCTCGCCGTGACCTTGCAGGAGAAGCCGGGAAGTTTCAAGCGCTTTATCAAAGCACTGCACAAACGAAATATCACGGAGTTCAACTATCGTTATTCGGGCGATAGCGAAGCGCGGATTTTTGTTGGTGTACAGATTTCCGAAGGAGGGGGAGAGAGAGCGGAATTGTTGTCAGCCCTTGCTCTGGACGGGTACCCCGCCATTGATTTGACGGACAGCGAAATGGCAAAAAATCATATCAGGCACATGGTGGGCGGGCATGCGGCCGGTGTCAACAATGAAAAAGTGTATCGTTTCGAGTTTCCGGAGCGGCCGGGTGCGCTAATGAAGTTTCTGATGTCACTGGGTACGCGCTGGAATATATCAATGTTTCACTATCGAAATCATGGTGCGGCCTATAGTCGGGTACTGATGGGTGTTCAGGTGGATGATAATGATCTGGATCAGTTTCAGGGGATGCTGGATAACGTGGGTTTTCGTTACTGGAATGAGTCGGATAACGAGGCCTACCGTCTGTTTCTGGGAAATGGCGCTTCGGATTGAAAACTGTAGTTTGAAAACGGTAATAAAAATAGTTGGTTGAGCCTTGCCATACTGCAATCTGTCGTCTATGTTGGCAAGTTGGTTTGTGTTTTTAATTGTAATTTTCGATATGTTCGCTAAGCTTATGATTGATAAGCCTGAAGTAATGGGCAGGCATTGTTTTGATGGTGGCCTGCTGTTTCCCGGTGTAAGGTGTTCGGTTAATTTGAGTGTCCCGGTAGCAGGAGTGCTTCCATAACGGGTGCTTTCACTAAAGTAATGTAACTTTGTTTTGTTGTAACCTGTAAAGGTGGATTTACCAGGAGTAAAAATGAAAAAAAAGCCTGACTCTATGTTGGCGTTAGTCGTAATTTTTTGCGCAGGATTGGCGATAAATGGCTTGGTTGCAATGCAATCCGAAGAAGAGCAGCCGATAGCAAATGTGGCTCATATGCAGTTGCTGGATTACAAGCAGGTAACGAATTAGCACGCGTTTTGAGTGTGCTGATTCGTGATGTTATGCTGCGCGTCTTCCGATCTTGCGCCAGTCAGGAGTGTCAGGCTTGTTGGTCATTGCCGGTCATTTGTTGCCTCCGGTCATTGTTGCCTGTTGATGGCCGGCTTTTTGGAAAAGCTCCTTTTCTGTCGCTATGTACGCCAGTGGCACGTCCCATTCTTCTGTTGGGAGTGTTTCTACTTCCTGGAATGAATGCGCCAAACCGATCAGGTTTGTGCGAAAGGGTGGTGATTGATTATTGTTGTTCAGCAGGAACCTGAAAGTGCGATCATAGTATCCGCCGCCCATACCGAGTCTTCCCCCTGATCTGTCAAATGCAACGAGTGGTAACAGCACCATATCCAGGCTCCATGCCGGGATTCGTCGGGTCAGTTGTGCCTCGGGTTCGTGGATGCCGTATTTGTTTCTGATCAGTCGTGTCTCCGGTGTGAACGGTATAAAGTAGAGCAGGCGTTTTCCCAGCGGGTGAAGAACGGGGAGGTATACCTGTTTCCCTGTTTCCCATAAAAAACGTACGGCGCAGACGGGATCAATTTCGCCATCATTTGCCAGATAGAGGGCAATTTTTTTGCAGTGGCGAAAGTCAGGGAGCTTGCAGAGCTGATTGCGGAGCAGGCGGGAATTCAGGCTTTGATCTCGACGGCCAAGGCTTCGCCGCCTTTTTCTCATTGCCGAGCGTAACAGTTTCTTGTCGAGCATATTTCAGTGAAGCATAAAGTGCCCCGCGGTGTCGTGATCAGGTAAGGCCTTGAACCCACTGGTTCAAGGTGGTAACCGCTGTGATACATCAGGCTTTCCCTGTTGCCTGATCTGACAGATCAAAACAGGCAAGGGACTTGCTCACAATACCCTCTAGTGGTTACCGGGGTGTGATTATCGGCTCGAGGACATAACCGAATCTCGATCACCTCAGGGAACTGACTACATTATACGCCACTTCACATGAATTTCAGTTCTTTTTTACGAAAATCTACAAAATTATCCGTCTTGGGAATTAACGGGTGTCAGAAAGAAACAAGTCTATTTTTTCGTGCATTTGGGATACTGCCTCCCGTGTTTCGACACTGTCCCGAGACTTTTCAAGTAACTCGTAAGTCAGGTTCAAAGCCGCCATAATGGCGATTTTCTCGGTGCTGAAAATACTGCCCTCGTTTTTAATCTCTCGCATCTTCTTATCAAGTTGGTGTGCCGCGTCACGAAGGCCGCCCTCTGCCTCTGGAGGGCATGCGATCAGGTAGTCTTTGTCAAGTATTTTGACTTCTACGGGGTTGGGTGAAGTGACTTTCATTTCTGCTCCAGTGCCTTTAACCGTCCTATCATGGCTTCTATTTTGTTTCTTGCCAGGTCATTTTTCTGCATCAGGGTTGCACGCTCGGAATTCCATTGCTCCTGTTGGCTGCGCAATGCTGCGTTGTCTTCTTTCAGTTCATTGCAATAGTGAATCAGTGCGTCTATTTTTTTTGAAAGCGAATCCAGCGTCAAATCTTCCATTTTCGTCGAAACCTGGTGAAATTCTGTGGGAACCGGGGTAGCGCAGTCCAAACAGCGCTACCCTGACCTGTACCGTCATTGTAAAATGCATTTTTACAACAAAAACGCATTCCCAACCCGTTGATTTTAGCAGTAATCAAGTAATTACGCAGGAAAAAGTCGATCTCCGGGGGGAAAGCTGGCAGTAGCCAGAAAGCGATGATAGCATAAGATGCTAACCCACTAAACGAATTCGGCCCCTTACCATGCCTTATCCTCCATACGATGAAACCGGTTTTGATTTTGATGAAATTGCAGATGTGTATCAGGCACTGGGTGCGCTGAACCCTCCGTCTGAACTGCTCGGGTTATGGTGTGGTCGCCTTGTCGGCGGTGTCCGCTGGTCTGATCAGGATGTCCTTGATGTGGTTGTTGAGCATATGGAAGTGGACAGAATTGATGAGCCTGAAAATGAAGCGCTGTTTGTTCGCATTTTCAGGAAAATGGAAGCGGCACTCGCAAAGGATGACCTTTCTTTCAACCTGATTTTGCCCGATGAAAACTATCCGATTGAAGACCGCCTGACCGCTTTGGGGCAGTGGGTCAGAGGATTTTTGGAGGGATTGGCGCTGGAAAAAGGCGCCGAGCTGGTGATTGATAACGAAGAAAACCACGAGTTGCTATCTGATCTTGTTGAAATCTCCAATATCGAGATTGAAGTTGAAGATGATGATTCGAGTGAAATGCAACTTGTCGAAGTGATTGAGCATGTTCGTATGACTGTTATGAGTCTGTATCAGGATTTTTGCCCGGTCTACCCGGGCAGCATGACCGATCAGCCAACGATTCACTAAACAGGTAGATGAAATAAATTAACAGATAGATGTAAAAAATTAACAGGTAGATGTAAAAAATGGCTTTACCCCCAGAAGAGCATACCAAACGCAGGCGAGCGTTAATCGAGCAAATGTCTGAGAATTGCATTGCGATATTACCGGCGGCCCCTGAAAAAAATCGTAATCGGGATGTACATTACCCTTTCAGGCAGGACAGTGATTTTTTTTACCTGACGGGCTTTTCGGAGCCGGATGCCGTGCTGGTTCTGGTTCCGGGGCGTGAACATGGTGAATCCATACTTTTTTGTCGTGAGAAAAACCCTGAGAAAGAACTGTGGGACGGCGTCATTGTCGGCCCGGAAGGCGTCGTGTCGGAACTCGGGCTGGATGATGCGTTCCCGATTTCCGACATTGATGAAATACTCCCCGGCCTGATTGAAGGAAAAAACAAACTCTATTATTCCATGGGGCTCGATACCCGGTTCGATAAACGGGTGATGGACTGGATTAACGCAATACGAAGCAAGGTGCGCAGCGGGGCACATCCACCCGGTGAGTTTGTCGCTTTGGAATACCTGCTGCATGACATGCGACTGTACAAGTCACCGGCTGAACTCAAAATCATGGAAAAGGCTTGCAAAATTGCTGCCGAAGCGCATGTTCGTGCCATGCAAAAGTGCCAGCCCGGTATGTTCGAATACCAGCTTGAGTCTGAAATAATGCATGGTTTTCTGGAATCGGGTTGCCGGTCAACGGCCTACCCCTCGATTGTAGGGGCAGGAAAAAACGGCTGTATTCTCCACTACATAGACAATGATTCGAAAATAGCTGACGGTGAACTGGTATTGATCGATGCCGGTTGCGAACTTGATTACTATGCGGCTGATATTACCCGCACTTTTCCTGCCAATGGTCGATTTACCGATGAGCAGAAAGCCGTTTACGAAATAGTGTTACGAGCCCAAAAAGCTGCGATTGAAAAAGTGGTGGTTGGCAACCACTGGAATCATCCCCATGAGACAGCGGTAAGGGTGATCACCGAAGGTCTGGTCGAGCTCGGATTATTGCAAGGCTCGGTGGATGACCTGATCGAAAAGGAAGCCTTTACAAAATACTATATGCACCGCACCGGACACTGGTTGGGAATGGATGTCCATGATGTGGGTGACTACAAGGTGGGAGGGCAATGGCGCGAGCTGGAGCCGAATATGGTATTGACCATTGAGCCGGGTATCTATATTTCACCCGATGAGCAATCCGTGGAGCCCGGTTGGCGCGGTATTGGTATTCGCATTGAAGATGATGTGGTGGTAACACGCAAAGGGCCAAAAGTGTTGACAGGATTTGTGCCCAAAGAAGTGGCTGAAATAGAAGCGATAATGGCAAATACACGGGTCAATGACGAATAAGCGGGTCAATAAATCTGTTTGGCTCAATACAAATAGTTGGCCCGATGGCATGGTAAACGTGGCCATGGAAAAACCGGGAGTGATGAAAACGAATGGACTTTGATGTCGTTGTTGTAGGTGGCGGGTTGGTGGGGGCAAGTTTTGCTGTCGCCCTGGATCAACAGTTTCAAAATGCCGGTGTTCGTCCTCTTGACGTGGCGGTGGTAGAGCCGTTTCCAATGCCGGAAAGCGCGGAAAACAGCGAGTATCAGCCGAGCTTTGATGCCAGAAGTACCGCCATTTCCTGGGGAGCGAGACTCATCTACGAGCAACTGGGGTTGTGGTCGGACATCGAAAAAAGAGCGACTCCCATCAAACACATCCATGTTTCCGACAGGGGACATTTTGGAGCCACAAGGCTTCGTGCTGAAGACATGCGATGTGAGGCGTTGGGCTATGTGGTTGAAAACCGGTGGTTGGGTCAACTGCATTTGGCCGGACTGCGTCAAAGTGAAAACGTTACCTTTTTTTGCCCGGCCAGTGTCAAGGCCGTGCAGCAGATTGTCGGAGGTTCGCGCATCATTGTTGATCGTGGTGATACCCGGGAAGAGCTGACCGCAAAACTGGTTGTCTTGTCAGATGGTGGAAGATCCGGCTTGCGGGAATCCCTGGGTATTGCATGTGATTCCAAAGAGTACGACCAGTTTGCATTGATTGCGAATGTGGCGACCGAGAAGTTCCATGAATACAAGGCATGGGAGCGCTTCACTGATGAAGGGCCTATCGCCATGTTACCCTTGCTTGATACCGGGGAAGGTGAGCACCGTTGTGCCCTGGTGTGGACGCTTTCCACAGAAAACACCCGGGAGGTCAGCCAATTGACAGACGAAGATTTTCTGATCCGGTTGCAGGCCCGGTTTGGTTTTCGTTTGGGGCGGCTTCTGAAGGTTGGCAGCCGGTTTACCTATCCGCTCAAACTTGAAATCAGTAAAGAACAGGTTCGGCCAGGACTCGTAGTGGTCGGGAATGCGGCCCACACGCTTCATCCGGTGGCAGGTCAGGGATATAACCTTGCCTTGCGTGGTGCGCTGGCTCTTTCCGATGTGATTCGGAACGCCCATCAAAGTGTACAGACAGGAGGGGGGACAACTTCTATCGGTGAATTATCTGTCCTTACCCGTTTCAAAGACTGGCACCAGGGGGATCAATTTAAAACAACACAGTTGAGCGACAAACTCATTCAGGTGTTTGCAAGTAAACAGACGAATTTGATTGTAGCAAGAGACCTGGGGCTTTTGGGTCTTGATATATTCGGGCCTGCAAAAAAAGCCTTCGCAAGGCAGGCGATGGGATTGGGTTAGATATGCTGGTAGAAGATCACGCAGATATTGTCATTGCAGGGTGCGGAATGATCGGGGCGACTCTCGCCCGGGCTGTTTCTCGAACAGGTAAGAAAATTCTGGTGCTGGATGCCGGCCGGCCGGCTTCCGGAATCAGTGCATCAGCTGACGCGCATGAACTCTCTCTGGTGCAAGGCTTCGACTCCAGGGTAAGCGCTTTCACGTTCGCATCACAGCATTTGTTTCAGAAGCTGGGAGTGTGGCAGGATATCGAGCACAAACGGGCTTGCCCTTTTACCCATATGTCAGTCTGGGATGCAGATGGAACGGGTCGAATTGATTTCGATGCCAAAGACGTTCAACAACCCTTTCTGGGTTATATTGTTGAAAATGTATTGGTCAACAGTACACTTCAGGAACACCTGTCGATGTTGCCCAATGTCACCCTGCAATTTGGCTCAAAACTGGTTGGTATTCAGCAAGAAGCCGGTCAGTCGATACTTGTGGTAGAGGTGGCGGGGGAGACGAAACGGTTCACAGCCTCTCTGGTGGTCGGTGCTGACGGCGCCAACTCTCAGACACGCAGGCTAGCAGCCATTCCGACCAGGGAGTGGAGCTATCAGCACCATGCAATTGTTGCGACAGTCCAGTGTGAGAAACATCACCAGTTTACCGCCTGGCAGCGATTTATCGATACCGGTCCGCTTGCGTTTTTACCCCTGCAGTCAGGCTCGTCTTCG
Source organism: Pseudomonadota bacterium (assembly GCA_002747395.1). Lineage (GTDB taxonomy): Bacteria > Pseudomonadota > Gammaproteobacteria > Pseudomonadales > Oleiphilaceae > LZORAL124-50-18. The sequence goes on from PDPE01000047.1 coordinate 33,660, forward strand.
CAACAGCAACTCTGTTCCATTGTCTGGTCTATGGAGCCTGAAGCGGCGAAGTCGGTCATGGCGCTGGATGATTCGGCGTTTAGACTGGAGTTGGCAAGGAGTTTTGAATATCAGTTGGGTGAAATCATTGATACCTCGCCGCGTGTCCGGTTTCCCCTGGTTCAGCGCCATGCAAAATACTACGTTAAACCCGGGCTTGCCCTGGTTGGTGACGCCGCACATACGATACACCCGTTGGCGGGACAGGGAGCCAACCTGGGATTGATGGATGTTGCAGTATTGGCTGATGAACTGATCAAGGCATCAAAAGCGGGAGTGGAATTGGGTAATCAGGTCGTGCTTGAGCGATACCAGCGCCGACGCATGGGGCCAAACCTTGCGATGATGGGCGTAATGGAAGGCTTCAAGCGACTGTTCTCCGAAGATGATATCAGAGTTCGCTGGCTCAGGAATACCGGTATGAAATGGATGAATCAATTTCCTTTTGTCAAAAATGAAATTATCTCCAGGGCCATGGGGCTATCTATTACAATGCCTGTGCTGGATTGAAATGCCTGTACCGGGTGAATGTGTGTGCGAGCTATGGGGTCAGCAAAAGGGAAACAGCCTCGCCAGGAGTGCAGGAACGGCCGTTTCCACTCGTAAAATTCGTTGGCCCATTTTTACCGGAGCAAAGTCTTGCTCCATTAACTTGTCGATTTCATATTTGGTAAAGCCACCTTCAGGCCCGATAGCCAGGGTTACCGGGTCGGTTTGTTGAGTCGGGCAGGAATTTTCGCTATGTGGGTGGGCAACCAGTCTGAGAGAGTCTGCGGAAACTCCGGGTAGCAAGTCTTCGACAAATGGCTTGAAAAGCTTGTGCAGATGAATCTTTGGCAAGACGGTGTCTTGCGCTTGTTCCAGGCCCAATACCAGGTTTTCACGGAGTCTGGTGTCAGAAAGCCAGGGTGATCCCCAAAAGCTTTTTTCAACCTTGTAGCTGTTGATCAGATGAATTTCCTTCACACCCATAGCGGTAATGCATTGAATTACCCGCCTGAGCATTTTGGGTCTGGGAAGTGCCAGCAACAAGATGGCGGGGAGTGGCTCAGGGGGCGGAATGTCGATGCGGTTGACCGTTATTCTTACATCGCGGCCGGTGAGTGACTCGATAATACCTGTACCCATTTTGCCATTGATCAGCCCAATCCGCAGGGAGTCTCCGACCCTGGATTTGAGTATGTTTTTGATGTGGTGAAACCGGCGATCATTCAGCAGTGCGGTTTTTTCATTCAGAAAGTCGGTTTGATCCAGCAGTATCAGGTTCAAGCAGAAGACTCTTCAGGTTCTTTCGGTGCCACATAAGGCCCAAACAGGATGCCAATTTCAAATAACAACCACATCGGTACGGCGAGCAAGGTCTGTGAGATCATATCAGGTGGCGTCATAAGCATGCCGATAACAAAGCATCCCACTATGATATAGGGTCTTTTCTCTTTTAGGGCAGAGACGCTGGTCATGCCGGTTTTCAGCATTAACAGGGTGGCGATGGGAATTTCAAAGGCCAAACCAAAGGCGAGTAGCAGTTTCAAAACGAAGTTGAGATAGCTGCTGATATCTGTCATTACAGTGACCCCTTCCGGAGCAACACTGGTCAGAAAACCGAACACCAGGGGAAATACCACAATGTAGGCGAAAAGAGCGCCAAGATAGAACAAGACAATGCTGGAAACGAGCATCGGGATGGCAAAACGTTTCTCGTGCCTGTACAGGCCGGGTGCGATAAAGCTCCAGGCCTGGTACAGTACATAGGGGATCGCAATAAATACGGATAAAACAAGCGTCAGTTTCAGAGGTGTCAGAAAGGGTGATGCGACTTCTGTCGCAATCATTGTGCTGCCTTCGGGAAGAAATTTTCTGAGTGGCTCGGACAGCGTCAAATAGAGGTCGTTGGCGAAATAATACAGCCCGCAGAAAACGAGCAATACTGCAAGCACAGCCCTGAGTAACCGGGTTCTTAACTCCAGAAGATGTTCTACAAGAGGTTGTTCCGTTTTATCCTGTTCGGTATCGCTCACGGGTGTGTATTCTTTCCTTATGCCTGTTTGTTACTGTGTCAACCCTGGTTGCCTGCGTTATCCCTTACTGTGGGTGGGGGCGGGCTATGGTGTTTTCTTGCGTTGGACACTCTCCGGGTAATCGGTTGGCGGCTTGCTTTCCTTGTTACCGGTTTTATTTGTGTTTTTTTCTACCAGATGATCGAACTCCCTGGCTTCGTTCAGTGCCGAGCTGACGGTAGACTGGATTTTTTCCAGGCCCAGGGTGTCTCCTTCCTTCTTGAGCTTTTCGCGCAGTTCCCGGGTTTTTATTTCCTGGTCGATTTCGCGGCTCACCTGGTTGACCATGCGTTTGGCCGTGCCCACCCATTTGCCTGCGGTTCGGGCGGCGTGGGGGAGCTTTTCGGGCCCCAGCACGAGGAGGGCCACAATCCCGAGAAGCACCAGTTCGAGAAATCCGATATCAAACATCTGTATTCTTTTGTCCGCTATTTGTCCGCCATGTTTATTTTGTTTCTTTCTCGGCCGAAGAAGCGGCCTGAGAATGGGTGGTAGTCTGTGCAGTTTCGGTGTGTCGGGCTAACTGTTGCCCTTTATTTTGTGCAGGTACGTCATCGGGTGCCTTTTCTTCTTCGTTCATTGCTTTCTTGAATCCTTTGATCGCTCCGCCCAGGTCTCCGCCCAGATTGCGTAACTTTTTTGTTCCGAATAAAAGAAGAATGATGCCCAGAATAATTAATAACTGAGTTACACTAATGCCCATTACGGTGTCCCCTGACCAAATTCCTGTTAAATGAAGTGTACACCAAATCGGTGGCCTGTTTGATGGATTTGCTTTTCTGATTGCCGCGGTGCGACTTTGTGCAATTGTTTTATTGGCAGTGAATTGTTTTATTGGCCGTCAACTGCTTTTTGGGCTGTTCTGGCGGCTTTTTCTTCCAGGCCCGAAAGGTCGAACCGCCTTTCCAGTTCCCGGAGTACATCCTCTGCAGACAAGTCCAGATTGGAAAGCATAACCAGCGTATGAAACCACAAATCAGCGGTCTCGTAAATAACCTGATCTTTCGCGCCGGACTGTTCGGCATCCTTGGCCGCGAGTATGGTTTCGACGGACTCTTCGCCGACTTTTTCCAGGATTTTGTTTAACCCTTTCTGGTGCAGGCTGGCTACATAGGACTTTTCAGCCTCTGATGATTTCCTTTGTTCCAGTACACGAGTAAGTTGTGCCAGTACGTCACTCATCTTTGTTTTTGTCCTTGTACATTTCTTCGGGATTTTTTATTACGGGTTCGACCGGGTTCCACCGGCCCTGTTCGAGTCGAAAGTAAAAACAGCTGCGTCTACCCGTATGGCAGGCGATATTGCCAATTTGTTCGACTTTGAGCAGCAACACATCACGATCGCAATCCAGCCGCAGTTCATGCAGTTTTTGAACGTTACCAGAGGATTCACCCTTGCGCCAGAGTCGCGCCCTGGAACGCGACCAATAGACGGCACGCTGCTCTTTGACAGTCAGGTGGAGTGACTCGGGGTTCATCCATGCCATCATCAGAATATCATTGGTATGAATATCCTGGGCAATGGCAGGTATCAGTCCGTCTTCATTCCATTTGATTGGTTCCAGCCAGTCACTGCTTGTGTCTTGTTGTTTGTTCATTATTTCTTCGTTGTGTCGGGTATGGAAGACTAATTGCCGGAATTCGGTTTTGCCAGCAAGTATATGCCGATTCCGGCAAACAGGATACTTTGCCAGGGTATTCCGGCGAATTGTTCAATCATTGAGGGTTGATAAATGATGGTGGCAATGCCAAAGCAGCCCACTGCCCACCAGGATGTCTTGAACCGGCGTCTGGAATCGGCATTGCGGCGGCTTCGCGAGCTCATCGTAAAAGGCTGTGCCGCCGGGTTTGTGTCAATGGTTTTTAAATGGCTGAATACATCGTGAATCAGTTTGGGTATTTCAGGTGCCTGTTCGATCCATTCCGGCAAGTGTTGTTGTATGTTTTTGACCATTCCTGGTGGCGCGACACGCTCTTTCATCCATTGTTCCAGAAACGGATGTGCGGTTGACCATAAATCAAGCTCCGGATAAAGCTGCCGCCCCAGGCCTTCTATATTGAGCAGTGTTTTTTGTAGCAAAACCAGCTGAGGCTGGATTTCCATATCAAACCGCCGGGCAGTTTGAAACAGTCTGAGTAGAAACTGACCGAAAGATATTTCTGCCAGAGGCCTTTCAAAAATGGGCTCGCAAACGGTTCGGATCGCTGATTCGAAATCATTGACCCGGGTTGACTCCGGTACCCAGCCGGAATCAATGTGTAGCCGGGCAACCTGGTGATAGTCCCGGTTGAAGAAAGCGAGCAGATTGCGTGCAAGGTAGCTTTGATCCTGTGGGCTGAGAGAGCCCATAATGCCAAAATCCACTGCGATATATTGCGGGTTTTCAGGGTGATCCGGATTGACAAAAATATTCCCCGGATGCATGTCCGCGTGAAAGAAGCTGTCTCTGAATACCTGTGTAAAAAATATTTCCACCCCTTTTTCTGCCAGCGCCTTCAGGTTGGTATTGTTTTTTTTCAGTGTATCCAGGTCGGCAACCGGGATACCGTAAATACGTTCCATCACCAGCATGGACGGGTTGGTGAAGTCCCAGTAAATTTTCGGTATGTAAATCAGGGGAGATTGATCGAAATTTCTTCGTAACTGGGAGGCGTTGGCGGCCTCCCTTTGCAAATCAAGTTCATCCAGAATCGTTTGTTCATAATCACTCACAACTTCAACCGGGCGCAGGCGTTTGCCTTGCTGCCAATATGTCTCTATGGCGTTGGCCACCATATACATCAGTGAGATGTCCTGGGATATGGTTTTTTCTATGCCAGGACGTATGACCTTGATAATTACCTGTTCGCCTGTTTTTAGCGTGGCACTGTGAACCTGGGCGACCGAGGCAGAAGCGAGAGGGGTGGCCGTGAAATTGTCAAATACATCCTCGATGGGGCAACCAAGATTGGTTGCTATGATTTCGCATGACTGTTCACTGCAAAATGGCGGTACCTGATCTTGCAGCTGGATCAATTCAACGGCGATATCATCGGCAATCAGGTCTCGTCGTGTCGACAGTATCTGGCCCAGCTTGACAAAAACCGGACCGAGATCCTCAAGTGCTGACCGGATTCGCTGCCCTCTGGTCAGTTCTGAAGCCGGAAACAGTTTCCACGGGGAAATCAGCAGTAACAAACGAATGCCAGCGGGTAACTGACCAACGGGGATCAGCTCGTCCAGTCGATACTTGCCAATCACCCGGAATATCTTTATCAGTCTTATCAGTTTTGTCACGGTGTCTAGTGTTTCCTGTGTGGCGCGTTGGCATGCCTGAGCGGTTATTCCTGGTTGTCAGCAGGAATAACGGGCTTTTGTTTCAGTTTTTTTTCCAACCTGGATAACCGGGCATCGAGCTGATCAACGGTCAGTTGCAGGTTGTCAACCTGGGAAAAGGTATGGTTGAACTCGCTGGTTGTTGGCAACAATCGTGCTTCTTCAAGCAGGTATTCTTCGATGTTGGCAAGAAGGGAGGTATTGACTGTTTTCCCCCATTTGACACCTTCCCTTATGTTTTTTCCAATAAAGTGGGCAGGAATATCGCCGGTTTGCTCGGCGACAACGGCTTCCCAGTCAATATTCAGCCTGTGGAACAGTTCGTACCACAGTTCCAGGTCGTCCCTGTTTCCCGAAACAGTTACCCTGGGGGATTGCAGCATTGCCTGCTTGTTATCCGATAATGCGAGGCGGATCAGAGTGATCGGAGTCGCGCTCAGCGTCACGTCAGGCGCGTTGACCGGTTCGTGCAGCAGTTTTATGTTTCCTGTCTCGACTTGCAGGCAAACAGTGGCCACCGGGGTGTGAATGGCAAGTGATTTGCCGTCGAGTGCCTGTAATTGCGGCAGGGATGATGGTGCTTTTGATACAGCGCGGTCTAAAACAGCCTGGATGTGCCTTGCTGCCTTGTTGAGGATTCCGGTTCCGGGAGCAATCAAGGTTTCACCCCGCTGTGCAGTGCGACGATACCGCCTGTCATGTTGTGATACTTGCATCTCACCAATCCGGCATTTTCCATCATGGATTTCAGCGTTTCCTGATCCGGGTGCATTCGAATTGATTCTGCCAGGTATTGATAACTCTCGCTATCGCCAGCGACCAGCTTGCCTATTGCGGGAAGTGCGGTGAAAGAGTAAATGTCGTAGACCTTGCCGAGCAGTGGGAGCGTGGGTTTGGAAAACTCCAGGATGAGCAGCTTGCCCCCCGGTTTCAGACATCGCGTCATAGAGGCAATGGCTTTATCCTTATTGGTTACGTTTCTCAGGCCGAAGGCGATACTGATACATTCAAAGCTGTTGTCAGGAAAGGGCAGTTCTTCCGCATTTGCCTGCACAATCTCGATGTTGGCTCCGTAGCCCTTATCCAGCAATCGGTCTCGCCCGACTTCAAGCATCGAGCTATTGATATCTGCGAGTACAACCAGTCCCTGTTGTCCGACCAGGTCGGAGAATTTCATCGTAAGATCACCGGTGCCTCCGGCAATGTCCAGAATATGGTTGCCGGGCCTGACGCCACTGACTTCGACGGTAAACCGTTTCCAAAGCCTGTGTATACCCATAGACATGAGGTCATTCATCAGGTCATACTTTGCGGCCACCGAATGGAATACATTGGCGACATGCTCCACTTTTTTCTGCTCGGGAACGGTCTTGTAGCCAAAATGGGTGGTCGTCGATGTCGCGGAGGCGGCATTTTCAGTGCTGTTTTGACCGGTTTGTTCGGTTCCGCCTGTATTCATTTCGCTTGCCTGGCTGGACATGTCCTTTATTCCTGTTTGCTTGTTATCGATGGCCCGGAATTAACTGGAGTGGCTTATTTTACATATCTCTGGCAATCTTGTCTTTTACTAAAACAATTCCATCGGTTAGAGTAGTAGAGCTGGCAGCTGGAATAAGTCACAAGTTGCACTAACCTGGGCACAAAAAGAAGATAAAAATGTCTGTTATCGATATTCAGAAACATCATACCCTGAACCACGACCACGCAATTGAAACTGCCGACAAGCTGGCAAAAAGCCTCGCCGACCGATTTGATGTCAATTATACCTGGCAGGCAGATACACTTAGCTTTTCACGAGCGGGTGCCAAAGGAAAAATGACTGTCAAGCCCGATCTGATTCATATTCATCTGCAACTGGGGATGCTGTTGCGTCCGTTTAAGGGGAAAATAGAGAGCGAAATTCACAATCATCTTGATGGTCTGGTTGACAAGGCATAACTTTCGCCCCGCCCGCGCTTCACTCAGAGCAAGCGGCATGAGGCTTCAAGGTCGAATGCATCCGGTTGCCGGTCGAATATCCGGTTTAATATTTTTGTTTCTCTGGAAACAATGGTTTCCATTATTTCAGCGACGTTTGGCATTGCCCTGAAGGTGGCAAATCCTCGTAACAAAAAATCATGCAGGGCGGAAAGCCCTGCCATTTCCGCCGGTTTTTGAGTCATTCTCAACGAAAAATGGAGAAACTTTCGCCTGGTATATTTATCCAGATCGTCTCCGATGCTGGCGATCAGCTGTATCTGATGAAGACGCTGCTGTTTACTACCGCTCAGCGGGTAAGCCTCGATGTAGTTTTGTTCATTTATCGCATCGACTTTTAACTGATTAAAGAGCGTGTCAGTGAGCTTTAAATCCAGCTCCTGTGTTAAATGGTTTAACTCTATCAGAGAAGCGACGGTATCCAGGATGGATTCTGGAAGAAGTTTCAGCATGGTAGGGAATATTCTGTCTATTTCATCATCACGCTGGCAAATGTGTCCGGGTTGGTAAAGATCCTGAAACAGAAAATCGAGCCCGGCTCGATAGCGTGAATCGATGTACAGGTCTTCATGGGTTTTGCACAGACGATGAGTTTGCCAGTTCACCAGTGTGTTGGCTTGTCTGGATAATGGCGATTCGGCGAACAGGTGCCGAAAGTCATGATAAGCGAGCAGGGTGCGTTGCAGGCGGGCTGCGGACTCGGACTTGATTTGTGCGCTGATCAATTTGTATTTGTACATGGTTTCCCCGGTGGCAAATGACATCGGTCAGTGGCAGGCCATTGTACAATATTAATGGCGCCGGGGTCACTGTTGTTATCAAGAGACAAGTGCCGTCAAGAGACAAGTGCTGTCAAGAGACAAGGGAGGCCGGGAGTGAGGCGCCGAGCCTTCGGGTTCGGCGGGGGAGGGTAAATGTCAGGCGCTGGCTGTGCGAATCTGGGCGCTGACCATTCCCCTGTATGGAATTTCTGGCAGGTTTATCAGTGGTGGAACCCATTCCGTGCTATCCAGCGTGACAAAGTGGCTGGATGCTCCCGTTTCCACGATTCGAACATTATTCGGGCTTTGTTCCGCGCTGGCCAGCATGGCCGCCCGATCAAGAATTCGATCCACCTGGGGAATCAGGAACGTGCCGTGGTGGATGTGCCGATAAACGTCCACCTGGTTTTTTTCCATCCAGGCCATGATGTTTTCAATGTTGCGCACAATGGTCAGGTGATTTTTGGTGGCGGCGAAGAGCTTGGCCAGAAGTTGCTTTTTCCTCGGGTTCATTTTTCCAAAAAAAGTTTGCCCATAACCATAAGAAGGTGAAGGGGAGCTGTTGACCAGCCTGACAACCCAGGGCCACATACCGTGACTGACCGGATCAAGCAAGGCTCTTACCAGGGCATGAAGTTGGCCCTGGGGCAATACCGGGGCTTCGAGTACGACATCAACGTGCTGGTACAACTCCGGTTGCTGGCGTATGGCTTCAATGACCACGGCTCCGCCTCGGGAGTGGCCGTGAAGCCGGATTTTTTGCGTGGTTGGCAGATTGAGCATGGCCTGGTTGAGAATGGCAGCGTCGTACTCAATCGTTGCTTCAAGTGACTTGATTGGCACTGCCCACTTTGGCTTTTCAATATTGGGGCCACTGACGGGAATGTGATAGTTGCTGCATGTCAGCAGTATAAGCTCGGTGGTCGGGTCCTGATAGCTTTGAGTAAAGTAACAGTGGTTTTCCAGAAAACCATGTACTCCGATAACTGTATTCGTGGCTTTACCACTATGATTTCGAACAGATACCGCTCCTGCTCCAACCTGATAGACTTTTCCGGAAAACATCTCAGTGTATGACTGGTCAATACCCTTGATCAGTTTCCGGGCATGGCTTGCCTTCATAAAGAACACTCCCCTGTAACTGTCATAATAAAGACATCATGACATATTATTATCTGTGTGACATGTTTGTATCTATTCGCCTGTGTGTGATGGAAGCTGAACCTGGTGTCAGTCCTGGCCAGCCACTCCTGTCCTGACTTGTTACATTCTGTATTTGATTTGCTGTTGCTCACGCAATCAGGAAACCGGGTGACAGCAACGCCGGCGGTCGTTTTGTTACCGATGCCTGTGTTTTGTCGCTGATGCTTGAGGTCGTTTTTTCAATCAAATCATAACTATTTGTTTTAATCAAATCATAACCGATTGTAATCATTTGAATCGAGTATAAGGCAGAGGGTCAGGTATTCGTGTTATTTTTTGTTACAGGGTATGCCTTGTGGTACCTCATATGCTGTCCGAATCGCGTAAAACGAGAGGTGGTGCAAAGCGGCCGACCGTGGTGGCAGGCTTTAAGATTTCTTGAATATATGCTAGTTTTTCATCGTTGTGTCAACGGCAAAATGCACCCTGATGTTATTCTTCTAAAAAATAATTTTGTAACAAACTATTTGTAATAAGAGTTGCCTGTGCGCCTGATTCTACCTGTATTGTGTTTATTGCTTTTTCCTTTTGGCCTGTTTGCAGCTGATTTCAAGCCGGCGATTCTGTTAAATTCAGCGACGGTGGTTGATAAATCGTTTAACGAGTCGCTGTATAACGGGATGGAACTTTTCAGGAAAAAGCGTGAAGTTGACTATCAGATGGCTGTAGAGACGGATATCGGAGTCTATCGTCAAAAGCTGAAGGGGTTGGCAGAGAACGGTTATAGTCCGATAGTGGTGCCGGGCGCTCAGGTGCAGCCCCGGGTGCAGCAAGTGGTAGCAGAAGTGGCTGGCGATTACCCCGGAACCACCTTTATTGCCATTGACTACCGGGTTGACCTGCCTAATGTTTTTTCTGTTCTGTTCAAAGAGCAGGAGGGGTCTTTTCTGGCTGGCTATCTTGCCGCACTGGTCTCCCCCTCAAATGTGCTTGGTTTTATCGGGGGGAGCGATTCCCCGGTCACCCGGCGTTTTAAAAACGGTTTTAGAAGCGGAATTCGTTTTGGCAATCCTGAAGCCAGACTGGTGGAAGCCTATGTGAATGATGCGTTGGTCACGGCTGGAGACCGCAATGCCTCTCCCTGGAATAGCCCCGGGGTTGCTGCAAAACTGGCTAAAGCCCAGATATTACAGGGGGTTGATATTATTTTTACTGCCGCTGGCAGCTCGGGTTTGGGGGCAATGGAATTTGCTGCCGATTCTGGCAAACTGTCAATAGGCGCAGAACAAAACCAGAACGGGGTTCGCCCGGGCAAGATACTGACATCGGTTGAAAAAAAGCTGGATCAAGCTGTTTTTATCGCGCTTTTATCTCACCAGAAAGGAAGATGGATTACCAGGGTAAAACATCTGGGACTGGCACAGGGGGCCATTGACCTGGCGATGGATGAACATAGCAGGTCGTTGATTACCCCTGATGTGATGCAGAAGTTCGAAACAGTGAAGAAACGAATGCTGTCAGGAGCAATTGTGGTCAGTGAGTTCGGCGTGGTGAGCACGGTTGGAGACCCGGCAGCAGAGGCTCCTCTGCCTGATTCTCTGGTTGTGGGCGTGTTAAGTCGGGAGATGTTTCCCTTCACCAGTAGTGAAGGTGAAACCATTGATCAGGAAAAGCCCGGTTTAATTGCAGATTTATTGAGCCTGCTCAATCAGGATCTGGGTGTGACTATTCAGTTAACGAGAAAGCCCTACCAACGACTCATTCAGGATATTGAAGACAACGAAGTAGACGCAATAGCCATGCTTCCTTATGATTTTCACCATGATTCCATTTCGGAATTTCCCAAGAAAAATCAGAAAATTGACATCGGCAGGCGTCTTTTTACTGAAAGATGGGTGCTATTTCACAAGCGTGAAGAAGCTGAGCCCGCGCAAAGCAGACCGATGGACAAGGCCGGGCCGATTGCATTCCCTGCCGGTGCGAGCATTTTGCCCCTGTTACAAAAGTCTGGTGCGAAACTGGTCGAGACACCATCTCTTTACAGCGGATTCGAAATGTTGTTGCACGGGCGAGTCCCGTTGCTGGCAGGCACTGAGCTCCATTCAGCGAGAATCATCAAGGAAAAAGAGGGAACACCGTTCGGGCTGGTCTTGATGAACGTCGAGAAAATGCCCCCGTACCTGGCTGACAAGCATTATTATCTGGCCTTTTCCAAGGAATTTTACAGTCGATATTCCTTGTTTGCAGAGCAGGTGTGGAACCGGCTTGCCCAATTACGAGAGTCACCGGCTCTGTGGGAGGCAAGCGATAAGTATTTTGAGCTTGAAGAGGTTGATGATGCTTTTGAAAACTGAGTCGCCGGGGAATCGTGCCGGTTTTTGTTTATGCGTCCTCCCTTAATCTGTCCGGTTTGTCAATCAGATTTGACTATTGACGGACTCGCCTGTCGCTGTCAGAACAAACACAGCTTCGATGTAGCCAGGCAAGGCTACATCAATTTGCATCTGAGCCATAAAAAGAAGTCAAGGGCACCAGGTGATAGCCGCTCTATGGTTGATGCGCGGAGTGCATTTTTAAACGGGGGATACTATCGGCCCATACTGGACGGGCTGATTGAAGCAGCCAGCCCCCGCCAGGCTCACACCATTCTTGATCTGGGCTGTGGTGAGGGTTTTTATACAATGGGGCTGTATGACAGCCTGCTGTCTTCAGGTAATGCCCCGGGCGCAGATTTTTCGGCCAGCTTGCCGGGTCAAAGTGTCAGGCATATTCTCGGGGTTGATATATCGCGTGAAGCAATAATCGCATCCTGTCGCAGATATCGTAATTATGTCTCGGCAGAAGATACTTTTGCCAGGCAACCGGTTTCACCGCCAGTGTCACTGACGTGGCTGGTTGCGAGCGGTGCAGCACTGCCTGTGAAATCGGCAAGTGTGGATTTGGTGACCTGCCTGTTCACACGAATTATGCCCGCAGAAATGTACAGGGTGCTTTCCAGATCAGGTAAACTGGTTGTGGCTGGTGCGGGTGAAAACCATCTCCATGAGTTGAGGTCGTTGTTGTACTCACATGTCAGGCAGAAGCGGTTTTCTCCCGAAAAGGTGCTCTCGGATCAATTCGTATCGGGTGAAAAAAGAAGGGTCGAGTGCACTATCTGTGTTGAGCAGGTTCAGCAGCTGAAAAACCTGTTAATGATGACCCCCCATGCATGGCGAGTCGCGCCGGAAAAGCAGGTGTTGTTGGCAGGGTTGGTCGGGCGGCCGATTTCGATCGATGTTGAACTCGAAGTCTGGTATCCGGCTGTACCATGATGGTTTACATTTAATTAAGGAGAACTCAAATCAAATCGAGAAAAACGCAAATCAAATCAAGAAAAACGGTGCGAACTTCTTTCTTTTCCTGGATGTTTGTCTGTTTGTCCAGCCTTTTTTATGCTGACATTGTGTTATCGGAACAAGGTACCACAATTCAAAACGGTTGGGTGCGGCTGGTTCCTCCTGTTTCAAGCATGACGGCAGCCTATATGGTCATTCGGAATGATTCGGACAAAGGGGACAGGCTATTGTCTGCCACCTCTGATGTATCGGAACGGGTTGAGTTGCATACGACAGTCCTGTCGGATGATGGAATGATGCGGATGAGGCAGATGGATTCGATTGCAATACCTGCCAATGGTGAGGTTGAGCTCAAGCCGGGAGCCATGCATCTGATGCTGATTGGACTGACCACCCCTCTTGTGAAAGGGAACAGGGTTGTTTTCAACCTGGTTTTTGAACACCAGGGCAGCGTGACAGTCGAGTTGGAAATATCCGGGGCAGCGAGAGCCTTTTCCGCTTCACCCGCGCATTAGACGTGAGAACAGGTTTATGTGGCTTACTGTCAGAGTCATTTTCTTACGGTAAACCACATAATAAATGCTTTTGGCCAGAATCGTCGTTTTTTCGATGTTTCTCCGATGTGACGGTTGCGCCATGATGACGGGCCGGCGTGCTTCATTCAACTGGCCTTTCCATTCAACTAGAGTGTTCCGGTTTTATCCTTTTCTATGGCATCATCCAGTGCGATAAGAAAAGCTTCCCGTGCTTTCAGCTTGGTTTGATAATGTGCTTTCATATCCAGCGCCGTATACTGTTTGGCTATGCGGCGAGCCTTTTCCAAAACATTTTCCGGTTCTGTTATTTCATCCAGAAAACCTGCTTTTACTGCGGTTTCGGGGTCAAATATTTCGGCTGTGTTCACCGCCCGTTCAAAAAACGGAATTGCCAGGCGGTAATGTGCCATTTCCAGTCCGGCATAATGCATGGTTATCCCTATGGCAACCTCGTTTAACCCTATTTTAAATCCACCTGCAGCACCAATCCGGTAATCAGAGGAAAGCAGGATAAAAGCCCCCTTGGCAATGGCGTGCCCTTCACATGCCGAAATAATCGGTGTCGGGAAGGAAAGCAGTCTGCGAGAAAGGCTTGAGCCTGCCTTGACCAGAGCCAGTGCATCGGGGAGACTTTTTTGCATGGTTTTCAAGTCGTAACCGCCGGAAAAAATACCTGCTTGTCCGGTAATAATAACCACCTCGCTTTTTTTCTCTGCCTGATCCAGAGCGGCATGAAGGGCGTCTATGACCTCATGTGAGATGGCATTGACCTTGCCATTGTTCAGGTTAATGGTTGCTACTCCATCTTCGCTTTGATAGTTAACAAGTGATGTCATAAAATCCTCTTCGATTTTGCTGTTAACAGTTATGTTGTTGACGTTTACGCTGTTGATAGATATTGGCCATCATTCGCACGGTTTTACTTGTGGTTCAGTGCCTCGGTGGATGTGGCCGGAAAGCGATTTAAACGCTTAATGAAGGGATAGTAAAGCGAAAAATACCTGGTTACCAGAGGAGGGGGTGCCCAACGATCCTTGTTGGGCCAGAATGACTGTCTGTGAGTGTTGTTTACCGGGGGCCGGTATTGGTTCCCTTCGGATCGTTCCAGTTCGCCGAGATGACAGCCTTGCCGTAAACATAGTGCACCGCATCCCCGTGAATAATGCTCCGTCGGGTTTCAACCACGGGGCCGTAAGATTCGCTGCCTGAAGGTCGGGAAGCAATGACAGTGCCCGCTTTTTCCAGAGAGGAATTGCCCCCTTCCAGGTTGATATCAAACAGATGAAGACCGTCATACGCCCAGTCGGTCCAGTTCGAGGGATGCTTTTGGGGCCCCTGGTGTACCCGTATTGGAATCGCCATCCGATAGTTTGTGTCATCCAGTGCCAGAAAGCTGAATGCCTTGTGATTGCGGGATACTTCGGTATCAGAGCCCCGGTCACCAATCTCGATCTGTTTGATCAGTTGCGGAGAAGCCAGGTCGGCAACATCAAACAAGCCCACTTGCACCCCCTGGTACCAGGCAATATTTTCCAGGACTTCGGAAGACTTGCCTACACCTATCAAGTATTGTTCGCCAATCGGGTGAAGGTAGTCGGAATAGCCTTCCACATGCAATTCGCCTGAAATAACGGGGTTCTTCACGTCACGCAGGTCAACTACATACAGGGGGTCTGTTTTCTGGTAAGTCACAATATAACCACGGTCTCCCGTGTATCGAACCGCATAAATGTCTTCGTTTGGTTTACCGATGACGGTGGGCCGGTTTTCATTGGGCAAGGTTGCTGCAGTGACCAGTTCGTTGTTGCCTCCCTCCGTCAACACCGTCAGAGTATGAACCGGGACTGTGGCTGGTTCGGGACGGGGTTTTTCTTCCCTGGAAACAGGGGCGTCCTCGACAAGATCAGGCTCGGTAAAGCCGAAACCTGCATTGGGTAACACCGTGGAAACAACAACCAGAGCGTTGTCCTTTTCAGTCAGGCGAAAGGACGGTGCACGCCATCCCAGAGAACCCGGAACGGTGCCGCTGCCCTTGTAGGCGGTGCCTTGATCAGTGAAGGAAAACTTGTGGACGATAGTTCCTCTATCCCATTGATCGTTGAACAGATACAGAGAATCCTTTGAAGCAAAAATGCCGCTGCTGTTACCGGCGATGCAAACTGAAGTGATTGTGCCCGGACTTGCCAGGTCGATGGCGGACAGGGTGATTAGTGCAGGGGAATAATAGTCTTCGACAGCAGACTCGGGCACGTAGCAGTTTTCCCCTGATACCAGGTTTGCCGTATTACCGTTCGGGCTCGCTGTTTCAGGTAGCAAGTCTTCAAGTGTCAGTGCTGCGATCGCCTGATTGTTTTCTTCTACCTGTTTGCTGTTTTCAGGATACCAGTGAATGATTGGCAGATCGGGAACGTAACGGGTCACAAGATACAGCGTATTATCGATGCGTCGGCTGTCGATCAGGCTGCCTTCAATTTCGATCGACCAGGTTGTGCTGACATTGGTCGGGTCGTCGACATCCATCAGTGAAAGGTAAGTTTTGCTATTGCTCCAGAAATCGTAGCGGTACCAGGAGTTCCAGCCGAAATTGTCGCTGTTACCGAGCACGGCGAGCTGTGAATTGTGTAAATACATGCCTGTGATGTATCCCGCTTTCTCACTTGGCTCGATAGTGGCGATTTCGATTGCACCGGGCGTGTCGCCCCGGGTGGTTTCCATGATTCTGATTCTGGCAGAGCGCTCCGGAGTTGGCTCTGCAGGAGCAGAGTCACTGCCTGCGAGGCCAATTTCGGCGCGGTCATAAGTGTAAAATCGCTGCCGGTTTACCGCTATGTAAATGTATTGCCCGTCGTATTTTACCAGGTCAGACTCATCCACACCGAGCACCTGGGTATTGGTATTGGTAAAGCCCCCTCCGGTTGCTGCCCCCGTATCTCCGGAATCGGGAGCGTTCATATCAATATCTGCTTTTTCTTCGAGGCCTGGTGTCCGATAAAACGGATTGGATGTGTTGTGCCTCAGGGCTCCCTTCAGGTAGGACTCCAGATAGTCGGCAGATTGGCCTGGAACCAGTTTGATACTCTGTTCGGTGTCGGGTTTTCCCTGGTCTGTTTTGGCGGGATCAGAGCTGCCGTCGCTGCAAGCGATCAGCAAGGCCGAGCCTGCTGTTACAAACAACGGATAGAGTGTTTTTAACGAGGAGTGATGTAATAGCGGTTTCATGGTGGGCGTCCTTTGGGCTTCACTTTGTCCACTTTATATTCAAGTTGCTGCATTTTCAAGTTGCCTTGTCCGTTGGCGTTTATCGTGCTCAGGCATGGCGCCCCCGGGAGTTGGCAGGGATTTTGTGGGATACCCGGTCAGGTCGCCACATCGAGAATGGCCTTTCTCAACCATTGATGCCCTGCATTGTGATGCAGCAGCGGACTCCACGCCATTTTTAACTCGAAGGGGCGTATTTGAAAAGGCGGGTCTTTAATGACGAGATGCGGGTTGCTCCCTTTCAGGCGCGCAGCTCTGCTGGGGAGTGTCGCAATCAAATCGGGTTGTTTTGCCAAAAGCATCGCCACCTGGTAATGCCGGGTAAAGACACTGATTTTTCTCTTTGCTCCGATACTCACCAGTGCCTCATCGACCCATCCCAGACGCTGAACGTCTTCCGGGTTTACTCCTACGCCTATGCCAAACCCGGTTTTACTCACCCAGATATGATTGGCCTTCAGGTAGGAATCAAGGGTGAAATTGTGAACAAGAGGGTTTTTGCGGTTCATTATGCATGAAAAAGTGTCCTTCCAGATCGTTCTCTGATGAAACGACTGGGGAATGGTATCAAAGCGATTGATTGCCATGTCTACCCGCCCTTGTTCAACGTCCTCAAAGGAAACATCGCTTGGAGTGAGCACGTCCAGGGTGACGTTCGGCGCTTCCTGCCTGACTCTGCCCAGAAGATCGGGGATCAGCGTTGACTCCGCATAGTCACTGGCCATAATGCGGAAAACGCGGTCGCTATTCAGGTCAAAAGATTTGTCCGGCTGAATTATCTGTTCGATGTTTTCAAGAATGTCCCGAACGGCAGGGCGAATTTCCAATGCAAATTCCGTTGGTGTCATTCCCTCACTTGTTCGAACCAGCAAGGGGTCATTAAAAAGCAGTCTCAGGCGTTTGAGGCTATTGCTCATTGCAGACTGCGTGATTCCGAGGTGGGCCGAGGCTTTTGTTACGTTTTGTTCTCGAAGTAGTACATCCAAATGAACAAGTTGGTTTAGATCTACTCGGTGAAGGTCCATCTATTATGCCTCAATGTTAAGCTATACTAGAATGACTCCGGGTTATTGCCTTATGGTTTTTTGCCAACAAAGTGTTGAGTGCAACAAGACCGGGATTGTAATTGGCAAGGTCTTATGTAAAAACATGTAAGTATGTGTAAGTTTATATGTCTGATTATGACGGTTATATAGGTATATGTAAAATTATGTGATTTTATGTAAGTAAAAGCGAGGGTTTTGTAATGCTTATTCATTATAGGTATACCAGTGTAACTTTTTATGTGAAATAAAGTGAAGAAGAGGGCGTATGAGACTATTGACAACAAGAAATATGCACAAGAGTAAAAAGAAGCCTGGTCATTTTTCCGTTTATTGCGTAATCAGCAGGGTATAATAATTCATATTTCTCTAACTAATTGAAATATATATAAATATTCTTTCAGGTTTAAAAAAGAGTCAAGTTGGCCGCAGCCCAGACATGTAGCGGGATTTGGATAGTTTCCCCTGTTCTATCCCCAAAGTTATCCACAGTTTCTGTGGAGAAAAATTGGTTGACAACTTTTTTTCATATGCAGGTCTTTTGGCGCAAGAAGTTACTGTCATCGTGGTATGGGCACCTGTGATTGAAAAACGGGAGAAGTGGAGAAGTGGAAAGTAGAGAGGTGGAATTGTACAAGCTTGTTTTCTTCGTACCAGAATCGCATCTGGAGTTGGTCAAGCGCTCGATCTTTGAAGCAGGAGCGGGTGCAATCGGAGATTATGATAGTTGTTGCTGGCAGGTGAAGGGGGAGGGGCAGTTTCGACCCTTGAAAAGCAGCAACCCATATATCGGCAAATTGAATCAGCTGGAAGTTGTTGAGGAATTCAGAGTGGAGTTGGTGTGTCGGGATGAGAAAATCCGGGATGCCGTGACGGCGTTAAAAAAGACCCATCCCTATGAAGAGCCGGCGTATGATGTGGTGAAGTTGGTGAATCTGGCTTGATTTTGATTTGCTATTTTCTGGAGGTGCTTCTGCGGATATCTTCAACTCGGGCTTTGAAATCGGAAGAGCCGGATGACCGTTCTTTAAAATAATACTGTAGCGTTTTTTTTACGGTAGGAAAGGCTATCTCGCTCCAGGGAATATCCTTTTCATCGAAAAGTCGGGTTTCCAGGCTTTCCCTGCCCGCGCCAAACTTCTCTTCTGTGAGTGTTGCAAGGAAAAACAGGTGAACCTGGTCGATCTGGGGGACGCTCAATACAGTAAACAGGCGTTCAATGGATACGTCAGCCTCGGCTTCCTCGCGAGTTTCCCGAAGAGCCGCCTCAATAGTGGACTCCTGGTTTTCCATGAAGCCGGCAGGTAGCGTCCAGTAACCATAACGGGGCTCAATTGCACGTTTGCACAACAACACCTTGTCTCCGTATATCGGGATAGTGCCCGCTACAATATTGGGATTTTGGTAGTGGATAGTCTCACAATTGACGCATACGTGCCGTTTTCTGTTGTCCCCGTCTGGTATGATCAATTTCACGGGATGTCCGCATTGGTTACAATACTTCATTGGATGAACTCGTTCGTCTCGTTGAAATTGAGTGATTGAATCATGCCTGACCCGGTTGTTTAACAATTATAGCAGGGGAAGCCTGAAGAGATAACAGCTGATTTCTTTGTTGCCAATATCGGGTTCAGGCCGGTTGTAACCAGGAGATAACCAGGGTAGTTGACGCGAGAAGTGGTGGGAGAGTTGATATTGAATCGCAGTAATATTGGTCGGAAGTCGGCAAATGAAGCGAAAGTGCGCTCACCTTGTGTGGGGATTTGCGCTCTGGACGATGAGGATGTTTGCATCGGTTGTCAGCGCACAGGTGATGAAATAGCGAGATGGGGAGCGATGAGCGCAGACGAAAAAAACGCGACTCTTGTAAAGGTGGCGAAAAGGGAAAGTCAGAAGTTTGATTGATCAGTGCAAAAGTCGGATCCTCCAGGTGTATTGTTGGTGGGGTTTCTCGTCTATGTGTTTTCCGGGCCGGCTTTGGCGTTAAATCGCAAGCTCAAGCACAATGAAAAAAAACAGTGAATTCAGTTTTTTTTCAACAAACTGCTTGACGGTGTAGAGGAGAGGTATATAATTCGCGGCTCCTTCAGAGAGGAAGCT
>PDPE01000048.1 GCA_002747395.1 Pseudomonadota bacterium
TGGTGATAGCTCCTGCTCTCTGATGTACTTCATCCCCATTGAAAGTGCGCCCACCCAGGCCTGTTTTTTCAACTCTTCATCCGGAATCTGATTCACATCTACAATGGGCACCGGCTGAAAAAGCGTTTCCTGCATAATACCAAGCGGGTCATCAAAGCAATCGAGCAGGTTCAGGCTGTAGGGGTAAGGCGTTTGCTGACCATGATAAAAGAGCAGGCCATAAACCGGCGGTAGTGGTCGATTCGGGTGGCGTTTCAAGGCACTGCGTAGCACGCCAAATACATAATCCATCATGCGAAAGGCCATCATCTTGTCCGGGGTGGATTGATGTTCGACCAGCAGGCAGAGATAGCTGGTTTGTCCTTTAATCTGGCAGGTAAATACCAGGTCACTCATGGTTTTTTGTAGCTGTTTGTCCAGATGGGTTTCATTTGACAATGTCAGCGAGTCGGCTTCCAGATGGCGAGACCATTTGTCAGGTAAATGAACATCGAAAAATGCGGATGAAAAATCCTGGTACTGCATCATGGTGCGGAAAAACCGGTCATGGGGGTCGATAATGCCCGTGCTTTTGTTCTGCTTCGGTCGATCGCGTTGATCTTTTTCCTGTTGTTCATCCTGATCGGGCATGGGCCTGGCTTCCTTGGTAGATTTGCTTTCCATGATAACAGGATTTAGCGCAGGCAGCTCCGACAATATCCGGAAGAGATTCGTCATGGGAACTACCCCTCGGATAACAACCGCCAGAAGTTTGGCGTTATGCGTCGAAAACTGTCTGTGATGGCCTGCCGGATTTCTGCGGCTCACGGCAGCGCCAGCAACTACCAGTGCTCGTTAGTTAATCTGGCACCGGCTTTGATCGTGTATCTTCGATCCATTGATCAAATTTTGCGACCAGATGATTGATTCCGTCGATACCATCCAGAACCACATTCCGGTTTATTTCAGCTCGCTGCCGTGCATGTTCCGGTAAACGACTGGCCGAAACCAGCCACCCGGCACCAAACAGACTACCAGCCGCCCGGTTAAACAGATCCAGCTTGTTCACCACATCCTGCGCTTTGACTTTGTTATTACCGGCCTTGTTACTACCGGCTTTGCCATGATCCTGCCCGCCAAACCTGGCCGTCTTACACTCGATTAACAGCAACTGATTGTTAAATACCACACAAATATCAAACTCATTTTTTACACCTTGTGAGTTTCCTTTTTGATTATGCCAACGCCCCTCTACCCCCATCGCCAGATGAATGGCACCCACTTCCGGCTGCCACCTTTTAACCGCATCTCCAAGCGACAGGTAGACGAACTCTTCCAACCAGACACCCCCCAAATAACGAGCTGCATCCAAAGAGGAAAACTGCCACTCTGTATTACTCCACTTATCCAGCAGCCCTGCTTGCTGTGCCTGATTTAACAATGCTATCGTGGCTCCATCTGGTGCATACTCCAGTTTGGCAATGCCCGCCTGCCCTTGGCGGTAAGCGTCCATTCCGATTTGTGCGAGCATATTTATCCCCGCCATTGAAGCCTTTTTTATACCCTGTTTTTTTCCTCCTTTTCTTTCCGGCAATTCCTCCGCCAGAGAACGGGTCAACCTGGCACGTTTTTCAATGGCCTCCGCCTTTTCGGTGTTTTCACTTTCAATGGATATAACCTCAAAGTTCACGGCATCAAAGTATTCGCGTAACGTCAACACATTGGGCAAAGGCGTATTGGCATCAGTATCCAGACGTTCGATATTACGACTTTGCGTGTCCACATAAATGATCCGGGCATTGGCTTCATGGCGAAAAGCATCGACATAAGCCATACTGAAAGGCTTGGTTCCACCCGTAGCATTTAAAACCAGAGGGCTGGCGGGGTATAAACGTCGCAAACGTTTTACCAGATCCTGAGCACGTTCAAGATTGCCAAAATATTTACTGTGATGTGCAGGCCAGGGTTTATAAACCGGAATGCCTCTGTCATGAGCCAGATTGCGAATCACGTTTTCTGCCTCCGTCATTTGACATGTGGTTACCAACACAATCCCGGTCACGCCTTTTTTGTCATGCTCGTCAAAAACAGGAACAAGATTCGGAACAATATGGCCGGATACCAATAATACGTGAATCGCTGACTGCTGCGGCTCGTTGTTCTCTCCCCGATGGTAACAGATAAAGCGTTCACCCCTATCCTGAAAAGTATCATCACGAGACTCCGACTCCAGGTGATACACACGCAAACCAAAACCGATAAACGCGGATAACTGCTCCTGTGAGAACTTTCCATACAGGGAACCAACCTGCTGCAGGTCAAGCCTGAGCAATTCATCATAGTCAGTGACTACTCTGCCAATAGGAAAAAAGTCGTTTTCGGCCCAGGCGGCAATTTCTTTGGTAGGAGCAAACAGAATATTCTCTTTCATCACTATTCCTCTGGTTTCAAGTTAAAGTCATACAACTGCGTAATTGCAATACGGATTATCCGGCAAAATGCGCTACCACTTTATTTAACAAGTTAGTGGTCAATCACTTTTTTATCAATACGGACATGTTGGGCTCATAGGGAAACGCCTTTTCGGTTTCTTTTTTGACGAGTTCCTTTGCTTCATCAGGAAGACTGTCAACCCATGTGTTTATGTTATCGTTCATTTTCTTCTCCTTAATTTGACCTGAGTATTAAATGTAATTTTGCCCCAAAAAACCTGACTGCGGAACATACAAATTTGTCACTGCGGGTCTGCCAGCCTGAATAAGCGATAATGAACAGGTGATGACCCTGGCTCCATCTGTTCTTCATCACAAACTTGCGAAACGTCAAACCGGCCCATTCCGGAATAGAATGAATCACATTCAGGCAGACTATCAGGAGAACAGTGATGATCAGGCGGTTCCCTGCCATTGTGGCTTATGACATCAGTGACAATAAAACCCGCCAGAGAGTCTTCCGCATACTGAAAGACTGGCGAATCGAAGGACAAAAATCCGTGGCAGAGTGCTACCTGAACTACCGGGAAGCCGAAGAATTATTCATACAGCTATCTGAAGAAATTGATGCAGAGACAGACAGGCTGGCAGTTGCCTGGCTGCACCAGCCCAGGCGAATAAAATGGCTGGGGGAAGGTCGCAGCAGTTTTCCCGATGGCCTGTGGGAGATAAAAACATGACACCCAAAAAAGGCACCTACCTGTTCACCTATGACATAAGAGACCCAAGGCGTTTGCGCAAGGTTCATTACCGACTGAAAAAGCTGGGTTTTGCCATCCAGTATTCTGTTTTTCTTATTGATGGACACAGGCAAATGCAGAATATCTTTAACCAGATTGCCGATATCGTCGAAGACGAAGATGACGTGCGGGTTTACCGGATCAAGGGACGTCAATCTTTATGGCTGAATGGCAGCCTGACACCCAACCCGCAATCCACAAATTCGCCCAAACCATCGCCCGGCATTTTTTCAGCACTGTTTGGCTCATAAAAAGCAGTGGATTATCAATAGCCTGTCAGCAATTAAAAGGGGGAACTGACGATGATCACAGTACTTGCAGAACCGCCCTGCAGCCTCAGCACAGAATCGAAGGCATTACGCATCGAGCACAATGGCAGACTGGTCAAACGTATCCCCCTGTCCCAGGTAGACTGCCTGGTAATACGGGGAAAAGTACAATTAAATGCCGATGTATTGCAAAAAGCCGCTGCCAACGGTGTGCCCACCATGGTTTGCGACAGGCGCAGTAACGGAGCCATTAACTGGCTGACACCGGGCCAGGTGCCATCTGTTCAACTCAGAACCAGGCAACACAGAATAGCCGCTGACAGTGTTGGCTGCCTGCCATTGATCAAAGCGTTGGTACAGGCGAAATTCAACGGATACCGGCTGGCACTGGCAACCAGCCGGTACATTGACGATAAAAGTTGCCGGCACGCACAATTCATCCGCTCACTGACCCAGGCCGACAACGCACTTGAAACCGCAAAATCGGCAAACTCGATAAGAGGCATGGAAGGTGCCGTGTCAAAATCCTGGTTTGCATTGCTGGCAGAATCATTCGATCAAAAATGGGGGTTTTCCGGCCGAAACAGACGGCCGGCGCTGGATCCGGTCAATGCACTGCTATCGCTTTCCTATTCATTTGTTCAAGGTGACGTGAGACAGGCTTTGGTGCAGAGAGGATTCGACATAGACATCGGTTTTTTGCACCAGCTTGTACCTGGTCGACCCTCACTGGTGCTGGATATACTGGAGCCGTTTCGCCCGCTTGTCGATTGCTTTGTGGTGAACCTTTGCCAGACAACGCTTTCTCCTGATCAACTCAGGAAAACCAATGAAGGATGGCGGCTGGCAAAATCAGGATGGCCGGTTTTTATGCCTGCCATCACCCGCTGGAGACAATCCTCGGGGATAATCTGGCGAGAATACAGTGGCCATCTGTGGCCAGGTTATCCGGTTCCGGAGCAGGCAGAGCATATTTCAGATATTTGCCACTATCTGGCCCATCATTTTGCCACCTCTGTCCTCAATCATCAGGCTGAACCAACAGACATAGTCAATCAGGAGTTGAACCATGACAACGATTATTCACCAGATGTTGTGCCCACAAAATCTTGACCGGGCATGGAACTGGTTTCGTAACGACAAAACGGTGTGGCAACCCGGAGTAAGACGTGCCGAAATGGAGAGACACAAACTACAGCATATTCTCAGCCTGAGGGATGACCTGGAAAAAAACCGTTTCACACCCGGCCCGATACGCCGTTTCGAACTCACCAGGGCTGATGGTAAAACGCGGCAATTAACCGCACTTACATTAAGAGACAAACTTGCCCAAAGAGCATTACTGCAAATATTAACGCCCATTCTGGAACCCCGATTCCATACAGACAGCTTCGGGTTTCGGCCAGGGCGCAACATCCAGATGGCCGCCGGGCGAGCCCGCACCATTATTTCCGAGGGGCACCCCTATCTGGTTCACACCGATGTCTATCACTTTTTTGATCAAATCCCGTTAGGGAAGCTGAAAAAACACATAAAACAAACATTGCGGGACAAACCCACCTGTCATTTAATCAATAAATGGCTTGATGCACATAAAACACAGGGAACTCTTCTGGCAAAATCCCGGGGGATTCCCCAGGGAGCGATTCTTTCTCCCATTCTGGGCAATCTGTACCTCAACAGTCTGGATTGGCAATTGCACAAAGCCGGTATTCCATTTGTTCGATATGCCGATGATATTCTGCTACTCGCCAAAACAGAATCATCCATGCACAGCAGTTTTAACCGGTTGACCATTGAGCTGAAAAAGCTGGATCTGGTCACACACCCGGATAAAACGATAAAAGGTAAGGTCTCGCACCGTCACAAATTCCTTGGCCAGTCACTCTGCTCTGCCAGGCGTCGTTAATAAAAACCATGCTGCGGGTATTTTTCGGAATGGACATAATCTGGCTACACTGATTTGCAACAATGAAGCAAAGCGTCTAAGGTAGATGAGCAAGACAATTCCACTGTGATCAAGATCATTTTGGAATAAATAATACTTTTTTGAAATAAGTCTCAAACTCAGAAGGTTAACCTGTTTTTTTGTTTTTGGGAAAAACCGGCAATTGTGCTTCTTTTCTGCAATGAACACCATATATTGTGGAAAAACAGGATAATTTCTGACTGGCGTTTTAAAAGTTCTGACAGACTGGAGAAAAGAGAAAACAAGACTTCTGCACTTTATTGATTTATATATAGTTTTAAAAAGTCAATAGAGTCAGAAAGGAGCCCCGACATTGAGGGGATTAAGACATCCAGAACCACGGCCCAATTTTGCCGCCAATTTTGGTCAGAAAGGAGCCCCGACATTGAGGGGATTAAGACATTTTAAATAATCTGGTTACCGGAGGGAGACGGTGGCAGGCAAAGAAAGCGCAATACGAAAATAGCGTTATTGAACCAAGAAAATAGTGACGCGATATAAACCGGCTAACCCAGACGCGTGAGCAGCCCTAACTCAACGGGTATTTCAGCCAGTGCGGCTTTATCAAGCACTTTGGCTTCCGGAATACGCACCAGGGTGCGCATAACAATGGCACTGTCTTCAGGCTGCATTCTGATAGTTTGCCGGTGCATCGGCACGTCCATTCCCAGCATTTCCGAAAGCAGGTCGGCGGTGGCCTGGTGGCCGATTGCACTTTCAAAGCCCGGAGCCAGGTACTCTTTCACGAAACCGATTGAGACCGGACCTTCAAAGCGGTAGTCGCCATAGCAGGTGATGACGGGGGCGTTTAATAAATAGACCTGAGCCATAATCATTCCTCACTGTTGCAGGCAGGTTTTAACCCCTGGAGCCGTATCTGGCAGTCAACAAGCCCGGTTTCGCCACCTTCCGGGCTTTATTTCCAGCCAAATGCATTGATCTCAAAACGACGGATCGATCAGCGTCACATCGGTCTCGCTCACATCAACAAAATTCTCTGATGAGGCAGACCTGATTTCCAGCAGGCCACCGAGCACCTCACCTAACTGGCTTTTCAATTCTTTGTTTACCCGACTCTTTCTCTCGGAGAAGTAATGAAATGTCATGCCGTTTTGCATGGCTTTACTCGACCTGTCAGACATACCATCAAAAAACCTGTCATAGACTTCATGAAGTGACTCGCCATACGCCTTTTCGCCATAGGGTTTGCCCGACTCGTCTCCAATATCGGGGGGGCAGGCAAGCCTTTTACCTTTTATGACTGTTTCCATAATCATCCAGATATAAAAAGCCAGGTTAACAGTCCCTGCGGTCCACTTAAATTCAAGTCCATTCACCTTCAGAATTTGATTTTCCGGGTTAATTTCCAGAGCCTTTACTCTCTGGTCAGGCTGAGCCAGTTTAACCACTTCCGAAAAACTGCGTTTACCTGTAATCAGCGCGTCTTTTTTCAACACAGACCGGGGCAGATAGGTGCGCATACACACAAACGGAATTTCCGCCAGGTGTACCTTTGCTTCAGAAAAGTCGATATGCTTACCGTCACTGTTAATATTGACGACAGGTTTTTTTGTCGGATAAAAAAACGAACGACATCGCTCATAATCCGAATCCACCAACACATGCGACATGCGGTCCTGCTCACGACCAAGCAAAGACAACGCATAGCCGACATAATAGCCCATGGTTTTTCTTCCTCCGGCAATGGAGACATGCACAGCACTCTCGTCATCGGCGGTAAATCCCCGAATCGTATCAACAATAAAATCGGCCGCTCTCTGGTTATCCCCGGGTAACCGGATATCACTCAGGGGCTTGCCTTCTCCGTCAGTAATGACATGGATACAATCAGCGTTGAAGGTGATGCCGGGCAGCTGGTACTCTTCACACAGACGGGTAAAGGCGGCATCGGCACCTTTTAACAGGGAGTTTGTCGCCCGCTCTTTGCCTTCCAGGGTGGTGATCAGGTGAATTTCTGTGGGAATAAAGGGTCGCTCGCTATCTGTGGCAAGGGCATACAGGGTTTCTGTCAGAATGGCCGGGCTTAATCCGCTGACTGCAACTAATATTCGACGAGGGTATGCGGCTGGTAATGTCATGATTCACTCCGTATTATGTCATCTTGTGCCACTTAGTGTAGGGCGTTTTCCGGCTAACGGTAATTCCACAAACTTGTCAGTTTTTTCCCTTGCACAAAGCCCCCTGCCTTTCTGATAACAGATTTGTGAATTGGCCATGCCCGGTTTTTCCGTGTATTCTTGCAGCGTAACTACTTACCCCCATCCGGTGTAAGCCTCCAGGGGCAGTCTGCGCAGGAAGCGTCTTTGGCATGGATGCCAAAGTCGAGCTTACAGGGACGTATTCACAGCGTCTTCCGGCGCAGACTGCCCCTGGAGGCGTGAGTAGACACCTTGCAGCAAGCTGTAACCAGATAAAAAACAGAAAGGATGTCATGCAATGAAATCGAAAAAGAGAAAATCCCCGCAACCCGTTCAGAATAATTATGTTGCCAAATATGCCAGACAGTTCAATCAGGCTGCCGTGCATACAGACCGGAAAAAAGCGATAAAAAAGGGCTACCTCAAACACAAGGGGCAGGGTTACTCTCAAAAAGCAGCATAAGCTCTGTTTTTTGAAAGTCATCCTGCCCCTGAAGTGTCACGAACTGACGTACTCAGGGAATGGTGCCTGTCCGACACCCGTATTACACCTTCCCCCCGGTGATACATCACAAAGGTGAGAAACACCAAACCGCTCTGCCTCAAATAGCATGGCCAACAACCAGGCAGATGCGAACCACCACAAGTTTGTGAATCCGCCACAAGCAGGTGATTTGGAATAGACTAAAAACCTGAACAGAACGCAACGAGTCACACGATTCAATGACAGGTTCTAAAAGGAGAAATGCCATGTATGGGCTGTTTTACTCGCAACCCGGCCGCTTTTTGCTCAAAAACAACTTTATTGGAACATAAACAAATTTGTTTTTACCGCTCATTAATTGCAACCTTACGGGAATAACACGATGCTCCATTGTTATTTATTTGAAGCCAAAGCAATACAATCCTACCTGTTTGCATCAGGTAAACTGAGAGACATCATCTCTGCCAGTGAGCGTCTTGACCGGCTGATTGATTCCACGGAAGACTGTGCCCTCTATAAGGTACTGGAAAACGCGTCTCTGGAATCCGACCTGATTGACCCGGAAAAACCCGAAAGCCATACCCTGATTCGATTTTTACGTTGCAAGGGCGGTGCGTTCTACGCCTGTTGCAACAGCAGAGAGCCGCTGGTTACTCTGCGTTCGTTGTGGACACTGACGATACAGCAGTTATTCCCTTCGCTGGAGTTTACCGACGCGTTAAGCCAGGGCGATGACCTGCCTCAGGCGCTTAAGGAAGGTCACCAGCTGCTGGCCGCAAACCGCAATACGCCAGATGTCAAATTCCCGGTTGGCAAAGCCATTCTGGCGCGTGACCCGCGCACAGGCAAACCCGGCGTTCCCATGTCCGACATGGCGAAACGCGCATCAAAAGACGAAGGTTACTGCGATCTCGATACCGAGCATCATCGTCAGGCCTATCAATTGTGGGATATGCGCGGCTCCGCTGCCTTGCAGGATAACTTCACGCCGAACGATCTGAAAGGCCGGGTTCACTATCCGATTGATTTTGATCACGACTTCAATTTTCAAAATGATAATACGGACTCTTCCCGTGAAGCCATTAAAGACATGGCGCTGATACACATAGATGGTAACGGCCTGGGGATTATTCTTCGTCAACTGAACCAGGTTCTGGCGGACAAAACACCGGAAGCGTATCGCAAGGCGTTTCGTCATTTTTCAGACGCACTCGGTAAGGCAACGGTAATCGCAGCACAAAGAGCGACGCAGTTTGTTTATGACAAGGGGCTCTACACCCGGGGCGACAAAACCTTCCTGCCCATGCGCCCTGTGGTGCTCGGCGGTGATGATATTACCCTGCTGTGCCGGGCCGATCTGGCGCTGGATTACAGTCGGATATTCTGTCGTGAGTTTACATCCGCCTCGAAAGAGCGGTTGGCCGATACCTTCAGGAAGGTATTGAAAGGCTCTAACGAGGTATTAAAAGATTCTGGCAGCCAACTGGATCATTTAAGTGCCAGTGGCGGTATTTTGTATCATAAGGCCGGTCACCCTTTTACCCACTCACACCATGTGGTCGAAGGTCTGTGTGATGCTGCCAAGGTACTGACCAAAAGTGTGGTTGACTCGAACCAGGTGGGCCCGGCGGCACTGGCCATTTATCGCTTGTCCAATGCTGTTACGGATGATTTTGATGCCCTGATGCAGCAATCACAAACCTGTCCGTTTCACGACAAAACCACGCCAATTAACGACAAAACCATTACTTTGGGACAGGCACGTTATTTTGTCGATGCGCCGGAATCCGGAAACTGCCGTACCGATTTCAACCAGCTCGAAGCGATTGTGGAACTGTCAAATCAGTCGGGGAACGCACCGGTCTCGATGGCAAGGTGGCGGCAAATGGCCACCCATATCGCCATGAATGATCTGGAAGAAGCGAAAAGAATTTATCACCGTGGTATTCAGCTATGCACGGACAAAAAAGCAATTGAAAAGCTGCAACAGTTGCTGAATGACTGCACGCCTGAAAATGCGACCTGTGAAGGCTGGTACTGGCTGGATGCGGATGGCAATGCTCAGACAATTATCAACGACCTGTTGATTCTGGATCACTTCAGACCACAGGGTATAAAAGACAGACACCAGGACAGACACCAGGACAGACACCAGGACAAAAACAGCCATGCAACCAACAGAGATGAGGTGACCGCCTGATGAGCCAGTTCAGATTAACCTTTACTATCACCAGTGACTGGCATATTGGTAATGGCAAGGCAGCAGGTGCCTATGCCGATGCACTGGTGCTGAAAGATCATAACGGATTGCCATATTTACCGGGAAAATCCGTCAAAGGCCTGCTGCGCCAGGCTTTTTCTACAGCAGCGGATAATCAGTGGTTTGGCGAGAACTCTGACAGGGTCGTTACTTTGCTATTCGGCAGTGAGGATCGCGCCGGTGACAGTAAACAGGGCATCATCCAGATTTCCAGCGCCCGGCTTTCCGATGCCGAGACGCAGTTTTTCATCCGGACTCCGGGGGCAGGCGCACAGCTGTATAGGGTCATCAGTTCAACGGCAATCAATCATGAAACGGGTGTGGCCGAAAATGGCAGTTTGCGCAGCATGGAAGTCGCCATTCCCATGACGTTGACTGCCCTGTTAACCCTGAATGACAGTCATCCGGCTTTCAATGAATTTGTTGCCATAAGCGAAGATTTTGCCGACTGGTTAGGCAACACAGTTGCGTTGATTTATGAACTGGGAGCCAAACGTCATCGTGGCCTGGGGCAGGTCGAAGTCACCGCAGAGCAGATCAAAGGAGCCTGATTATGAAATTGCACTATACCCTGAGAACGCTCGACCCGGTGATTGTCAGTCAGAACAATGCGACCACCAATAACCATGAATGTCTGGATTATATTCCGGGCAGCGCCATTCTGGGTGCCCTGGCAAGCCGCCATTACAGCACCATGGAAGACAACCGGAGCTGGCACGCCTTTCACTCCGGGCAGACCCGGTTCAGCCCCTGCTACCCGGTGCATAATCACCGGCTTTGCCTGCCAACACCGGCCAGCTGGCATTTTCCCAAGGGTGCCAGCGTTATAGAAAATGGCCGGTACAACAAGGCTGCAATCAGCAATCAGGCAGCGGCTGATTTCAGGCGGGACAGCGGCGTTCAATACAAACAGTGTCGCGATGGCTACATCAATGCACAGGGCGATGCAGGCATTGTCAGGCAGAGTATCACTACCAAAACGGCATTGGATGCACTCAAGGGAAAAGCCAGAGAAAGCCAGCTTTTTTCCTATTCCTGTATCGAAGCCGGTCAGCAGTTTTCAGGCTGGATAGACAGTGACGACGATAGTGTTCTGGAGGAACTGAAACAGAGCCTGAATGGCGTGCTGCGCATTGGTCGCTCGCGTAATACCGAATTTGGCCGTGTAGAATTAAAGCTGATCACTGTTCCTGCACCTGTCGCTCCTGCAAAGCATAAAAACAGGCTGGTGCTGTGGTGCCTGAGTGACTGTGAATGCCTGTCGGATACCGGCCTGCCCACACTGACCCCGGATCTACACAGTCTGGTTCCCGATGCAGAAGGCCACCTGATCGAAAAAAACAGCTTTATTCGCAGTTCGGTTATCAGTCGCTTTAACCAGAAGCGCCAGGGTCTGGACAGCGAACAGGCACTGATCAACAAGGGTTCGGTTCTGGTTTACAAATTAACCCGGCCTTTGACCGGTGCCCAGTTAAACACGCTTGCTGAACAGGGAATCGGCATCAACCGGCAACAGGGGTTGGGATGGGTCAGCGTTAACCCGGAATGGGCTGTCAGGGCGACGCTGGCCGATACGCCTTTGTTTAACGCCTTGCCACTGACTGAACCAGACGGCGGCATCAGAGCCATGACAGAAGACTCTGCCCTGACTGACTGGGTGAAACAGCGCCTCAACCTGAATAGAGACGCAGACAAACAACAGGAAAGTGCCAGTCAATTACTGGAGGAGATTGTTCGAGCCTATCGCAACGCCCGAAAATACAACCATATCGTCATCAGCAATGAAGCTGGCCCATCAAGCAGCCAGTGGCGTCGTATTGAAGAGAAAACGCGAAACGCTGCCGACAAATGGAGCGAGGATGTCTTCACTGGAGAGCAGGCAATATGCAAGTCCGAAGGAGATGAACTGGGATGGGGAATCCAGTGGGATAATGGCGACAGACTGATTACTTTTGCACACTGTGCAGAACAACTGCTCGCTGACCAACCCCTCGCCACCATGCGCCTGTTACTGGAGAAACTGGGTCGTCACGACCTGTCCACCTGGCGTGGCTTAATCGCATGTGAAAAAGAGTTCAAAATCAATACCGGTCATCACGGGGAGACAGAATCATGAGCACAATCCACGTCACTCAACTGGTTATTGAAACCCGAAGCCCCATGGCCATTAATTCCGGCAGCCGGGAAACCGGCTTTGATACCCAACTGGCAAGAGATGTAAACGGTTTGCCTTATATTCCCGCTACGGCAATTGCGGGAGTATGGAGCCATGTAATTCAAAGCGCCCCCTGTGCAGCATCCGATAAAGAAAAAAGCCTGGCACTGCGTGATAAATGGCTGGGAACCACCGAACAAAGCTCAAGCCTGAGCATCAGTAATGGACGGGTGTTAAACAGTAAAAACCAGGCGGTTTTACCCCTGACACCCATTGCCGAAATAGAACAGGACGCGGTATTGAATCTGTTATCGCAACAGCGCCCCCATCACAGAGAACGTGTAGCCATCAATGACCGTGGCGTGGCCAGGGAAACAGGCAAGTTTGACCAGATTCTATTGCCCAAAGGCGTTCGTTTCAGTATCACCCTGCGCTGGAGTGACCGAGGTAGAGGTGACAATGCCACCCTGCATAAGGATGAATGGCAAGAGTTACTCAGCCTCTGGCACGACCCGGCTTTTGCATTTGGCTCGAGTACCCGTAATGGTCTGGGAAAAATCAAAGTAATTGCCTGTGAGCAGCATGAGATAGATTTATCACAAGGGCAAAGTGCCGCTGCCAGATTACGGCAGGCACTGAACACCCAGGCCCGGGTCACGTCGGAAAACAGGCTGCCCGAGCCAGGAAAAAGCAGCTCCCTGCGCCTGATTGCCGAACTTCCGCTGCAGGCGCTGGATAACTGGCGTTGTGGTTCAGGCAGCGAACTCCTGGGCAAAAACCGACCTGAAAACGCCGTTGCATTGATTACCTACAGTGAGCCACGGTTTGAATGGAAAAAAAACGTGGCAAGCCTGAAAAAGAATAAAGCCGTACTCTGTGGCAGCAGCATCAAAGGTATGATCGCCCACCGGGTGGCCTACCACTGGCGAAAACACAAAGAAATATGGGCTGAGACCATGGCAGAAAGCGGCCATGACGACTGGCAGCAGCGACCCGGAGAATTAACCGCCCTGTTTGGCCTCGCATCGGAAAACCATGAAGACAGCCGGGCAGGCCGACTCTATATTGATGACTGCGATATTGACTATGAGCACACCGTTATTCGCCATCACAACAGCGTTGACCGTTTTACCGGAGGCGTTCGCAAAGGCGCCCTGTTCAGTGAAGAATTACTTTACCGACCCCGCTTCACCATAAAGCTGTGGCTCAGGCGGGATGCGCAATTATCCAGTGAACTGGAAGCGGCACTGGCCGATACTCTCAACGATCTGAAACTCGGATTGTTACCAATGGGAGCCGGTAGTGGCCGGGGAACCAGTCTGGTGATGCCCTGCGCCAATCCGGAAGGCAATTCAGAAGGCAATTCAGAAGACAATTCAAAAAGTAATAAAAAGTGGTTGGTACAACTGCCCTCTCAAACAACCAACAATGGGGACGCTATCGCATGAGCCTGAATCACTATCACCGTATGCAGCAAGCCGGCAACGAACGAGCGCTATTTGGCGTGGCATTACCCAGGCTGCAAAGCGGCAGCCTCGAAACCGGACAGAAGGTCATGTCTCCAGAAGAGATGCGTCAGGCAATATCGGCGTTTTTGCCCGATCAGGGCTGGGTTATGTATCGGGATGAGGTCTGTTTTTCCGCCACAGCACCCATCAGAGAAGATATGATTGAAGCCGAGTATTGTCGTGCCAGGGACAGCCTAAGCATCAGGCTGATCTCTGACAACCGCTATTCCGTGGTTACTTCGATCTATACAGAAGCCGAATCAAATATGGCATTCAGCGAACAGCATTTCCATGTGCGTAATGGTGCATTGCAAGAGCAATATAACACCGCCGTATACCGCCTGTGGTGGCAACAGGAAACCTCGGAGAAACACCAGGGACGCTGGCAACCCGCAGTACAGCAATTCGCCGGTTTTAAAAAAATCACAAATAACGGAGGAGCGAACTGATGCCTGACTATCCTGAAGTGAATACAGTTCATGCACCCTACCATTTCGTGCCATTGTCCAGGTGGGTCTATATGCCAGACTGGGCGCATCTGGTCAGCCATGATGTGCCCTTTAAAGAGGGCTATTCCGGCATTATTGAATACAGGTTAACCAATAGCACGCCTCTGTGTGTCGGTGCTGAACAGGAAAAAAAAGCCGACCGGACTACCCTGGTAAAATGGGCCAGAGACCCGGTGGGCAACCCGGTGATACCCGGCTCCAGCGTCAAGGGCATGATTCGTAATGTGCTGGAAATCGCCAGCTTTGGCAAGTTTAATGCGGTTGATAATCAGCAGTTTTCCTTTCGTGATCTATCCAGCGCAAAAAATCACTATCTGCACGATATCATTGGTAAAAGCCGGGTAGAACCCGGCTGGATAAAGTATGACAACAGTCAACAGAAATGGATTTATACCGGTTGCGATTGTGCAAAGGTAAAGCACCAGGATATAAAAGACAGCTTAAAGGTCAGCATAAAAAATGAAGACCCTGCTGAAGAAAAATACAGGAAGCTACCCCTTTCCAGGACGTTTACTGCCAATATATCCGATGAAGAAGGCAAGCAAAAAAATCGCTGGGCAAGATCCCTGCAACAAGGCAATACCAGAGGGCAATTTGTTTTCACCAACAACCGGATAAAAGGGCGGGGCAAACCCGGGGACTATGAGTTCAGCTACTTCTTTTTTAACAAGCGGGATAGACCCACATCTGACCAGATTGACCGGCAAGTCAGTGCATTGTTCAGCAATCATCGCCCCGAGCAGGTAAAGTACCTGCAGGGCAACTTCTGTCCAACGAACGGGATTCCGGTATTTGCGCTTACTGATAAATCGGGTAACAGAATAGAAGCTTTTGGTTTTGCTAAAATGCCGAGAGCGTCCTATAAGCACACAGTGCAGGATCTGATCGACAGGGCAACAAAAAATCATCGGTCAGAGGCCTTTTTTGATCTGGCAGAGCTGATATTCGGGACAATAAGAGACAATGGTCTGGGGCTCAAAAGCCGTGTGATCTTCTCGGATGCGACAGCCGACAACCTTTCAGAACCTCAGCTTTATTTATCTTCAACCCTGATATTGAATAACCCCAAGCCGACCTTCTATCCGGCTTATCTGGAGCAGAAGTCACCGAATGAGTACAACACCTACGATTCTGATACCACCCCTGCTGGCTGGAAGCGATACATTTCCAGAAAACCGGATTCTGGCAAACTGATCAGTAATGCGACGGGCAAGAATGCCAATGTTAGCAGCAGGATGGAGCTGGCTCCGGTAAACAGTCAATTCACGGGAAAAATTGTTTTTCATAACCTTAACCCTGTCGAACTGGGCGCATTATTGTGGAGTATCGAGCTCTCGGGCGACGAGCGATATCACCATCAGCTTGGTCATGGTAAACCTTTTGGCGCAGGCAGCGTTCGCCTGAGCGCCAGAATCAGCAAACTGCACGGAAATACGCAAACCACTCAGGCTACTCAACCGGATGTTGCCTGGTTTCGAGACTGTTTCGTCAGGCAAATGACGGACAGTTACCCTGAAACCGAAAGCCATAAATGGCAAGACAGTCCGCAAATTGCCAATCTGCTGGCCATGAGCAACCTGAATGATAACCAGGATGTGAATACCCGATATATGTCCATTGATAGCAAAGACTTTCAAAGGGCTAAAAATAATAATCTTCGACTTGAATCATTTAATAGTCTGCATCGTGCAGAGCCCGGTAGATTTGCCAGGCATCATGTACCCCTCTCTTTTGGTGAAGGCCGACTGGGCGATCTTGTCGATGCAACATCCAGCAGGGATCAGGAATTACTCGGGCGTAAAGCAGAGGCCAAAGAAGCACGACAGAAACAGGCCGATGAGCAAAAAGCCATCGCAGAAAGGCAGGCCAGAATGGCCAGTTTGTCACCTTGCGGCCAGATACTGCTTGAACTGGAAGAAAAGCTGGCAGCAAGTCAGCAAAATGATATTCCGCCGCTAATCCGCGAAGCTATGGCGACGTTTTTATCAGACGACAATGCATTTAAATCCGAATCTGCAATGCAACTGTATAAACTGGCCAGAAAGTATGAGTACCACAAAAAACCGAAGAAAAAAGTAGCCGCCAACAAAGCGGAATTGAACAGCCTGAAAGAAAAGTACAAACTGGAGCTCTAGCATGAACCGGAGCTACGGCATAAGCCCGGCCCTGCATCATCTGGCAAGCCGGTTTCCTCTGCTGAAACTCAGAGTGACCCTCGCATTTCAGCACGATACAGTGCTACCTGCCTTCAAGGGCTCCATGCTGCATGGCTGGTTTGGCCATGCACTGAAACGTTCTGATGAGCAGGCTTTCCATATTTGCTATGGCGAGCATGATCAGCAGCAGCCCAAACCCTATATCATTTGCCCCAATAATGACCACAAAACTCACTGGCATAAAGGCGAGCTGTACGATTTTGATTTAACCCTGTTCGGCAGTGCCATTCGCCTGCAGGATGCCATTGTAACGGCACTGACCCTGGGTGAAAAAATGGGCCTGGGCGACCAGCGTACGCCTTTTGAAATTATCAGTATCGCCTCCTGTACAGCAGCCGGATTAAAGCCGGGGCTGATTCCGTCGACCCTGTCAGACTACATGGCCCAAAGTGATTTTGATCCGTTTTTTGAAGGCAATATGGAACTGGCAATACAAATGATAACACCGGTACGCCTGAAGTATCGTGGGGAGATTGTCAAGCGACATGCCCCCGGTCTGGGGGCCTGGTGTAACCATATATTACGCCGTTTATCTCAACTCAGCCGCTTCTGGGTCATCGACGATGATGAACTGCTTGATGCGATATTCAACGAAAGACCACCACTACGCGAACAGGAAATGACCAGCCATTGTTATTATGAAGACTGGCAACGCTTCTCATTAAAACAAAAAGCACAGCTCCCTTTTGGTGGATTAAAAGGCCAGGTGAGTTTTTATGGTGAAATCAACCATGCGATTCCCTTACTCAAAATAGGTGAACAGCTTCACCTCGGTGGCAAAACCACCTTTGGCCTGGGTAAATATCAATTGACAGGATAGTGAACAAAACGGTGCGCCCTGTTGATAAATGTATCCGCGTGGTACCTGATAGACCAGAGCGAACTAACCCACACCGCTGCCTGAGCGAAGTCGAAGGCAGCAACCTCTATCCCCTCAATAGCGGGGCTCCTTTCTGACCAGCTAATTACGCTATAAACGATAGATTCTTAGTGTCTTAATCCCCTCAATAGCGGGGCTCCTTTCTGACATTCCTTAGCTGTGAAGTTCAGCAATGTCCATAACGTCTTAATCCCCTCAATAGCGGGGCTCCTTTCTGACTTAGCTGATGATATCAGAGAAGCTGATTACGCTAGTCTTAATCCCCTCAATAGCGGGGCTCCTTTCTGACGGAAGGTGTTCTCCTGAAGGAAGTGGGCATCTTGTCTTAATCCCCTCAATAGCGGGGCTCCTTTCTGACTTCAGAATAATATTGAATTAACTCTGAATGAACAGTCTTAATCCCCTCAATAGCGGGGCTCCTTTCTGACTTCATCAATAAATGCAGATGAATTAGCAGAAGCTGTCTTAATCCCCTCAATAGCGGGGCTCCTTTCTGACCGAGACAGTTAATTAATCAGGCATAGGGGAATGTCTTAATCCCCTCAATAGCGGGGCTCCTTTCTGACCCTATTGACTTTTTAAAACTACATATAAATCAACAAAGTACAGAAGTCTCATTTTCTCTTTTTTCCAATCTGTCAGAACTTTTAAAACGCCAGTCAAAAATTACCCTGTTTTTCCACAAAATATAGTGTTCTCCGTAGAAAAAAAGCACAATTTCCGATTTTTCCCAAAAACAAAAAAAACAAATTAACTCTCTGAATTTACTGCTTATTTCAAAAAAGTATTATTTATTCCAAAATAATCTTAACCACAATGAAATTGACGTACCCGTTCACGATAGACTGACCGGAACAATGTTGCAAATTTATGTGGCGCTCACTGCTTTAAAAAAGCGGCAGTTCTTGCGGTATCCTTCTGTTCTTCTGATCATCGAACCAGGGGGGCAGTATACTTTCCATTCCGGCCTTTTGTAATTTTCCGGCTTCGTTTATAAGGTAATGGGTTTTATATCCCGAAAGCACTCCCTTTGGGTTTAAGCGGAGCCAGAAACCATTTTCTCTGTAAACATAGCTTGCCGACTGGCCAAATAACCTGGATAGTCGTTTTAATAGCGCCCGGGAGGGTATGGTTTTATGAATTTTTAATTCTGGCCATGCATGACCGGAATTATTTTTCACGCCAAGAGCAATATGGCACTCAAGATTCAGACCTGCACACAATGCCATGATAGTTGCTGCAAAATCTTCACAATCACCACGGAATGACTGATTTTTAAAGACCGACTCGACATTAATAAAATGATCATGGTTCGGTGGGTCAGCAAGGTATTGCCATTTGCCTGTTACATCCCTGTAGTGCTGTGCCATACGAACATCCGGAGCCTTTCCTGCACTTGCAGATAAATACCGTAAAACACCTGGCCCGTTTTTTATGGCACCAGGTAATTCCGAGGCATATTCCTCCAATGACGTATGGCTGGCGTCAGCAAAACATCCGGTTAAGAGAAGCAAGAGTGTTAATGGCAGTAATTTCATATCGCAATCAATTCGCAGTTAACTTTTTACCTTCAATGGTCAGCTTTTCCAGATCGTGCAGTAATATCTGCGCTCTTTTGGAAATATTCTTGAGGTCATCAATATTCTGAACCAGTTTTTCACGCAAAGAGGCACCAATTAGAACTTTGTGAAAATCATTGCCATCTTTTATAAGAGTGCTTAATTTTTCTATGTCTTTGCTGGCCTGGTTAAAGGTTTCTGTCCATGAGGTTTTTAACCTTGCATTTTTCTCCTGCTCGGGAGCCTTGATAGTGGAGTTTTTAATCTCGTTGGCAAGTTGTTCGAGCTGATTGAAATAACTGCGTGAGGAGGTGGCAACCATCGAAAAATCACCTACCAGTTTGTCATATTTGCCCTGAACATCTCTCCATTCAGACTCCCACGACTTTGCAACCCATCTTAAATCAGGGGTTTCTTCGGCCAGTTTCTTGATAACCTCTTCCGTGATTTCATTGACTTCTCTGGATGTGTCTGTTCTGGACTGTTCAAACCTTTCGATTGCCAGCTGCAGATCATCTGCATAGTTAAATGCCTTTTCGGTTTTTGAGTCATAACATCCAGTGATACCCACAAAGATGAAGGTGACTAACATTAAAAAGCAGCTTGTAGTTTTCATTACACTTTCTCCTGATGGATTGTCTGGTTCGTTACGTTTTGTTCAGGTTTTAAGTGTATTCTGAAATCACGAGTTGAGGTGATAACACAAACTTGTGGCTGGAAAGAGAACTTGTGACTGGTAAGAATAATTGAGGGCTGTCATGGTGTCAGCACAACGGATACGGGGTAACAGATGTGTGAGACTGGCATGGAGCCAGATTTTTATATTGCTATATCTCGTAATGATAGCGTAGTTGTGCAATCAGAATCGTGTCGCCTTGTTGCTTGTAAACAATTCTATGTTCATCATTTATACGGCGAGACCAATATCCAGACAGGCTGTGTTTCAGGGGTTCAGGCTTTCCAATACCTTTACCGGGAGTTCTTTGAATATCTGTAATTAGCAAATTAATACGCTTTAGTATTTTTTTATCCGTGGTTTGCCAATAAAGGTACTGTTCCCAGGCCCTGGTCGAGAAGGTTAATTTCATTCAAGAAGCTCTCTTTCCGTTCCGTTGCCAGCTTCCAGTTCGGCGATAGATTCTAAAAGGTCTCTGGCATTTGCCGGGGATCTGAGTAAATATGCAGTTTCCTGCAT
Organism: Pseudomonadota bacterium; assembly: GCA_002747395.1. Lineage (GTDB taxonomy): Bacteria > Pseudomonadota > Gammaproteobacteria > Pseudomonadales > Oleiphilaceae > LZORAL124-50-18. Next base: position 20,375 of record PDPE01000048.1, read on the forward strand.
TGCGTTGTAGTCTTCTAAAGACATCATAACAACAGGGGCTTCACTTTTACGGGTAATAATAATCGGGGTGTGATCGTTACAGACATGCGCCATGGTTTTTGCCAGGTTTGCTCTGGCTGAGGTGTAGCTTATTGCATCCATATTACTCTCCAAAATGTTCATGTACATTTATCTGTACAGTCTAGTGTGATGGCACATAACAAGCAAATAAATCGGCGCTGAAAACAGCGGGCTTTTCGCTTCGCTCATTATTGGGGCGCTATGCTTTACTGCAATGTTCTTCAAACCATTTAGCCGGTTGTATCCCATCAAGCTGGCCTGCAGCCAGATTTTCAAACGTAATAACCGCGTCCGGTTCCGGTGCGGCTAACAGGTTTTCATTGATTTTCAAAAAGATAGTGCCAATGGTAACGGCTGTGCGTTTGTTTCCATCAACAAAAGAGTGGGGATTTGCAAGCCCCAAACCGCTGCCTTCGACTTCGCTCAGGCAGCGATCTTAATCCCCTCAATAACGGGGCTCCTTTCTGACCAGGCTGCAAGGCTGGAGCAGAAGCTACAGGATTGTCTTAATCCCCTCAATAACGGGGCTCCTTTCTGACACAAAGATTATCAATGCTGAAATTATTAACATCAGTCTTAATCCCCTCAATAACGGGGCTCCTTTCTGACGACTTTTAGTCCTTCAAAGACATCACTACTTCGTCTTAATCCCCTCAATAACGGGGCTCCTTTCTGACTCTATTGACTTTTTAAAACTACATATAAATCAATAAAATACAGAAATCTCATCTTCTCTTTTTACCAGTCTGTCAAAACTTTTAAAACGCCAATCAGAAATTACCTGTTATTCCACAATATATGGTGCTCATTGCAGAAAACAGGCACAATTGCCGGTTTTTTCCAAAAACAAAAAAACAGGCTAACTTTCTGAAGTTATTGCTTATTTCAAAAAAGTATTATTTATTCCAAAATGATCTTGAGCACAATGGAATTGTCTTGCCCGTTCACCCTGGACGCTTTGCTTCATTGTTGCAAATCAGTATAGCCAGGATATTTCCATTATGAAAAATACCGGCAGCATGGTTTTCCCTGTATCCCGGCATATCACAGACAAAATGCTAAACCGCAATCCGGGTTCGACTGTCATCCACATAGCGTGAATTGGGAAAGAAGCAGGTAAATTCACTGCCTTCACCCGGGGTGCTGCAGATTTTCAGTTCGCCATCGTGGTTGATTAATACGTGCTTGACGATGGCCAGCCCCAAACCTGTGCCCCCTTCCTTGCTGTTTCTTCCCGGATCGACCCGATAAAATCGCTCGGTCAGCCTGGGAATATGAATGGGGTCGAAGCCCACTCCGTTATCTTTCACTGTGAAATAGGCGCCGCCCGGCTTTTTAATCCATCCAATAACAATATGCCCTCCCGGAGGAGTGTATTTCACCGCATTGAAAACAAGATTGGAGAGAGCGCTGCGAACCTGTTGCATATCGCCCATAATATCCTCTGCTTCTACCTCGAAGGTGATGCTATGGCGTTTTTCCTGATTTATCGCCAACGCATCCTGACGAATGCCTTCTATCACCTGTTTCATATTTACCAGCTTTTGATTATTGCGCACATCGCTGGTTTCAAATTTCGCAAGCAATAGCAAATCACTGATCAGGCTTTCCATTCTGGTTGACTGACGAGCCATGGTCTTGAATGCCCTGTGCCATTTCTCGGGTAACTGGTCACTGTTATCATTGATGGTTTCAAGGTAGCCACTGATCACGGTCAGGGGCGTGCGCAACTCATGTGATACGTTGCTGATAAAATCTTTTCTCATCTGTTCAAGGCTGTGTATGCGGGTGGCATCCTGAACAATAATAAGCCTGTCCCCGTCACCAAAGAGGGAAATCATGTATTTCAGGCGGATGTGAGGACTGAGCGACGAGGGCTGCTCAAAAGGTGAGCCATAGTCTTTCGCTTCAAAATATCGCCTGAATTCGGGCTGACGAATCAGGTTGTAAACCCGTTGCCCCTTGTCAGCCGGGTGCTCGAAACCGAGCAATTTGCTTGCCGCCACATTCCACCACTCGATTCTGCCAATTTCGTCAGTGATCACCACTCCGTCCTTTAATGAGTTGGCAGACTCCTGAATACGGTGAATAAAGGATTTCATGCGCTCGGTGGCACGAACATGTCGAACCTGGAGGCTGTGTATTCCGTCAAACAGGTCACCCCAAAGCCCCAGGCTCTCTGGTGGCTGAAAGGAAGTGCCGCGCCGGGCCAGCCAGGCATGTAACCGGACGACCTGGGCAAGTGTCCAGACCAGATAGGCAGATACACCGGCGAACAGTGTCCAGGCCGGCTGGCCGATTGCGTAGCCGATCAAACCAAGGAGAACAAAACCGAATGCAAGCAACAAGACATAATGTAACCAGCTCTTTCTCATTCCGGAAGAACCTCAAACAACCTGTTGTCGGGGTCAGGCGGCCCTGGTGGAGAAGCGATAGCCGGCACCGCGAACGGTTTGAACCAGATGATCATATTGTTCACCCAGTGCCTTTCTCAATCTTCTGATATGTACGTCGACCGTTCTCTCTTCCACGTAAACATTACCACCCCAGACCTGATCCAGCAGCTGGCTCCGCGTGTAGACCCGCTCCTGATGTGTCATAAAAAACTGCAAGAGGCGGTATTCCGTTGGCCCCATCGCTACGGGTGAATCATTCACCGTAACCCGGTGACAGACCGGATCAAGCACCAGCCCGTCTATTTCTATGGCGCTTTCTACCCCTTGCCGCGTGGTTCTCCGCAGAACCGCTTTTAGCCGCGCAACCAGCTCTCTGGGCGAAAAGGGCTTGGTGATGTAGTCATCCGCCCCCACTTCCAGGCCCTGTATCTTGTTGTCTTCTTCCGCCTTTGCTGTGAGCATGATGATTGGAATTTCAGCGGTACTTTCATCCCGCTTCAGGCGACGGGCAAGTTCGATACCTGTGGCACCGGGTAACATCCAGTCGAGCAGGACAAGATCCGGCTTCCTGTCAACAATAATGGAATGGGCTTCCAGGGCATTTCCTGCTTCCAGACAGTGGTAGTCTGCCATTTCCAGTGCAACGGCGATCATTTCCCTAATCGATGTTTCGTCATCTACGATAAGTACGGTTTTATCAGACATTGCAGGTACCTCGATTGTTTTCCAGACCAAGCCTTACAGGAATACTGATTTTGGTTTACAGTTATATTACAACCGCTAACTGTGACACAAATATGACAGCCCGTTAAATTGTCTCCGACCCTGCATTATCTCCGACTCTGCACTGTACCGGTTCCATTCCGGCACGGGCTTCATTTCGGCCAGGTCTCAAACAGCAACCCGGTAAAGACTGCCAGCCCGACATAATGGTTATTTAAAAAGGCCTGAAAACAGTCTGCCTTGCCCCGGTTTCCAATCAGGCATTGCTGATAGACAAAGAGTATTGCCGCCACCAGCACACCGGTGTAGAACAGCAAACCAAAATGGGCCTGGTAACCGGCGATGAGCAAAACAACAACAGTCGCTGCCTGCAGGAGGCCAATCATCAGTTTATCGGCCTCGCCAAACAGAATAGCGGTGGACTTGATGCCAATCTTGACATCATCGTCACGATCGACCATGGCATAGATGGTATCAAAGGCCACTGTCCATAACACAGTGGCAGCATAAAGCAGCCAGGTTACCGCAGTGACCTGGCCGGTTTGTGCCATAAACGCCATTGGCACAGCCCAGGCAAATGCCAGCCCCAGCACTACCTGGGGCAAGTGGGTGTGACGCTTCATAAAGGGGTAGGCCGAGGCCAGCAAAAGGCCGCCGAATGACAGAAACAGGGTGGCCTGATTGGTCATCAGAACCAGAACAAAAGCGATAAGGCAGAGAATGGAAAACAGCCAGAGCGCTTCCCTTTCACTGACTCGACCCGAGGTAACGGGGCGATTTCGGGTTCGCTCAACATACCTGTCCAGGTTTCGATCCGCATAGTCGTTGATAACACAGCCCGCCGATCGCATCAAAAATACACCGGCAGAAAAAATAACGAAGTTCTTCAGTGAGGGAAACCCGCTTGCTGCGAACCAGAGCGCCCAGAGTGTGGGCCAAAGTAGCAAGAAAATGCCGATGGGCTTGTCGGTTCGCATCAGCTCGGCGTAAACTGCGTGCTTTTCCAGAAGGGTTTTAAACATCGTCATCATGGGCTGTGCTTGCTCCGGGATTCATAACGAGTTGCCAATTCAGGCAAAAAGAATTCACAAACGAGTAACATTTTTCCGTTCAAATAGAACACAGACCGACGCGCCCAAAGTGCTTCTCTCTTATCGTTGACGCCATAACCCACTTCGATTGGCCCCCGCTTCATCGAGCGTGACCTGAACAGATAATCGCCCAGGGGTTTGTTACCCAGATTGCCAAGGTAGCGCTCTTTGCCGGTCAGGGTCGAAAGTGGCAGGATACTCCGCGCAAATACCCAGGGGGTACCGGCGCCCAGCAGCCTGACCTCCCGAATTAGCGACACGGATCGGTCATCAAGACCGAGTAACCGGCACTCACTGGCCTTCGGGCACTGCCAGCGCTGTTGTTGAACCTCGACACTGAACTGCCCTTGCGATTTTCGAATCAGGCGCCGGGTCAGTGAGCCTCTGTCAAGCACCCAGCTTCGCCACTCTGGCGGAATCCGGTGCAATGGCAAGCGCCGGTACTGATCCCATTTGAACGAATCAATAGCAACCTCCCGACCTGTGGCTGACATCGGCGCTACAGGCCTTTTACCGCGTAGATGCCAGCAGCATTGCGCCAATAGCCCTTGCAATCCATTCCATAACCAAACAGATAGCGATCTGCGATAGATAACCCGCAGAAGTCTGCTCGTATATCCTTATCTATTTTCCTTTGGTGAATCTTGTCAACCAGCACCGCAGAGTAGACTGACTCCGCGCCTTCCTGCTCACAATGGGCAATGATGCCCGCCAGGGTGGCTCCAACATCGAGAATATCATCAATGATGAGTATGTTGCGCTTTTCCAGTGACTGCTCGGGCATGACTCGCCAGTGCAAATCGCCCCCCGTGGTCTCGTTGCGATAGCGGGTAACATGGATATAGTCCAGTTGCAGGGGAAAGGTCAGGCGGGCCAACAGCTTTGCTGTCAGAACCAGGCCGCCATTCATTGTGCACAAAAGCAGGGGGGCACGGCCCGACAGGGCATAGGTGATTTCTTCAGCCATGCGATCAATGGCTTGCTCTACTTCCTGTTCGGTGGCCAGGCAGTCGGCCTCTGCCAGGGTGTTTGCCATATGCGGGATAATATCTGACATAGTGCTTGCTCTATATACCGATGGTTCAACAATATCCTTGATTGATTCAGGCAAAAGATTATACGCGACCCCGCAAAAAGGTACAGACCAGCCAAACGGGTACCGATCAACTAAAACCCGACAAGGTATGGCTTTGTTGATTGAACTCAATATAATGCGCTTTAATCGGTTCAAACCTGCCGCTGGCCGGGAAGCTGAACCTGTATATCCTCGCCACCGGTGAGAAACGAACGAGGTAACGATGAAAAAGTGGGAATGTATTGTGTGCGGCCTGATTTATGACGAGTCAAAAGGCTGGCCGGAAGATGGTATCGCACCGGGTACAGCGTGGGATGATGTGCCTGAAGACTGGCTTTGCCCTGATTGTGGTGTCGGCAAGGAAGATTTTCACATGGTCGAAACAGAGTGACAAGCGAGATAACTGATGAGTGAATGGACAAATCAAACGCAAAACCGGGCACCAATCGTAGTTGTAGGAACCGGTCTTGCCGGATACACCCTGGTGAGGGAGCTTCGCAAGCTGGATAAATCCTGCCCCATTGTGATGATAACTGCCGATGACGGACACTCTTATTCCAAGCCCATGCTGTCCGTCGCCCTTGCCAGGGGCAAAAGAGCCGATGACCTGTCTGTGGATGAGCCTGCCACACTGGTTGAACAACTGAACGTCGATATCCGCACCTTTACCTCGGTTACAGGTATCAGGCCGGAAAAAAATCAATTGCTTCTGGCCGGTGACAGTATTGTTTACAGCAAACTGGTGCTCGCCTGGGGAGCAGATGTCATTCGGCTGTCGCTGGCGGGAAATGCGGTGGATCAGGTCTACTCGATTAACGATTTGCAGGACTACCGGAACTTTCGCAACAATCTTGAAGGCAAAAAGCGCGCGCTGATTCTGGGTGCCGGCCTGATTGGCTGTGAGTTCGCCAATGATATGCTTAACGGCGGTCACCAGATAGACGTTGTGGCGCCCTCGGACCAGGTGATGCCAGGGTTACTGCCGCCACCCTGTGCCAACGCCCTGCAATCGTCTCTGGAAAAAGAGAAGATTCGATTCCACCTTGAACGAACCGTTGAGGCCGTTAACCATAAGGATGGCTTTATATGCGCCTCATTGAGTGACGGCTCGACCATAGAAACCGACATTATTGTTTCGGCAGTGGGGTTAAGACCCAGAACCCGGCTGGTCAAGGGTGTGTTGGCATGTAATCAGGGAATTGTTGTCAATCGGGCTCTTGAAACCTCTCACCCTGACATCTACGCACTGGGCGATTGCTCGGAAGTCGAGGGACGCGTGATGCTTTATGTTCAACCTCTCATGGCAGGAGCAAGGGCATTGGCAAAAACACTCACCGGGCAACGAACAGAAGTACAGTATTCGGCCATGCCCGTGGTTATAAAAACACCAAGCTGCCCGGTTGCGGCTGCCCCCCCCTCCCCTGAACCAAAAAGGCGAATGGTCTTTTGAAGGAGAAGGCAAAAACATAAAGGGCCTGTTCAAAGATCAAGACGGGAAGCTGGCAGGATTCGCAGTGACAGGTGAATACACAGAAGAAAAGCAGGCGTTGACCAAACTGCTTCCGGGCATTCTGTAAGAATTGACGGGTTATCACCGATTGCGCAGGAATCAGGCCTGAACAGGCCCGATAGATGTGTACCGGGCAAATCTGCACCGATAATGGATAAGTACCGATAATGGACAAGCACTGATGATGGATATGTACTGATGATGGATATGTACTGATGGATGTCTCCCCTGTCTTGGATGGTCTCAACGATGCCCAGCGAGAAGCGGTATCAGCGATGAACCACTCCCTGCTGGTTCTGGCGGGAGCTGGCAGTGGCAAAACCCGGGTACTGGTGCACCGGATTGCCTGGTTGATTCAGGTTGAAAGAATGACACCCGCCAGCATAGTGGCCGTCACCTTTACCAACAAGGCGGCCAGAGAAATGCGTGGCCGTATCGAAGAGCTGCTCGAAATCAACACCAGAGGCATGTGGTTTGGCACTTTCCACAGTATTGCCCACCGCCTGTTAAGGGCGCACTGGCGTGCAGCCGGGTTACCCGAGAACTTCCAGATCATAGACTCGGATGACCAACTGCGACTGATCAAGCGCATCTCCAGAGAAATGCAACTGGATGAAGCCCGGTGGCCCGCCAGGCAGGCACAGAGCTTTATCAACAAGGCGAAAGATGAAGGTATTCGAGCAGAATACTCGTGCAAGGGAAACGACCTGTACGACAAGGTGATGACCGAACTTTACACAGCGTATGAGACCTATTGCCAAAGAAGCGGATTGGTTGACTTTGGTGAACTTCTGCTGCGGAGCCATGAGCTCTGGTTAAACAACCCCGATCTGTTGAACCATTATCAGCGCCGTTTCAGGCATATTCTGGTTGACGAGTTCCAGGACACCAACACCATTCAATATGCCTGGCTGAGAGTATTGGCGGGAGAACGCATTCCGATCACCGTAGTCGGGGATGATGACCAGTCTATCTATGGCTGGCGTGGTGCCAGGATAGAAAACATTCAGCAGTTTCAACATGACTTTTCCGATACCCGAATTATTCGTCTGGAACAGAACTATCGTTCGACACAAACGATTCTCAATGCCGCCAACGGTGTGATAGCCCAAAACCCGGATCGCCTGGGCAAGAATCTGTGGACTGACGGCAAAACCGGCGATGCCATTGACCTGTACGCAGCGTTTAATGAGCAGGACGAGGCGAACTATGTGAGCGAGAGAATCAGGGACTTTGTCGATACGGATGGCAGCGCCTATGGCGAAATCGCCATTCTCTATCGGTCAAACGCACAGTCACGAATCATTGAAGAATCTCTGCTGCGACATGGCCTGCCTTACCGGGTCTATGGGGGATTGCGCTTTTATGACCGGGCTGAAATCAGGAATGCCCTGTCCTATCTGCGCCTTGTCCATTATCGGCATGATGATGCCGCAGTAGAGCGGGTTATCAATGTGCCGCCACGAGGCATTGGCAGCAAAACCCTGGATAAAATCCGGCAGCGGGCCAGGGAAAACGCCTGTTCATTGTGGCAGGCAGCGAGCGAAATGATTGAAGCCGGTGCTTTGACTGCACGGGCCAAAAACTCGGTTGCCGGGTTTCTTGCTCTGATAGAGTCATTGGCGAAAGACCATGAGGCACTTGAGCTATCCGAGTTGATGAAAAATGTACTGGAAGGCAGCGACCTGCTTGAGTTTCACGGAAATGAAAAGGGTGAGCGGGGAGCAACAAAAGTCGAGAACCTGAAGGAACTGGTCAATGCCACCCGCGATTTCGAACCTGAGGAAGAAGGCACACCATTGGCCGCCTTTATCGCCCAGACCTCTTTGGACTCGGGAGAGGCACAGGCCGAACAGCACCAGGACAGCGTACAGATGATGACGCTTCATTCCGCAAAGGGATTGGAGTTTCCCAGGGTTTTTATGGTTGGCATGGAAGAGGGTCTGTTCCCGCACAGTTTATCCGATGAGGAACCTGGCAGAATGGCCGAGGAGCGCCGCCTTTGCTATGTCGGTATGACACGGGCAATGGAAAAACTGATTCTTTGCCATGCCGAAAGTCGCAGGCTCTGGGGGCAGGATCATTACCACAGCCTTTCTCGCTTTGTTCGGGAGATACCGCCAAAGTGCATCACGGAGGTCAGGCTAAAAGGCTCTGTTTCTATCCCGGTCAGCAATTCGGCTTCATCCCCTTTTCTGCAAGGGCAGCACAATGACAACGGCTTTCATTTGGGGCAACGGGTTTATCACGCCAAATTCGGAGAAGGTGTGGTCATGAATTGCGAAGGTCAGGGCCCGCATGCGCGAGTTCAGGTGAATTTTGCCGAAGGAAGCAAATGGCTCGTCCTGTCCTACGCAAACTTGCAGGCTGTTACCTGATGACGCAGCCGCTATTATCACTGCCACGTGAATACTGATAAATGGCTTAAGACAAACAATTCTACTATGCTTGGTTTGTTGACTGACAACCGGTGGAGACCGATACCCGCCATTAATTGATTCCTGCTACTGCTCAATACCTGTTATCAATCAATACCTGTTGCTTCTCCAATATCCAAAGAGGTTACTGTGAGTTTGTTCCTTCGATACAAGGCGTTACCGGCAACACTGATTATGGCTTCCTGCCTGCCTTTTTCTGCCAGTGCGTATGATGGCTACTACGACTATGAACCCGTCACCCCCTTTTACTTTTCCGGCTCGTTCGGCATAGCCAAAACCGATGCAGGGCTGGATGATTTCAATCGGCGCTTTGTTGAATCGGGTATCAACTCAATGGCAATCGACGCAACCGACAGCCGTTTCGGATGGCGGATCGGAGCTGGCTACCAGTTGACCAATGAACTGGCCTTTCAGGCAGGTTATCTGAATCTGGGTGAAGTTGATGTCAGTTTTGACGGAAAGGATACGGGCAGCAAGGCTTTTTACCAGGCCATCAACCAATCACCACAGTCCGGAGCGGGTGCTTATGCGAATATTCGCTATGGCATCAATCTCACTGACACAAGCCAACTGTATGGCTCTGTGGGCGCTTTTCGCTGGACGAATGAGTATCAGTATCAAACCGGAAACAGAGAACCCGGCCAGGACGCGACCGACGGCGTTGATATTTTCTATGGCATGGGCATGAACCTGAAGCTTGCCCCCCAATGGCGCCTGAAAGGCCAGGCCGAGGCATTCAGGCTGGCAGATAATACCACCTGGTTTTTCTCTTTGGGTATCGACTATCTGTGGGGCTTTGCCAGCTTCACTGACGACACCGAACCCTACCCCTCATCCGAAGAACCGCGTGTGATACTGGAGGGAAGCCCGACTCACCCCCGGCAGGACGGAGTGATATTGGGCCACCCCCGACGAAGCCCGTCACGAGGAGATGGAGTCATACTTGATTCGCCCGCACCAGGGCCGTCGGAGCAGGTTGTATATTAGAAGGTAGTGTATTAGAAGATAGTGTATTAGAAGATAGTGTTCGAAATTCTTTGTCACTTCTTTACAATGATTGAAAAAAGGATGAGGTGGTCTGATAGACCAGTTCAGGATAAATGTTCGATCTGTTTTTGGCTTAACCCTTTGTTTTGGGCCAAACCTGTATGACACCGGAAGGATATTTTATGTTAATCGGTTTTTCAGTATTGGAAAGAATAATATTATAACTTCCCGGACTATCAGGGTGTGCAGTCGCTTTGACATCAACACGACAATCAGAGTTTATATGACAACGAACAAACTCTACCATCACTGCATCATTTTCTTCTTTGAGCAGAATGCCAGGGCATGCGTAGAGGGTTTCCATTATGGGTATAATTGTTAACTTCAAAGAGCCATCAGCAGTCTCCGCAATGGAAATATCGTTAATCTGATTTTTTTGATAGGTGTTCATGTTATCCTCACATGAAATTAAAAGTGGAATAACAATAATAAAAAGTATCGATTTACAAGCCATTCTGTACTGCACAAAGTACCTCATAAAATTTGGAGCTTCGTCAGGGTTTGATTGGTCATCTCGGCAGAACCTGGTTAAGGAGCCTGGTTAAGGAGCCCGGTGAAGCGACTTGTGTACGCCCGACATGGGCATGTTCAAGGCAGGGAGGATATCGTCTGCCCTGTCGGGAACTTCAGCAGCATGCAAAGTGCCAGAAACGCCAGCCAGCCATAACCAAATGCACCGCCACCTGATTCCAGCCTGTTGGTATTTCCGCCTCGACCGGAGCCAGGGGAGGTATCCGGCCCGACAATCACGCCCCTGTCAATAATTTTTCGGTTTGCCTCTCCATCAGCGTCATTGGCACCACCATCCTCGATTCTTTTCCAGACACACTTGTGCCCCGCCGTGAGCCCATCTTCATAGCTTGCATCACCCGCTGACGGGCACGCTCCTCCGGAACTGCCCGGCGAGGAAGCCAGTGTGTTGCTGCCATTCTCGATAAATGTCTGCCAACCGTCAAACATCAACTGCCTGAAGCGGGCATCATCCGGAATGGCGGCATCCAGCGGGATAACCACATCAACCACGTCACCCGGCTCGGCCAGTTTATGCACTTCATAGTCATACAAACCGGACACATGCCTGACACCGGGATCTCGTGGAACTTCAACGGCGGCTTCTCTGGCTACCGTATCAGTATCCAGACCCGCTGCCCGTTTACTCAGTGAAAAGGCCAGTTTACCCAGGGTCAATGCCAGCCCCGGATTGGTTTCCAGCAAATAGGAACCCTGATGATGACTGGAGGTTTGCATCAGGTTGGAGGCAGAAATGGCATCGGCGTAGTCCGGAATCCGGTCGCCGTCGCTATCTGTAATCCCTTCTGCCAGGTCAGACAGGCCATCCAGGTCGGTATCGACATCCGCCGACAATACCGGTGCTTCTGACAAAACCTGAATCAGTGTAGTCTCGCTTGCAGACAGATTCTGCTCTCCGCTGTCCATTACAGTCAACACTGCCTGATAGACTCCCGGCGGCAGTTTCGACGGGTCGATTGTCAGCGTGTTGCCGGTATTGCCCGGGGTTTGTTCCCTTTGTTCGCCTGCCTGTTCGCCTGTTTGCCCTTCTGTTTGCTGCCCGTCTTTGGCTGTCGTTGATTTCCCCGTCCGCCCGGACGCTCTGGTCTTTGAACCAGGGCTTGCCGAACTTGCATCCGATGCAGAACTGCCATCCGACGCAGAACTGTCATTCGGGTCGGGTGAGGTCGAACCCTCATCTTCGGCTGGCCCGGTCATACCGAGTAATTGCTCGTCCGACGCACTCCAGTCAAAGGTATGAGTGTCTGCCGCGTTTACATCAGTCACGGTCGCAACAATGGTGACCGGCCCGTCCCCTGCAACGACCAGGTTTCGGCTGGCCCCTTGCTGTTCAGAGTTCAGGGCGACACGAGGCGGCTCGTTATGCTCTGCCACGGTCACGGTATGGGTGCTGTTTTGCCCGATAACCGCGTTATCGGCCGACACCAGCCTGAAAACGATGGTTTCCCCATGCTCTCCGGTTACGTCATCCTCAAGCAAATCAAATGAGAATGCCCCGGTCACCCCGTTGTCAATCGTCAGCACTCCAGATACCGCATTGTGGTCATCTGCTGTCGCAGTACCACCTGTGCTGTAGGCCAGGTGAACCGGATAGCCGGGCGCATTTCCGTTCAGCTGCACGCTGACCTGAACCCTGCTGCCCTCCTCTGCTTTCTGGTCAATCGCAAAGTTGGCCTGGGGCAAAATATTTACTGACTGCCTTGCCGATGCCTGATTACCCGATTGATCAGTTGCAGTCCAGATCAGGGTATGACTGCCCGGGGCGAAAGGGCCGCCTTGTGAGACTGACGCTGCGATTTCTCCGTCAACATCATCAACGGCATACACCCCGGGCACCAGTACAGGGGTCAATAGACCGGTTGACGGAGCCGTAATGGTAGCCAGTGGCGGAATTTCCGGTGCCACCACATCAAGCGCCCCGGGGCCGGGGGTCACGGGGTCACTGACAACCGTTTCTGTCGTGCCACCACCGTCGATAAACCGCACCTGCGCCATCAGGCTCTGGCCAATGTCTGCTTTCGTAACAATGTACTGGCTCACGGTTGCAAACTCTATTGGCTCGTTGTTGCGAAACCACTGCATTTGTGATGCACCGGTTTGCAATGTGCCCCGACCGTCAGGGTCGGAAATCGAAACGGTATCAGCCGTCAGTACGCCTTCAAAACTGGGCTCTCCGGTAATGGTTATCTTCCCGGACGGGCTGTCATTCACCGCTTCGACAGACACATTGACGGTAATTGCATCATGGGCACCCTGGCTGTCCGTCACCCGGACTTCAAAGCTGTCATTACCGTTAAAGTCTGCTTCCGGCACGTAGCCAATGGAGGCACTGATACCCGCCACATTGGCCCTGGCCACGCCCTGCTTCGCTGCCTGGCTGATAGTCCACACCAGTATTTCGCCTTCCGAATCGGTGGCATTGAGCACAAGAGAAAAAGGGGTCGGAGCCCCATCTTCCGACATGACGACAGCAATTTGCTCACCTTCCTTGATCACCGGCGTTTTATTGGCTACGGTTACCGTGGAACTGCCAGCCACCGTTATCGATTCCGTGTTGTTCCGGCCATCCACATAACTCACAACAACACCGATTATTGCCCCCTCGTCGTCTTCTTTCACCGCGTATTTCGACTCTGTCGCACCAGATATCGCCTCACCACCCCGAGTCCACTGGTAGCCAAAGGTTCCCAGGCCATCCGCATCAGTCACTCCGGAGACATCCACAGTCAACTCCTGACCGGACATCATTTGGCCTCTGATCACAGGCATGCCAGATGGCGCGTCATTGACCTCTTCAATGGTGACCTGCACCGCAATGGTGTCAACCAGCCCGCCTGAATCCTGCACCTGAACCACAAAGCTGTCATTGCCACTGTAGTTGGCCTCCGGGGTATAGCTGACGATTGCACTTGCTATGGCACCACCGGTTGAACTGCCCCCATTACTCATTGCACCTGCTTCAACGCTCGCCTCGCCCTTTATCGGCGCAAACACAAGACTCCAGACCAGAGCCGTGTTCTCCGGGTCTTCAGCAAACAGGGTCAACCCGAAGGGAGTGGGAGAACCATCTTCAGACATGCTCACCGACACCGTCGCTCCCTGGGAAATAACCGGCGGCAGGTTGTCCTGAACATGGCCGGGGTTATCTGCAACAGGGCCCACCTTTGCACTGGTAACCGACTCACTGGTGCCCTGCCCGTCAACATAGCTTACCAATACGGACATCTGTTTACCCACATCATCATTGCCGAGCGCAACGACCGGGCCGGTTGCACCGGGAATCGCCACTTCGTCACGAAACCACTGGAAATTCAATTTACCCAACCCGTCAACATCGGTCAAACCGCTGACATCGGAAGTGAGAATGGATCCGGCCTGGTTCGGCCCTGAAATGGTCACTTCCCCAATCGGGGCATCATTGACAGCCTCGATGGTCACATTGACCGCAATGCTGGCCGATTCATTATCGGGGTCTGTCACCTTCACGACAAAGGTATCCGTGCCGAAATAATTGGCAACAGGGGTATAGCTGACCACCTGACTCTTGCCCGTACCTGACGCTGCGGCTATTCCGTTTTGTGCAACAGTGTCAAGACTCCAGGTTAAAACCCCGGACTCCGGATCCTCTGCATTCAGTGTAAGAGCGAAGGCGTTCGGATTGGCATCTTCACTCATTGAAACCTCGACACTGGCACCTTCGGTGATAGCAGGCGGGGCACTGTTTGCAGCACTACTGTAACCGGTCATCAGCAGGAAAAGAAAAAAAACAGAACAATAAAGGCAACGCATCACAGCGAACTCTCCATAGCACGGGGGAATCAGCGGCACAACCGAAGCAGGCACGAAATCAGGTGTGAAGTTCAGATCAAGTATGGCTCAAGAAAATACAATTGCCAAAAAGCGCCAACCACAGACATCGCCTGGACAAATATCACCTCGACAAACCTCGCCTGGACAAACCTCGCTTAACCCGCCTCTCCTTTCGCCATGTCGATAATCCGGTCTGCATGGGGAGCAATTTCTTCACAGTGATGGGTAACCATCAACACGGTTTTTCGCTTCTGCCTGGCCAGTTTGACCAGCCAGTGGCAGGCCATCTGACGGGTTTCTTCATCCAGTCCGGTAAAGGGCTCATCCAGCAGGACAATGGGTTCAGGACGCAATACGGTGCGCAGCAATGCGACCCGTTGCCGCTGCCCGCCCGACAACTGGCCGGGGTATTTGGCCAGATGATCCGCCACTTGCAGCTCATCGGCAGACTTCTGCAAGGCAGGCCAGGGCACATTTTTGCCAAAGCCCAGTGCCATGTTCTGCCTGACGGTCAGGTGCTCGAACAGGTTATTGTCCTGAAACAGATAACAGACCGGCCTGGCTTCCGCCCTTGTGGCATCCATGTTGGTGTTTTGCCAGCGAATATGGCCTTTTTCCGGATTGACAAAGCCCGCTATCGCTTCCAGCAAGGTGGTTTTGCCTATGCCGCTTCTGCCCTGAATGGCGACCAGGGCGCCTTCCTCAATCTGCAAATCGTAATGGATTCGCTGTTCGCCCCGAACAATGTCTACATCCACAATATCAAGCATCTTGCCCCCTGGCCGGTTGCCAGCGATTAAACAGGGTAAGCACTCCAAGACAGAGCACAAATAAAAGTAACGACACCAGGCTGGCCTCTGCCAGGCGATAGGTGCCCGCATAGCTGTAGATCAACCAGGGCAATGTTGGCCACTGATAATTGCCGAAGACGGAAAAAACCGCCACTTCTCCCACCGCCAGCATGAGAGTCAGAGAAAAGGCGGCCATCACTGCCGGTCTGGCGTAATGCCATTCGACCATCAGCCTTTGCCCTGTGGTCATTTTAAGCGATGCAGATAATCGACCATAGGCCTGGTCATACACATAGAGTACGGGCTTGAGTTTCTGCAAGGCAAAGGGAACCAGTAAAAAGGCGTTGATCAGCATCACACAGACAAACCACCAGTTATCAATGTCGATTCTGCGCAGGAGGTAGATATACAGGCCAACCGAAATGACCATGGCAGGAGCAATCAAGCCGTGCCCGGCCCACCATTCCAGTAATACCCGCCGCTTTTCCTTGCCCGAGACGTGGCACGCGCGGGCTGGATAAAGCGCAAACCAGGCGAGCAGCAGTGCCAGCACCGCTGATGACAATGCCAGAGTAAGCGTCAACAGGAAGGAGCGGCCGATCAACAACAGATCGAGTGACAGAAAATCGGCCTGAAACGCGGTGGCGACAATGGCGACGATGGGCAGCAGGAGCGCCATCGCCGTCAAATAACACACGCCTTGCATGATTCTTTTTAACAGACCGCCTGGCACCGGTCGCCACCGGCGTACATATTTATCATCACCCAGCCAGGAGGGGACTCCCCATTTGGACACCAGAAGAAAAGCCAGCCCGGCGATGACAAATTGTACCCAGGCATAAACCAGTGCCTCGGGTATATTAAAGTCATACTTGAGTGCCTGATATATCGCCACCTCCAGGGTCGCAGACTTTGGCCCTCCGCCCAATGCCAGCACAATCGCAAAGCTGTTAAAACACAGCACAAAGATAAATCCGGTTACGATTAACAGGGTTGCACGCAGGGATGGCCACTCAATGACCCTGAAACGGGCAAGGCGACCCAGCTTTAACTGCCGGGAAAGCTTCCAGCTGTTGTCCGGGATCCCTTCCAGCTTTAAATACAGCACTTTCACCGCAAAAGGCATATTCAGATACACATGTGCCATTAAAATGCCGCTCAGGCCGTACAGGTTCCAGGTGTCACCGGCAACCAGGCGAACCAGGGGTGACAACACACCGGTTGAGCCAAACAACACGACCAGCCCGGTTACCACCACGAGGGTCGGCAGGACAAAGCAAAGCAGGCAAAGACTGAGAAACAGCGATTTACCCGGCAACTCGGGCAGATAGTAGAGTGACCGGGCGATGGGCCAGGCCAGACCGACCGAGATGACTGCACTCAGGGCAGCCTGAGTCAGAGAAAAGATAACGATATGGTGAAAATAGGAGTCCGTTAACAGGAGCCAGTCAAACCCTCCGGACTGAAAGGAAAACAGCCCCCAGAATGCCATCAGGGTGACGCAACTCAAACACGCAAGACTGCCCCACCCCAATCGATTCACCATTGTGCTCCTTGTAAATGCATTCCCTGTAAATATATTCCCTGTAAATGTGCCCCTTGTAAGAAACGGCTATTTACTGGCCGAAAAACGCCACTGTTTCACCCACTGTTTTCTGTTCTCGTCAAAGGTGTTTGCGTCAAATTCCAGCCTGGCCGGTTTGATCAGCTGCGAGAATATTTCAGGTAACTCGACACCCTTGATAACCGGCAACATCCAGTTTCCGGTGGCGATGATTTTTTGCGCCTCGGGAGAAATCAGAAAGGCCAGGAACGATTCGGCCAGTTTGGTGTTTTTGGCGGTTCGGGTGATGGCTGCAACCTCCACCTGGGCAATATGGCCCTCACTGAATTTTGCCGCCTTGTACTGATGTTTGTCTTCCGCCACCACATGATAGGCCGGTGAGGTGTTGTAGCTGAGCACATAGTCTGCATCACCCTTCAAAAACAGGCTATAGGCCTCCCACCAGCCCTTGGTGACGGTCACTGTGTGTTTTGCCAGTTGCTCCCAGGCTGCGGCTGTACCATCGCCATAGGCCTGATTCATCCAGATCATAAAGCCTTGGCCGGGTGTACTGGTTCGGGGATCCTGATAGATAACGGAGGCATTCGACTCGATCAGACCCTTCAGGGAGGTCGCCGGATTTTTCACTTTGGTGCTGTCGTAAATAAACGCGAAGTAGCCATAATCAAAGGGAACGAAGGTGTCGTCTTTCCAGTTCAGCTCATCAACCAGAGGAGGCAATTTCAGCGAATGGGGTTTTACCCTGTTTTCCCGACGGGCCATTGCCATAAGGGCACCATCGATGCCCAGCAGCACATCTGCCTTGCTTTTATCGCCTTCAATGCGTAACCGGTTAAGAATGCTGATACCATCTTCGGCGGCGACAAATTCAATATCACACTGACATTGCCGCTCAAATGCCTTTTCCAGCTTTGGCCCCGGCCCCCATTCCGAAACAAAGGAGTCATAGGTGTAAATCGTCAGGTCGGCTGACCAGGACGGGGAGGCGAACAGTGCAGAAAACAATAACGCAGAAAACAAAAGTGAGGAAGATAACGAAGAAAAAGAACGGTTTTTCATAAACACTCCAGTAGAAATTCGGAGCGAAGGTGAGACGAGGGCGGAACGCCCGGACACTCATTCCCTCCGCTGGTACTAACCAGATCAGGTTGCGGGTATAATCTCAGCCGGCTTTCGCCAGCACCCCGATAAGTAACGTCAAATGACAACGCAGGCATGCTAACATAGCTGCCAACATGGCCGCAATCAGGAAACTGTCTCGATCAGAAAACCATCCCGGCCAGATAGCCGGATAAAGAAACCTTGCAGGCATGCGGTGACCCGGGCATTGTCGAATTACGAAGCTGATCTCTGTGCATCCAGCATGTCATTAAATGCTCTCAGCAAATCCACTTCTGAAAGCATCCCTACCAATGCCCGGGTTTTGTCCAGAACCGGAGCGGCACCTACTTTATGTTCCAGCAGCAATTTGACTGCCTTGCCCAGGCTTTCATAGGTGTGAACACAGTGCACGTTGCGAATCATGATATCACCCACTTCCAGGTCATTGTTCAGGTCATAGATATGGGTGATATCCGGCGCTTCATCTACCCAGTCCGGGCGGCGCAGTTCCCTGTCACTCACTATACCGACCAGTTCCCCCGCATCATTGACGACAGGAAGGTGCCGGATGTTTTTCTCGCGCATAAGAAAAAACGCTTCCCGAATACCAAGGTCGGCAGTCACGGAAACCACTTTATCCGTCATGTATTTGGACACTTTTACAGGCATACTCACTCCGTTTTTCAATTTTCCAGGCAGAAAACCATATACTAAATGAAAATAACCTGAAGTTGCGAGAAATTAACCACCGCCAGGGAAACAGCATACAGAACGCCGTCTTTTGCCATATAATACGGCGTTATCGCAACCTGCCAGGAAGGAAAACATGATCAAAGACAAATCACATGTCAGTCTGACGGGCCACTTTACCGGGCAGGTATGGTGTGAAAATGGTTACTCCCCCAGAGAACTGGGCTCCCTGCCGGGAAGAGTGCTTTACCGGATTCATCGTCCGGCCGGCTGGCTGAATGAACAGCTTTCGGGGCACAGCCTGGAGACCATTCTGCTTGCACGTCATCACCTGATTGACAACCTGGTATGTGAAAGTATCGAAAAAAATGGCGTGACCCAAATTGTAGAAATTGCCAGCGGGTTGTCTGGCCGGGGTCTTCGAATGCTGCACCGTTATCCAAACGAGCTGACCCGTTATATCGAAGCTGATTTACCTCCCATGATTGCCTGGAAGAATCAAAAACTGAACAATTATTACTACCGGGACAAACGCCACATCCTGGCACCGGTTAACATTCTTCGCCCGGAGGGCAAATTGAGCCCGGAAAGCCTGTTTGGTGAGTACCTGAACCCCGACCGGAATACCCTTGTTATCACCGAAGGGCTGGTAAATTACTTCCAGCTCGACACCATCGAAACATTTTGGCGTCGCCTGCATCAGCTGCTCGCCGTCTACCCTGCCGGTTTCTATTTGTTTGAAATCTGGCCCGAACTGGCCATATACCGAAAAAAAATCCTCTATCGCAGCCTGTTGAAAATCATTGAGATACTGACCAGGCAACCCGTTCCATTACATTACCACTCTGACGCAAGTATCGTACATGGAATACAGGCATGCGGTTATGGCTCGGTACAGACTTGTTCGCCTGATTTGAGCAAATTTGATATAAAAGGGAGAAACAGAACAGAAATCAGCCCGTTCAGGGTGGTAAAGGCAAGAGCTTGATACCCGGGATTGTTTCTTGATACCCGGAATTGTTTGACGATAGCCGGGCATGGTGGTTGTATCTGAAAATAGTACAATGTGCCACAGGCGCCCGGAAATCTCCTCGTTCCGGGCACCTGTTACCGCAACTTGTCACCAGGAGTTACACTACAAAGAGCCCCGGACTACAAAGGGCCATACGCAAAGGGCTACACGCCCTCCTCGATTTGCCTCCCTGAGCCAGGCCGGGAAAACAAATAGGTCAATTGAATGACGCGGGCATCCGTGCTCGCCCTGTGCCGATCAAGCTGCAACTTGTCCAGTATTCGCTGACGGGTACTCGACCAGTGCTTCATCTGTTCGTCACTGAGCACGGTGGCCAGCGCTTCCAGACGGAACAACTGGGGGGCTTGAGCTTCTTCGAACAGCGCCCCCAACCAGGAAAGGTCATGCCCCCAGGCATCCGAATAGACGATATGCCCTCTCAGATGTTGATTTAACCACCTGGCCACTTCGTGGCAAGGCTTGCCAGACTCGAACAGGCTTTCACGGGTGATTTTATGCAGCCTGGCGGCCTGCTCACTCCAGTGCGTCCAGTGCTCCTGGGGGCGAATCAGCGTACAGTGGACAGATCCATCAGGCAGGGCGAAGCCAATCTCGACAGGATAACTCCCCCTGCCAAACCCGGATGCCTCGATATCCAGAATCACTGGCACCCACTCATGGCCGCTTCGATCATTCGAATACATTTTCCTGCCCGGTACTATTGATATTCCGGCTTGCCAGGCGCGCGATGCAGCCTGAAATAACGCCTTGTTACCACAATAATAGTCTAAACAATAATAGAATAGTCTAAACAATAATAGCCTGACAGCAACATGAATACCGTAAACCTGTCACCTGAAATACTGTATTGTTTTATCCACCTTTGCTGTTATTGGCCCTGACCCGTATTGGCATTCAGCTTGCGGGCCTCGTTGTCACCTTGTCGACAGTAACCTTGTTGAGAAATCGTTTGCACACCTGAATAAAAAGCTCGGGCTTCTCTGCATGCAGCCAGTGCCCCGCTTTGGGGATGACACGCAACCCGGCTGACGGAAACAGCCTCAACACCTCGGTTTCGTAGTGCGCCTGAATGTAATCCGAGCTCCCGCCCTTGATGAACAGGGTCGGGCCGGTAAAGGGGCGGTTTGACTGTAACCCACCGATTATTTCCAGGTAATGGAGATTGATCGCTTCAAGGTTCATTCGCCAGGCAAACCTGCCCGCACCGGTTTTCACCAGATTTTTCAGCAGAAACTGACGAACAGGCAATTCAGGAACATAACCCTCCAGATAGCGATCCGCATCAGAGCGAGAAGCCAGGCTGTCCAGAGGCAGTGACATTAATCCTTTCAAGATCAGCTCGTGGTCTGGTGCGTAGGCTACAGGAGCAATATCCGCAACGATCAGGCTCTCGACAACCCGAGGTTCAAGCAAGGCTATCTGCATCGCCACTTTCCCTCCCATGGAGTGGCCAAGAAGATGAAAGCGTGTGAGCCCATGCCTGTTCGCATAAGCCAGAACATCTTCAGCCATAACCTGATAATTCATCACTTCTGTATGGGGTGAGCGGCCATGATTTCGCAAATCGAGCGCATGTACCGGGTAGTCGCGAGCCAGTGCCCTGGCCACCACCCCCAGGTTCTCCCATGATCCGAACAGGCCATGCAGAACAACCACAGGTACAGCGGTCAGCCCCTCCCCCATTATTTTTCCGTCGAGATCAATTACCGACATAATGACCCCTCTCTACGAATAACCGGCGAGCCAGTTCACTCATGGCGGCACCCGGCATGATATAAACAAGGCTCAGGCTCACTGATTCTCCAAAGCAAACACCAAGCGCCCCTGCGCTATTTTCATCCTGAGCGGTGATGATGCGATGATCGCCTCTGCATAGTTACTTTCATCAAGCCGATACACCGGAATCTTCTCCAGCAAAGAGGATAAAATCCGCACTGCATTCCGGGTTGCCGTTTTATCCAGATTCAGGCCATCAAATGCGCTTGATTCAACGGCACTGTCCAGCAATTTCAGACGCCGGATATAAATGGCTTTGTCTTCCTTCACATAAACCGGCACCGCTTCAAGCGACAACATCAACCTGACAGGAATGGTGACCAGCATTGCATTCACAGACAGTTCCCCATCCAGCTTCATCTGTATCACCTCTCGCCCTCCAGGCCCGATCTTCACGTCAACCTCATTCAGCATCAGGCCAACCGGTGATCCCTCGGCCAGTTGCTGATGATCATATTTTGCTACCGCAGTTCGAAAATGTGACTCCAGCATGGCCTCATCAATCATCAGGGGAGAAACAGAGGCACAGCCGCCAACCAGCGCCAATACGATGAGAATGCAACAGGTTTGAACTCTTTTTGCTGTTTTTGTCATATTTGCCATTTCTACCATCATTTCATCTTCAGTCATAACCACTCACCTGCCCGGTATCAGCCTGGTCGAATGTGCCCGGTTATACCACAAATAACCAGGCTGGAACAGGCACAGCCAGAAAGGCGAGTGAGCTTCAATCGAATAGTGGTCGCACGGGAGTTTCAGATCACAACATCCTGTGGGTGCAAAATGGCAGGAGTCTTCTTTGGGTCAGGGCAGATCAGGGCGGAAATGCCGTATAAGCAGCAAAAAAGCACAGGCGCAAAACGCAGAAACCGGCCACTTGAGCCGGGTTCAGGAAAAATCATTCAACACTGACAGTTGCCGTTCACGCTCACCCTGAAGCTACGCGGAACCGCGCCTGTCTGTAGCGCATATCTATCTGAAATACATATTATCCAGATAGTCTTGCAATGCCCGCATGTTCAGACGCTCTTCTTCATTAGCTGGTACGCAAATCTGGTTTATCATAATTCAGTTGCTCCTGAGAATGGTTATTTTGATTTGGCATTTCATTTCAACAAGATGATTCGGTTTCCTGAAACCGGAATCCAAAGCCGGTTTGCGATGGATCAGTCATTTCAGGTTATATTCATGGTAAACCACCTGGATAACTACTTCTTGACTCATTGTTTCAATCACTTGACCGAGAGTGTCAACTTTGACCTTAGGACTATTTTAGTCACAAAATTGACCCAATATACTGATATAACGAATTCATCAGATAAGGAAATGTGCCAGGATGACCACTAACAATAATAAAATGATTATGGTCGATGCCTCATCCGCACGAGGACTCGCCGCTTACCTTGTCAGTCAGGGGCTTGCCCCGCAGGAGCTGGAAAAACGCACCCATATTTCACTGGAAGAATTGGAAAAGCCCGATCAAAGGCTCACTATCCAGAACTACAACCTGTTATGGGATATTGCGCTGGAATATACCGGCAATCCTGCGCTGGGATTAGTGCTTGGAGAACAGTTAAAAGAAGAACACATGAGTGTGATCAGCCACATCTTCTTTAACAGCGGAACACTGCGCCAGGCTTTGGAACAATTGTCCCGATTGTTCCAACTGATCAACGAAGGAATGCGTGCAGACTTTGAAATGGATGAGAAATTTGCCTGGTTAAAGTACACATGGGAGGATGCCAGGCATTATTCTGTCCCCAACATGGAACGAACCATGTCGGCTTCTGTCAATCGGGCACGGGTTTACCTTGACTCTCCGCTCAAGCTGGAATATGTCTCATTCCAGCATCCACGGCCTGATTACCATGAAGAATACAGCCGGATATTTCAGTGCCCGCTGAAGTTCAACGACACCTGCTGCAGCCTGGTTTTTGAAAAACACTTTCTGGACTACGAACTCCCCAAAAGTAACCCCTACCTTCGCCAGATTCTGTTGCGGCATGTGGAACCCCTGCTAAATAAAATACGGGCAAGAAAATCCATTACCATCCAGGTGCGAAACCTGATTGAAAAACGGCTGTCAAAAGACGGCTTTGATGCAGAAAGGCTGGCCCAAAAACTCGGCATGAGCCGCCATACCCTCTATCGCAGACTGAAAGCAGAAGGACACTCTTTTCAGGAACTGATTGAAGATGTGCGAAAAAAACAGGCAATGAAGTACCTTGACGAGCAAAGATACTCATTAAGCGAGATCGCATTTTTACTGGGCTTTTCAGAACTCAGCGCCTTCAGTCGCGCTTTTAAAAGATGGACCGGCAAATCCCCGGCCCGGTACAATAAAGCCTGATCACCTCCATCTGTTCTGCCAGTGATCCGTCAGGATCAATTCAAGGCATCAATGAGAATTGCTACCATTTGCATTTTTAATCATAAATAAAGTAGAATCCACGATTCAAATACTATTGATTATCAGTTTATTTTCATGACCCCATATTCCTCAGGCAAACCTCTGCTGCAAAGACTGTCGCCTCTGGTCGCATTGGTATTGATGACTGGCCAGAATACAGGAGCCGCTGACCACAGCACCTCCGACACAACCGGAATGACACTTCAAATGGACAAGGTGGTAGTAACCGGCACGCGCACCGACAAGATGATGATTGACAGCCCGGTCAAGGTCGAGGTGATCTCCAGGGAAGAAATCGAGAAAAAACACGCCCATACCCTGAAACAGGCCCTGGAAGACCTGCCGGGCCTGATGCTCAGAAAAATCCACGGGAAACCCGGTTATGCAGCCTGGCTGCAAGGGGTCAGCGCCAATCGGGTACTGGTATTGATTGATGGCGAACCCGTCGCCAAAAGCACCGGCTCCACCACTGACCTGTCACAAATCGGTACCGCCAATATTGACCACATCGAGGTGGTCAAGGGCGCCACCTCTGCCTTGTACGGCAGCGCTGCCATTGGCGGTGTTATCAATGTGATTACCCGAACAGAGCAGCCTCCATTCAGCTACCATTTTTCTGCTGACGCAGGCACCTTCGGAGATCAAAACCCGGAAAACACGCAGGTGTCTGATATAAATGCTGCCGGGAGACTATCCGGCCAGCTTGGCAACTGGCATTCACAACTGAATTTCAACCTGAGCGATTCGGAAGGTTGGCAAACCAAACGGGGTAGCTGGCCACAGGAAGGGCCAGATGGCCGGAAGATGGATGCCGACCTTGACTCCACCTATAACCTGACCCCCTATCTGTCCGGGGGGCTGATTACCCGGGCAAGATTGATGGCGGGTATTGCCTGGTTCGACGATGACAGCGAATCACGTTTTACGGTCAATGCCGGCGGCAAGGACATCAATTACTTCAAACGCGAAGAAATCTCCCGTGTGCGCCTCAGCCTTGGTTCAGCCCTGAGGTTTGAAGACGAGTCAGACCTGCGCATCCGGTACTACCATGAAGATTTTGATGACCAGACCTGGCAGGACGCCGCAGCTACACCCTGGCAGGATCAGACCAGAGTCGCCGAGCTGGCATCGCAACGTATTTCAGTGCAATACAACCGATTTTATTCGGACAATCATATTTTTACCTTTGGCAGCGAATGGTACGAAGAATCACTGGAACAGAACCAGACCAAAATTGATGCAAGCGGACAAACGAAGCGTGTAGCCGAAGTTCAGCCGGGCAGCGACCGTTCCAACACGGTTTTTTTCTTTCAGGATGACTACTTTGCAACCGAGTCGCTGGAGCTGTTACCCGGATTTCGCTACCAGCATGACAGTGGCTTTGGCAGTTATCTGGCGCCCAAGCTGAATGCGCGGTACGAGCTGATTACAGACAGCCTGGCTCAACAGCACCTCCGGTTTGGTATTGGCAGAGGCTATCGTGTACCGGATCTGAAAGAGCGGTATTACGTTTTTGACCATAGCCACCTGGGTTATATGGTGCTTGGCAACCCGGACCTGGAGCCCGAATCATCCAACAGTTTTCAGCTCGGTTGGGCACTGGCCATGCCGGATCGCTACCAACTGGATATCAACCTGTTTTATAACTCGTTGAAGAACCTGATTGAAACCACCGTCGATGAGCAGGCATCACAACAACAAGGCCTGATGATCAACCGCTACAGCAATATCAATCGGGCGACAACCCGGGGAGTGGAGTTTTCAGCGGTCAGTCTGGTAAAACAGGCGCCGATCATCAACGGTGATATCAAATACACTTTCGGCTACACTTATCTGCGAGCCAAAGATGAAGAAACCGGCAATACCCTGGCCAAAAGGCCGAAGCACCAGATAAAGGCGGGCATTGATCTGAGTTCTGCTGATGGTTCGATTACACTTGGCATTGCGGGAGAATGGCAGAGTGGCAGCTATTATGACCAGAACAACACCCTGACTTCCCCGGCGTACAGTGTTTTCGATATCAAAGCCAATTACCGGCTGACTGATGACATCGTACTTTATGCAGGCATCGACAACCTGACCGGCACTCAGAAACTTGTTGGCAGGCAACATGATCTCCGCCCGGAAGAAGGTCGCTACATTTACGCCGGAATCCGCATCGCCGGAGCGGAAACCCGTTAGCTCCGTTCACACTTGCCATGAATTCACCCTTACTATCAACACCCGCTATTATATTAATGAGTAAAAAAATGAAATTAACCCGATACAACTCAGCCACAACCAAGCCTATTACCCTGTCTGCGGTGATAGCAGCCACATTGACGACCTTATCAGGTTGCGGTGGCAGCAGCAGTAGCGATACACCCGATCATGCCGGTGACAACCGGCCCTTTAGCGAGGTCATTGTAGACGCCTCCTCCTATTCGAACTACACCTACTTCAATCTTGATACCGGGAAAACCGTTGACCTGACAGCCGAAGCGGCCAAATCTGACACGAGCTGGCATATCGGGTTTCTCAGGGACAAGATTATTCTCAATGGTGGCGCCTCCGGGGCAGGCAAGGTAAGTGCCGCGCTGGTTGCCGGTCAGGGTGATTTTTACGACAGTGAAGACCACGCTGTCGCAAACGTGTTTTTAAATGCGAGCAAAGACTCTGAAGAAGAGCACCTTCTCGCACAGGTGGACACATCCAGCCTGGTATACCAGCAGGATAGAACCGCCGCCGCGATTCAGGGAACCGGTGATTTGGTGGGTAATCTGATCGATCAGGGGTGGTACTACTACAATCCGGCTACCCACAGCCTGTCAGCGAACCCGAATAACTCCTGGCTGATCCGCTCGGGAGAGGGTAACAGCTACGCCAGATTTCATACTGAATCCCTCGAATACGACAGGCTGACAGGACTAACCGTCAGTTTTGCCCTGGATATTCAGAGCGCAGATACGGACCAGTTTGCCAGCAGCGGCCTGTTCACTACCACCATCCCGGCAACGGGAGGCAGCAGCTGTTTTGATTTTGATACCAATACTGCCGTTGATTGCACCAATGAAGCCTGGGACATGAAGCTGGAAATAAAAGGGCGGGAGTGGACAATCTGGACCAATGGCGGAGTATCCGGCGGCGGAGAGGGTGGTGCATTCGGCCCGTTTACCACGGAGGAAGCCAGTGTCTACACTTCGGGCCACCTTTCACCAGCTGGCACATCCTTTGACTCCCATTACACCCAGGACAGGAGCGCAGGCGTGTTTCTGGATTTTCCCTGGTACGAATATGACCTGGAAGGTCGCCATAAATTATGGCCCAATTACCGGGTCTACCTGATCGACACGGATTCAACCAACCCGGATGCCAATCAGTACCGGTTACAGATTACCAATTATTACTCGGATGCGGGTGTCAGTGGCCATCCGAATATTCGCTATATCCTGAACCGGTGAATCCATCAGGAAAAAATCCGTACCCATAAAAGCATAAGAGGCGAAAGCATATTATGAATGCCGCATCCCGAAGTGAACTGAAAAAGGCCTGGATAGAGCTCAAAACCTCTACCCCCAACCTGCGCATCCGTAATGCTGCGGAGGCACTGGGAGTCAGCGAATACGAGCTGCTGTTAACCGGGCTGGACGCAAGCATCACACACCTGGACGAAAGACACGGTGAATTACTGCAGGCTCTGGAAGCTGCGGGCACCGTAATGGCACTGACCCGAAACGATCAGGCCGTGCATGAAAAACATGGTATCTATACCAACTTCAAGGTGACCGGCAAGGGTGCTATGGGGATTTGCCTGGGTGCGATTGATTTGCGGGTATTCTTTAACCGCTGGTGCCACGCCGTCTCGGTTAGTGACAGCAGTGGTAAACAGACCCGCAACAGCATCCAGTTTTTTGACTCCGAAGGCAATGCCCTTCACAAAATCTATCAAACCGAAGAGACTGATCAGGCCGCATGGGACAATCTGATTCAGTCTTTCACTGCAACTGACCAGGAACCTGACTTTGAGAGTCAGCCCGTGGAACCAGAGGCGGTTGACGAGGAAGAAAACAGGGAACTCCCCTCTCGGGAGGCGGTAAGAGCAGAGTGGCAGGCATTGAAGGATGTTCACCATTTCGGCGCCATGCTGAAGCGCCTGGGCACAGACCGATACCAGGCACTGGAACTGGTTGGTGAAGACTACGCAAAACAGTTAGCCACAGATACCGCCGAACAGGTTCTGCAAATGGCTCAGCAACGAAGTCTGCCCATTATGGTGTTCGTTGGCAATCGCGGGCTGGTTCAGATTCACACCGGCCCCATTCAACGGCTGCTGCGAACCGGCCCCTGGTTTAACGTGCTTGACCCTGATTTCAATCTGCACCTGAACACAGAAGGAATCGCCGCTGTCTGGGCAGTTCGACGCCCGACCTCCGATGGCATGGTAACCTCGATCGAAATCTACAACAGCGACAAGGTACTCGTCACCACCCTGTTTGGAGAACGCAAACCGGGACAGGCCGAGTCCGGCCAGTGGCAAAAGCTGGTACAGGATGTGGAGTCGGGGCAGGCTGAGGGTTAAAAATTCAGCCCGCCGATACTGCTATTACCAGGCTTCGTAGCCGTAACAGGAATAGCCAATGAGTTACCAGGTATTTCTCACGGACGGGGCCGCTTACGCTCTTGGGGATTTTAGAGGTTTTCCAGCGCGTTGTTCACAACAACCCTCCATCTGTCCTCGCCTTCTTCGGTGAGGGTGGTTGTAACACCGGCTATCGCCTGAATAACTTCAATATTGGTCAGAAGATGCTGGCTGGGCTTCAACGTTTTAAAGCAGCCACCAGCCAGCGCCATCGGCAAAACAAGTTGATCGGCCAGGTGCTCGCCCACCGGAACGCCCGCCTCCAGGTAGCGCCTCAGATCCCTGACCGCTCTGCCTGCCACCCGCTCGGCAGTGACATTACGCTCTCCCACTGATTCAACTACTTCGGTCAGCTCTGTCGATTTTATTCTTAAGGAAACAATATTTCCCGGCCCTTCCGAGTTGACCTTCTTCTCGCTCAAGGAGGCATCAGGCCAACAGCATTTTTTCTGAATATGCGCCAGTTCCCTTTCGGCAACATGGCCGGGTATACGAGCCGAAATCACCTGTGCTTGCCTGTCAACAATCTCGCCACGCTCCATCAGGCTCAATGGTTTGATTTTACCGGCAGGATAAATCCTTGCACGCCAGGCACCCCCGCCCGCGGGATAAAAGCCATAACGCTCAAGAGCAACTTCTACCCGGCACCCCATTTTCGCGAGCAGAGGTAAAAAACAATGCTGAATAAAATCAAAGCTGGGAGCCATACCATTGTGCGTCCCCCCTTCAAGATGCAACTCACTCACCCCGTCCGCCAACAGCAATGGCATCAAAACAGTCTGAAAGACCAGAGTGGTACTACCGGCAGAGCCAATGGCGAACCGGTATTCTCCCGGTTTAACCTTGCCAGGTTCAAAGGTCACCTCTGTCGAGCCAATCCCGTCTCCCGTTACTGTTGCACCACTGATTTGTTGTGCGGCTCGCAGGCAAGCCAGGTGTTGTCGCAGTAATCCCGGGCGGTTTCTTCCGGCGCGGATATGGTCAATTTGAACCGGCCGCCCCAGACACATGGCCAGAGTCAGGGCGGTTCTGAAAATCTGCCCGCCTCCCTCACCCTGACACCCATTGATTGTAATCACTTTGATTTCCTTTTTTGTTGGGCTTTTTTGTTGGACTTTTTGTTGGACTTTTTTGATGTATCTGGTCACGCCTCCGTGGGCAGTCTGTGCCGGAAGCGTCTTTGGCATGGATGCCAAAGTCGAGCTTACAGGGATGTATTTACAGCGTCTTCCGGCACAGACTGCCCACGGAGGCTTATACCGGGGAAATTGTATCTTCCGTGCCGATTCGCTTTTACCCTTTCACGCAGACAATTTGCTTCAGCGTGTAGACCACTTCAACCAGGTCTTTCTGTGCTTCCATCACCTTTTCTATTGGCTTGTACGCAGAGGGTGTTTCATCAATCACGCTTTCGTCTTTTCGACACTCTACACCAGCGGTAGCCAAACGGTGTTCTTCGAGAGAAACCAGTTTTTTCGCTTTGGCCCGGGACATCACCCTACCCGCACCGTGGCTGCAACTGCAAAAGCTTTCCTCGTTACCCAGACCTCGCACGATAAACGAACGCGCTCCCATGCTGCCAGGAATAATTCCCATATCACCCGCACGAGCGCGCACCGCACCTTTGCGGGTGATCAGTACATTTTTTCCATAGTGGTGCTCACGGGAAATATAGTTATGATGGCAGTTCACCGCTTCCATACGTGCGTCAAACTCCATTCCCAGTGCATGCTTCACCGCCCGGATCACCCGGGTCATCATCACTTCACGATTGATACGGGCAAAATTCTGCGCCCACTCAACCGCCTCCACATAATCATCAAAGTGTCTGGTGCCCTCCGGCAGATAAGCCAGATCCGAATCAGGCAGATGAATATACCAACGCTCCATATCCTTTTTTGCCAGTTCAATAAAGTAAGAACCAATTCTATTACCGACACCACGAGACCCGCTATGCAGCATCAACCACACACTGTCATGCTCATCCAGACACATTTCAATAAAGTGATTACCTGTCCCCAGTGTTCCCAGATGATTGATATTATTGGTGTTTTTCAACACGCCATGTTTTCTCTGCAACACATCAAACCGGTCAGCCAGTGGCACCCATGCAGCCAGAACATCATCGGGCAGATTCGCCCAGGAACCCTTGTCGCGCTTTCTCCCAAGGCGACCACCGGTACGGCCATGGGGCACATCACGCTCTATGGCACCACGCACACGCGCCAGGCAATCCGGCAGTTGGCCGGCTTTCAGACTGGTTCGTACCGCCATCATGCCACAACCAATATCCACACCGACCGCTGCCGGAATCACCGCGCCCAGGGTGGGTACAACACTGCCTATGGTTGCCCCCTTGCCCAGATGCACATCCGGCATCGCCGCCACCCATTTATGAATAAAGGGCATGCGTGAAATATTCCTTAACTGTTGTTTCGCCTCAGGCTCAAAAGGTACTCCCTTCGTCCAGGACTTGATGGGTACACCACCATCTTGCATGATTTCATAGGATTGCTCGGTCATTACTGCTTTATTCCTTTTACTTGCCGTTTTCATTATCTTGCTTTCTTACTGATCACTAAGAAAGCGAAAACAGTGCCAACTTTTCAGAGAGCACAAAAAAACTCATTACTTATTGTTTTTCAAAAACTTTATTATCAATAAAGCACAAACAACCGTACCACCTTCCTACCCGGAACGAGGCATAACTATCTTTTTTGATAATTGAATATTTTTTTTGATAACTGAATATTATTTTAGATAACGCTGAGGCAAGTACGTGACCTTCTTTCAGATCACCGGGGTTGCCAGCTTTGCCGGGCAAAGCACAAACCCTGGCTGGCCACAATTTAGATGGTCAGCTGGAGAAAAAAACGGACCCGCGCCCGGCCAGGGCGGAGGCCCGTCATTGAAGAGAGATTACCGCAACGGCCTCAATCAGTCGTCCATCTCTTGAGCGTCGAATCGCAACACGGCTTTTTCTGACAGGATACGCTTGTCAAAACCGGGCAGGTAGCTCGCCAGCGACTTGACGATTTCGTGATTTCTGCGTAAATCACGCACGAACACGTTGAGCAATTGCAGCCATTCCCAGTCGCCTTTTTTGACTGCAATACCATACACATCCGGTTTTACCGGCGGATCAATGACTCGCAGGCGGATACCGGCACGTTGGGCGTTGTCATGCAACCAGACTTTCAGAAATATTTCATCGTGAAGCATAAGGTGGGCATCGCCCTTTAGCGTGGCTTCAGCGGCTTCTGCATTGCTCGGATACCCCATGATTGTGGCTTGTGGAAACAGCTCTGTGGCCATCTGCTGCGGTGCCTTGCCTTCGGTTACAGCAATCGTAAGCCGATTGCCAAGCGCTTTGGCATTAACCTCCTCGAGAAAGGTCTGTGACGATTTTGGATGAAAAATGCCAAGTCTTGACAACCCCGCGATATTGCTGAGTATCGAGATACCCGTGTCAACATAGGGGTCGGTAAAGTTTACCGATTTGGCACGCTCGAAAGTGATGCTCATATTAGCCATAACAGCATCGACGCGACCACTCTGCAACATCGGGATCAGCTCACCGAAAGATTCGGGTACGATGATCTCGGGTTTTACTCCCAGTGCATTGGCGAGCCTTGTGGCCATATCGATATCGATACCGACGCGTTTGCCGGCTTCATTCTTATAGGAGAAGGGTGCAAAGTCCGGATTGACAGCCACTCGCAAACTGCCACGATGGGTCACCGCCTCCAGTGTCGATGGAGATTTTGTTACCTTATCGTCGATAACCACTCCGGTTGACTGCTGCGCATAGAGTGGTTGTGTGACCAGGCTGCAAGTCAGTACGCCAGCCATCACTACAATCCATCGAAATATCATCTGTTTTCTCCGCATGGTAAATACCCCCTGGTTCGATTGTGGTTGTATCATGATTTTGTGTGTACCTCTCCAACAGCCTCCCCCATCTCTTTTTTAACCGCATCGTCGATATCCAGGTCCTCATCGTGCATAAGACCGGCGTCGGGATCATTGTAGACATCCACGTCCAGTTTACCTTCGCTTTTC
>PDPE01000029.1 GCA_002747395.1 Pseudomonadota bacterium
TTCTGGTAATATGGAAGACATTGATGGTTTCCTGGAAAGTGCAGAGGCACTACCAAAACCGGTAAGGAGTGAACTGATGACATTTGCAGAAAAGCTTGAAGCGAGAGGCGAGGCAAGAGGCGAAGCGAGGGGCGAAGCAAGAGGCGAAGCAAGAGGCGAAGCTCGCGGGAAGATTGAAGGAAAGGTAGTCTCATTGGAAAAACTGATAACACTGAAGTTTGGGGAGTGCCCGGAGGCAATCAGACAACGGCTTAAGAACGCAACTGACTCAGAGCTGGATCACTGGCTGGAGCAAATATTGACAGCAAACTCGGTAGAAACGCTTTTTCAGTAGGCCTGCCCAATACTTTTTCCGAACCCGCCAGGTGCATTACCCCTCGGGGAACCCGTCTGTCGAGCTTCTTCTTCAATTTCGCAACCAGGTCGGAATGGTATTTCATCGCCCCAACCCGCTGCCCGTTTCCATTCGCGGCAATATTCTGTTCGGCCACAAGTTCATGGCCTGAGTAGCAAGCCTTCCCACCGGGAGCAGGATGAGATCGTCGAGCAGTCATTACACCTGCCAACGCTCCGGCCTGGTCAATTCTGCCTTACAGTTTTACACTGCCTTTTTTATTTACCGGGAAACAAAAAAAAAAAGCATTTGACATTCAACCCGGCTCGAAGGTGTACAATCAGCGCAACATAACCGCTATAGCGGCAATCAATCGTTATGCTTGACTGACTTACTATCCGTGCTGACATTTACAGGAGTGGCAATGATGGACTTTATTAATCACTTTATCGATCTCTTCCTCAAATCCGCGCCGTGGCTTTTGCTGGGGTTGTTTATTGCCGGGCAGATCAAACAGCTTATTCCCGATAGCTGGGTAAAGAAGCAGCTCGGCCAGGGTAACCGGATTTTTCGGGCTGCGTTAATCGGTGCTCCTTTGCCACTCTGCTCCTGTGGCGTGATTCCCACCGCCATGGCGGTAAGGCGAGCTGGCGCGAGCAAAGCCAGCACCGCCAGCTTTCTTGTGGCAACACCGGAAACCGGAGTTGACTCACTGTCTGTTACCTATTCCCTGATGGGGCCTGTAATGGCTATCGC
The DNA here is from genome assembly GCA_002747395.1 of Pseudomonadota bacterium. Classification (GTDB taxonomy): domain Bacteria; phylum Pseudomonadota; class Gammaproteobacteria; order Pseudomonadales; family Oleiphilaceae; genus LZORAL124-50-18. Next base: position 1,091 of record PDPE01000029.1, read on the forward strand.
CCGCCCCATCTCTGCCATTATCAGTGCCGTTATTACCGGCAACCTGGTCAAGGCCTTTGTCGAGGAAACACCGCCAACCACGCCTGAAACCCACTCATCCTGTTGTGGCAGTAAAAGCAAGGTCGAGCTGACGGTGATGGAAAAATTTGTCAGTGGCCTCAAGTATGGCTTCGGTCAGCTTCTGGGTGATTTTCTTAACTGGTTAATGGTGGGCCTGATCGTCGCCGCATTAATTCAGGCTTTCGTGTCCGGCGACTGGCTGGCTCAATATGGCTCCGGCCCCCTCGGTATGATGTTGATGGTAATGATCGCCATCCCCATGTATGTCTGCGCCACCGCCTCTACCCCCATTGCTGCCGGTCTTATGCTGGGTGGGGTGTCGCCAGGGGCAGCTCTGGTCTTTATGCTGGCAGGCCCGGCCACCAACATTGCCACCATGGCGGTTGTCCGCCAGGAACTGGGAAACAGGGCACTGGCCGCCTATCTGGCTGGCGTTGTCGGGTCAGCGCTGATCATGGGGCTGGCTCTGGATGCACTGGCAAGCCACTATGGCTGGCAGCTTGTGGTCAGTACGGGGGCGCAGGAACATACCGGTATGCTGACTGTTTTATCCGGGATTGCCCTGGCCTTGCTGATCATTTATCAGTACGGCAAAAAATTACCTGATCGATTCAAGCCAAACCGGGTTGCCTCGTAGCCCGCATCTTCAGTAATTCAGCAAGCCCTGGCTGTCAGGCATTACGACTGATGGCCTATTGTTTCATTTCCTGACCAATGCTAGCCTTCAGCAGGTTAAGGCTTGAATAAAGATTATTGCAAGCGCCACTGCATCAAACAAATCAAACAAAAATAAAAAGGATAAATCCAATGATCTACCACCCTCCCGGACACCCTGAATCTGTCGTCTCTTTCAAAAGCCGATATGGCAATTATATCGGCGGTGAGTGGGTTGCTCCCAAACAAGGCCGTTATTTTGAAAACATCAGCCCGGTGACGGGTCACGTCTTTTGCGAAGTGCCACGCTCATCACTTGCTGACATCGAACTGGCACTGGATGCCGCTCACGCTGCAAGAGAAGCTTTCGGCAAGACATCGGTGACTGAACGCTCCAACATGCTGCTCAAAATCGCGGACAGAATCGAGCAAAACCTGGAAATGCTGGCGGTCGCTGAAACCTGGGATAATGGTAAAGGTGTCAGAGAAACACTGGCTGCCGATATTCCACTGACGGTGGATCACTTCCGATACTTTGCGGGCTGCATCAGAGCCCAGGAAGGCTCTGCCGCAGAGCTTGATAAAAATACCGTTTCCTACCATTTCCATGAACCACTGGGTGTGGTCGGGCAAATCATTCCGTGGAACTTCCCTATCCTGATGGCCGCCTGGAAGCTGGGGCCGGCACTGGCAGCCGGTAACTGCGTGGTACTGAAACCGGCAGAGCAAACACCTGCCTCCATACTGGTATTAATGGAGTTGATTGGTGACCTGATTCCACCAGGTGTGGTAAATATCGTAAATGGCTTCGGCACCGAAGCCGGTGAAGCATTGGCGACCAGTACCCGAGTGGCTAAAATCGCCTTTACAGGCTCAACGGCTATCGGTCAGAAAATTCTGAAAAATGCCGCTGACAGCCTTATTCCATCTACCGTTGAGCTTGGCGGCAAGTCGCCCAATATTTACTTTGAAGATGTGATGCAACAACAGGACAGCTACGTCAGCAAGGCTGTAGAAGGTCTGGTTCTGGCCTTTTTCAACCAGGGCGAGGTCTGCACCTGCCCGTCCAGGGCACTGATCCATGAAAGCATTTACCCCGAATTTATCAAGATGGTGATTGATAGAACCAACACCATCATACGTGGCAACCCGCTCGACACGGAAACCCAGGTTGGCGCCCAGGCTTCCGGTGAGCAGTTCGAGAAAATCATGGGTTATATGGATATTGGCCGCAAAGAAGGCGTTGAGTTTCTGACTGGCGGTCAGGCGGAAACCATGTCGGGTGACCTCGCCAACGGCTTCTATGTGCAGCCGACACTGATGAAAGGCACCAATGACATGCGTGTTTTCCAGGAAGAGATTTTCGGCCCTGTGGTCGGTGTTACTACCTTCAAAACGGACGAAGAAGCACTGCACCTGGCGAACGACACCATCTACGGGCTGGGTGCGGGTGTATGGACTCGCGACATTAACCGGGCCTATAAAATGGGGCGGGGAATTCAGGCAGGCCGCATCTGGACAAATTGCTATCACGCCTACCCGGCACACGCTGCGTTCGGCGGATACAAGAAATCCGGTATCGGGCGTGAAACCCATAAAGTCGCTTTGGAACATTATCAGCAAACCAAGAACCTGCTGATCAGTCACGACGTGAATCCATTGGGCTTTTTCTAGCGATTAGCGATTGGCCGGAACTTCACGTCTGCAATATCGAACGCATTGCCAGACATAGCACCAAACGCAGTATCGAACCCGGGGATAGTATCCGGCTTCAGGGCCTCCCTGAACCGGGTACCCCTGCTTTTCAGAAGTTGTTTGCCATTCTCAGCAGAGCAAACGACACGACATCATGGCATCTGATCATATTGCTGACGAATATTCACCGCAATGCTGTCGTACAACTCCTTCAGATCGGCATTCATGGTTTTCAGTGCATCCTTGCTGCGAATAAAGTAAGGTGCCCTGATTCCGTGATACTCCACATCTTTACCTGCTCGCTGGAAAAAAAGACCGGATCTTTTCAACAGCCGGGGCAAAAAGGGTTCCATCATGGCAAAAACCTCCCCCCGCCCGGATACTTCGGTCAGTGCGGTTGCCCCCAGAAAAGCCGCAACCGAAATCAATGGAAAGGTACGCTGTTCACGTTGTGAATATTCCGCAGAATCCTGCTTGCCCAGGGGTGTTTCCGACTCCCCGGTACGACGACGAAATGCGCCATCCACGGCCAGTCGTGATATTTCACAGACTCTGGTTCGATCCAGATCAAGAGATCCAATCAATGCCTGATCCAGAGTGTCAGGGCAAAATTTTTCAAACGGCATCTGCCCCTGCTCGGCACCGAGCACCAGGCGCGCACACCCGGCCGCCCGGCCAGTGCTTTTGTGGGTAATCAGACAGTGCAATGATCTGTCATCAAACTGATCAGACTCCTGTTCATCAGGAAAGCACTCTCTCGGCTCATACCCGAACTCCAGACAATATACACGATACCTGACCCCATAGACTTGCGCCTTCTGCTCTTCGGAAACAGCCAGGCAAACATCAAAATACCGCCCAAACGATTGGGCTAACGAAAAACCGGATTCCATGACAACTCCTTGTGAATGCGTTATAGTAATTTTAGCCTGAAAACCGCTGTAAACTGCCAAGCGTTTCACTTTCCCGGCTTTTTTTCCATTGCAAGGCTGCTTGCCAGAAAAATGTAGTGGTCTATGCCGACAGCGAGAGATTAATACTGGAGCACTTTTCGATTCGCTTAAGACAACAAATGGACGATTGACATCCGATTTTCCTGTTGTCCGGGTTTGTATCAGTGATAATTCGCAGCCAATCACCTATAATGGTGCCCCACTTTCCAAAGCCGGACTCACACGATGACAAACCATGAAAAGAACCTGTGCCCCCGGTGTAACACCCTGTTCGAATGTAAATGCGGTTCGATCACTCTCTGCCACTGCAGCCAGGTCAATCTGAGTCAGGCTCAACGTGAATACCTCTCGGAACGATGGGATACCTGCCTGTGTCATGCGTGCTTGCTGGAGATTGCCCGGATGGCACCCGGGGCGGCAGGATGCGACTAGACAAATTTATTACCGGCAGCACGAGTCATTCCCGGTCACAAATCAAACGCTGCATCGGAAAGGGTCAGGTTACAGTCAACGGAAAGACCACCACGGATCCCTCCCTTCCTGTTTCCAAGGACACCATCGTCACCCTGAACGACCACAAGATTGATTGCGCCCGGCCTCGTTATATCATGCTCAATAAACCTGAGGGTTATATCTGCTCAACTGAAGATGAATTTCACCCCGGCGTTCTGCAACTGATCGATATTGAAAACCGGGACAAACTGCACATCGCCGGAAGACTGGATGTGGATACAACCGGCCTGGTTCTGATTACTGATGACGGACAATGGTCTCATCGGATCACCTCACCCAAAAAGCACTGCCGAAAAGTCTATCAGGCGACTCTCGCCGAACCGATAAAAAAGGAAGCCATTGCCATCTTTAAAAAAGGCATTTTGCTGAAAAATGAAGAGAGGTGCACGCTGCCTGCTGAACTGCTCATCCATGACGACCATCACGTACAATTAACCATTGAAGAAGGTAAGTACCACCAGGTAAAACGAATGTTTGCGGCAACCGGCAACAAGGTCACCGCCCTGCATCGAATCAAAATCGGAAATATCGCCCTGGATCAATCTCTGCAGCCGGGTGAATGGCGTTATCTTGCCACATCAGAGGCCACACTCTGATATTGGAGCTCAACGCCTTGTCCAATAAAGATGAATGACGGGCACTATCGAGTAGCACCCGAGACCAAAAAAACTCGAAAAAGCGGCAAAATTTGCCCATTACTTGCGAACATATTGCCAAATATCAAAGAAACACCGGATATAACAAAAATATAAACCAAAGTCGTCCATTGAACCCTCTGAAAAACATAAAAATTTCGGTATGCTGAACGCCACGGGTTTTCGCGTGTTATAAAACAGGTTGTCCACTATAACCCGACTGACCAAAAGCCAGCAAACTGGCAACAAAATAACTGGCAACAAAAGGAATACGCCTGATACAGGCTCAGCAAATAGGGCATACAGCATGAACCACGATCAAGAACGCCACATTACATCATTATCCAAACAAACCATGGCTCTCGTACTTGCTGGGGGCAGAGGCAGTCGTCTCCACGAACTTACCGCGTGGCGAGCAAAGCCAGCCGTTTACTTCGGAGGAAAATTCCGAATTGTCGATTTCCCCTTGTCCAACTGCATCAACTCCGGTATCAGGCGCATTGGAGTGCTTACCCAGTACAAGGCGCACTCTCTGATCCGCCACCTGGTCAATGGCTGGAGCCACTTCAAGCGCGAACTCGGCGAAACCGTTGAAATAATGCCCGCCTCTCAAAGATACTCTGATCAATGGTACCAGGGCACCGCCGATGCCATTTACCAGAATATCGATATTATCCGGGCCATGAGGCCAAAATATATACTTATCCTGTCGGGCGATCATATTTATAAAATGGACTACGGCCCCTTGCTGCTGAAGCATTGCGAAACGGGAGCAGACATGACCGTAAGCTGTCTCGAGGTACCCACTGAAGAAGCCGCCGGAGCCTTCGGAGTCCTGAAGGTAGACGAGCATAGCCGGGTACTCCAGTTTGAAGAAAAGCCTGAACATCCTTCGGAAATTCCCGGCAAACCAGGCTATACGCTCGCATCAATGGGCAACTATGTATTCAATGCCGATTTTCTGATCGAAAAACTCGAGGCCGATGCACAAAATATCAATTCCAGCCACGACTTTGGCAACGACATCATTCCGGAGATAATCAAGGATCACGAGATCCATGCCTACCCCTTTGTCGATGAGACGACAGGCGGTCGTGCCTATTGGCGTGATGTGGGAACACTGGATTCCTTCTGGGAAGCCAATATGGAAATTATTTCCACCGTTCCCGCATTGAACCTGTACGATCAGGAGTGGCCAATCTGGACCTACCAGGCCCAACTGCCACCGGCAAAATTTGTTTTTGACGAAGAGAACAGGCAAGGCAGAGCCATTGCCTCAATGGTTTCCGGCGGCTGCATTATTTCCGGCTCACTGGTTCGCCACTCTCTGCTCTTCTCAAATGTAGTCATTAGCGACTATTCCGAGGTGGAAGACTCTGTCATTCTGCCCGATGTTATAGTCAACCCCAACTGCAAGATTCGCAAATGCATCATTGATCGGGGCTGCGTCATACCGGAAGGCACAACCATTGGCTACGATCACGAAGAAGACAGAAAGAGAGGTTTTCGCGTGACCGAAAAAGGAGTGGTACTGGTGAACCGACCCATGCTGGGACTGCCGATTGAACGCTGAAAAATGACCGGGCGCACATTATGAACATTTATTTTCACTTCTGAACATACCTGCTTGCATTGCAGCATTTGGTCGTAGTATTTTTTGAGCCATGCGCAGATAAACGCAAATGGCATCGTAATTGATCAGACAATTTGATCAATTACGAAAACTCATTTTTTCGAATATAACGACCAGGCTGACAGGGGGTTCCCCCATGCAATTGCGAATAACCAACCTTCAACAACTCAAAAATAAAACCTTTGACGTACTTGTTCTGGGCGGGGGCATCAATGGTGCAGTATCGGCTGCTGCCCTGTCAGCCAGAGGGTTGAATGTTGCACTGATTGACCAGCGTGACTTTGCCGGCTTTACCAGCCAGCAGTCATCCAACCTGGCCTGGGGTGGCATCAAGTATATGGAAACCCTCGAGTTTCCTCTGGTTCGCAAACTCTGCATGTCACGAAATCTCCTGATGCGCAGCTACCCGTCAACCGTTCAGGAAATCCGTTTTTTCACCGCGATAAAAAAAGGCTTCCGGTTTCACCCTCTGTTTCTTTACATGGGAACCATTTTTTATTGGCTGATCGGCAACGGCTTTACCAGATTTCCGAAATTTGTTTCCGCTGACACCATCGCTGAAGAAGAAAAAATCATCAATACCGAAAACTGCAGCGGCGGTTTCGAATATTCCGATGCCTATTTGCACGATACCGATGCCCGCTTTGTCTTTAACTTTATCCGATCCGGCATGAACTACGGCTGTATTGCCGCCAACTACGTTCAGTCCGAAGGTGCAGAATTTAAAGATGGATTCTGGTTGACCCGGGCCAAAAACCTGATTGAGGGCGACAGCTTCACTATCAAGTCCAGGGTATTGATCAATGCTTGCGGCCCTTTCGCTGACTTCCACAATGAAAAAACCCGGGAGCAAACCCGGCACCATCACGTTTTTTCAAAGGGCATTCACCTGATTGTCGATCGATTAACCCCGAACCAGCGCGTACTCACATTTTTTGCCAACGACGGCCGCCTGTTCTTTGTCATTCCAATGGGCCCCAGAACCTGTATTGGCACAACAGATACACGAACGGAATCCCCCTACTCGGAAGTCACTTCCGAAGACAGACAGTTCGTGCTTGAAAACATCAATGCACGCCTTAAACTCGAAAAACCCGTTACCGAACGGGATATTGTCGCAGAACGCTGCGGTGTCCGTCCGCTTGTCATTGCCAAAAACTCCGAAAAAAACAGTGACTGGGTACAATTGTCAAGAAAGCACGCGATTGACGCCAATAAAGACCAAAATCATATCAGTATTTTTGGCGGCAAGCTTACGGACTGCCTGAACGTGGGCGAGGAGGTCTGCGACCTGGTTGAAGAAATGGGACTGCGCATCCCCTATCCTGGCAGAAAATGGTTTGGCGAACCGCCCGATGAAGTGCGCGACGAGTTTTTTCATCAAGCCCGACTGATGGATCTTGACAGCCTGACTGACTGCACTTCCTCAGAACCATTGTCCATCCGGTTCTGGAGAAGGTATGGTGCAAACGCTTTCGAACTGCTGGAGGCGATTCGTGAAAACCCCGAACAGGCAAAACTGCTGATTGAAAATGCCGAATATACGCGGTGTGAGATTGGTTTGGCTGCAAGACGGGAAATGATCACCAAACTGGATGATTTTTTACGCAGGCGCTCCAAGATAGCTCTCGTAGTGAGCAAAGAGGAAATAAAAAATTCGGAGGGATTGTACAAGGCCTGTCAGATTTTTTTTGGCGATCAGGCTCAGCAAAAGTGGGAAGAATATTTTCAGGAACCGTTATATTCAACCCGGGCTGGTCAAACCGGAGTAAAATAACCGAGCTGAAAAACAGTATGAATCTATCATTGATATAACCGGTCTGGTTCAGGAGAAACCGATGAAAAATAAAGAGCAATCACCAACACTGGATGCCCCGTTCTCCCTGAAGACGGGCACCATCATAAAAAATCGCCTGTTCAAATCAGCCATGAGTGAACAGCTTGGCGACCGCAAACACAACCCGACCCCGGGCCTGGCCAACCTTTATCGACGTTGGGCACAAGGCGGTATCGGCCTGATGGTGTCTGGCAACATTATGATTGACCATACCGCTCTGGGCGAGCCAAAAAATGTCGTGTTGGACGAGAGCAGCGATATATCAAAGTTTAAAAACTGGACTCGGGCCGGTACCGAAAACGGTGCGCACCTTTGGGCACAGTTGAACCATCCGGGAAAGCAAATCCCGAATTTTATTTGCAAGGAGCCGGTAGCGCCTTCCGCCATTCCTCTCACACGGGGCCTGGAGAAGGGCTTCAACAAGCCACGAGCGCTGACGGAAGAAGAAATCAACGGCATTATCAACAAATTCGCCACATCGGCCCGGCTGGCCAAAGAGTCAGGGTTTACCGGGGTTCAAATACATGGTGCTCATGGCTATCTGGTCAGTCAGTTTCTGTCACCCCGACACAACCAAAGGCGGGACCAGTGGGGAGGCTCTGCCGAAAACCGCATGCGCTTTGTTTTGGAGGTCTACCATGCCATACGCCGGGAAGTAGGTGATGATTACCCTGTAGGAATCAAACTGAATTCTGCCGATTTTATGAAAGGCGGATTTTCCGAACAAGAATCCATGGAGGTCGTGCGGAAACTCGGTGAAGAAGGTATCGATCTGATTGAAATATCCGGTGGCACCTATGAAGCACCCGCCATGGTCGGCCACGCTCCTGTCACGCAAAAAGACACTACCAGGAAACGGGAAGCCTATTTCCTCGATTATGCTGAATCAGTAAGAAAAACGACCGATACACCACTGGTCGTAACAGGTGGCTTTCGCACGGCCAGGGGAATGACCGACGCATTGCAAAGCGGCGCCTGTGACTTCGTTGGCATAGCGAGACCCGTGGCGGTTGACCCGGATATGCCTGCCAACGCCATGCGCAACCCCGCCTATGAAATCAAATTACGCAAGCTGAGTACCGGGGTCAAAGCCATAGACAAGATGGCCATATTGGACATAACCTGGTACGAGTTCCAATTGTGGAGGATGGCAGACAACAAGGCGCCTGACCCCAAAATGAGCGAGTGGGTAGCCTTTGCACGAACTCTCGCAGCCGCAGGAATACATGCTTTCAGAAAACGCAGGGCATAACCCCACCGCCCCCTTCCCCCGGGGGCTTTTTATTTCCAAATAATAAACCTTTTTCCTTGAACTTTTCCGTTACCGGTTGCTAGACTGAAACCTCATCAGGCTTCAGATCATCAATTGCCACCTGGATCAATAGCAGCCACACCTCCATGACCCCAATCTCATACCGACATGGTAAAAAAAGTTCTCGCCCTTGCCTGGCCTTTACCTTGCACACCCTTACCCTGTGCGCCCTGTTCCTGGCAACGGCTTTCATCAATCCGACCCTGGCCCGAAACCTGATCCAGCTGGATACCGGAAAAATCCGTCTGGGCTCGGTAAACGCTCTCGTCTATGACATTGATAATTCACGGGTACTGTACAGTAAAAACAGGAACAGGATGGTGCCTGTCGCATCCATCACCAAGCTTATGACGGCCATGGTTATACTGGACTCAAAGCAACCCCTTGACGAGTGGATAACAATCAAAAAGCCCACCAAAAAATATAAAAAAAACACCTATACAAGAATCAGAACCGGCTCCAGGATACAACGCAGAAACCTGCTGCTGCTCGCGCTCATGTCCTCTGAAAATGTCGCATCGATGGTATTGAGCGAAGCCTACCCGGGAGGAAGCGATGCCTTTGTGAAAGCCATGAATGTGAAAGCAAGGTCACTGGGGATGAACAAGACACAGTTTACAGACCCTTCGGGACTTTCACCCGAAAACCTGTCCACTCCGTCAGATTTGCTGAAGATGATTCTTGCCGCATCCGGATACCCGTTAATCAGACAGTTCTCGACCACCCCAAAATACGATGCACGTTTCAGAACGCCACGCTACGTTCTGTACTACGCCAACACAAACCTGCTGGTGAGACGCGGAACATGGGATTTAACACTGAGCAAAACCGGTTATCTGACCGAAGCAGGCAGGTGTCTGGTCATGGTCGGCAAGATTGATGGCCACAATATAGCCATGATCTTTCTTGATGCTTTCGGCAAACTCACTCCGGTAGGGGATGCCGGTCGGGTCAAAAAATGGATCACCAGGGGTAACAGCGGAAAAGTCATTCGTGCCGCCAGGCAATATGAGCGGTCAAAAAATGGAAATAGCTGATATAATCGTTCGAAAACCCAATGCCAGGTACGGGTCTGCCAACATTTCCACCGTTCATGCCCGGCGGGCAGGCTGAATGATGACTCTGGTCAAAAGACCGCAGCCCGGCCTATCCTAGAATGGACGAGTGTCTCTGGCATATTACTCTGGCACAGCCTGAAAACTGCGACTAGAATTAGCTCAATCCACTGAAACCAAATCGACATTATCACAATAAATGCAAGGAACCAAACCATGTCCCAAAAGATATTAGATGTTGTCAAACCCGGCGTTGTTACCGGTGACGACGTGCAAAAGCTGTTTGCTGTTGCCAAGGCAAATCGTTTTGCATTACCTGCCGTAAACTGTGTCGGTACCGACTCTGTCAATGCCGTATTGGAGGCCGCCGCCAAGGTCAGGTCAGCCGTGATCATTCAGTTTTCCAATGGTGGAGCTGCCTTTTATGCCGGTAAGGGCCTGAAGCTGGAGGGGCAACAGGCCGCAGTTCTGGGTGCGGTATCTGGCGCAAAACATGTCCATGCACTGGCAGAAGCCTATGGCGTGCCTGTTATTCTGCACACCGACCATGCAGCCAAAAAACTGCTACCCTGGATTGACGGTTTGCTTGACGCAGGAGAAGCGCACTTTAAGGAAACCGGCAAACCTTTGTACAGTTCTCATATGATTGATCTGTCCGAAGAAAGCCTTGAAGAAAACATAGAAATCAGTGCCCGGTACCTGGAAAGGATGTCAAAGATGGGCATGACACTGGAGATCGAGCTCGGCTGTACCGGTGGTGAAGAAGATGGTGTCGATAATACAGACATGGACAATTCCATGCTCTACACACAACCGGAAGACGTTGCCTACGCCTATGAGACGCTGAAAAAAATCAGCCATCGTTTCACCATCGCGGCATCCTTTGGCAACGTGCATGGAGTCTATAAACCCGGAAACGTCAAGCTGACCCCGAAAATTCTCGATAACTCTCAAAAATACGTGAGTGAAAAGTATGGCGTCCCGGAAAAGACACTGGATTTCGTTTTCCACGGCGGTTCCGGTTCAAGTGAACAGGAAATCACCGAGGCTATTGGCTACGGCGTCATCAAGATGAACATCGATACCGATACCCAATGGGCGACCTGGGAAGGCATAAAGAATTACTATGTCGAGAAGGAAGGTTATTTACAAGGGCAGATCGGTAACCCTGACGGGGAAGACAAACCCAACAAGAAATTCTATGACCCACGAGTGTGGCTCCGAAAAGCCCAGGAATCCATGATAGTCAGACTGGAACAGGCCTTTAAGGACCTGAACGCGGTAGATACGCTTTAACCGCAGATACAGTTGACCGCAGATACGCATTAAAAAGCGGCGCTTGCAAACCTGGCCATAACCGGTCTGGCAGAGATTTGACCCGGATACGGTTTGGCCTTCGTTTCGAGTACCGCTTTACTCGCCAGGAAACGAATACATTTTCGAAGACAGGCTTCGGGCAAACAGGGTAACCAGGCTGCTCATGGCCATCACTTGCTCTTCCACCGAGCTTCCTGCCCTCACATTTTCCCTGAATGTACCAGAGACGACCTCTTGCCCCGATTGGTTCACCCAGGACCAGGCTGCCTCCAGTCTGGCAAAATTTCCCTTTCTCGCGTCAAACCGGTAAACATCTATTTTCAGACTATGGTTGCTTCGCCGGGAAAGCATACCGGAATCCAGAACGAACCTCTGCCGAGGATTCATCGCCATCATATTTTTCAGCAGTGCCATTTCGAATTCGTATTCGAGACTCCCGCCCCACTGATCCAGTTTGGCGATTTCATACTGGTTATTCGTGCTTTGGGTGACCACCGAGGAGCGCTTGAGATAGTCTGCAAAATAGATTGGGCCAATCGAGGTGATGATGACGTTCTCTGAAACACAATCCGGAACCTTGCCAGGAGTACGGCAGGAAGTGGAATTGAGTTCCGGAGAGGACAAAAGATAAAAGTGACTTTCTTCTGAAGGAGAGGAAATGGCACAGCCGGAGAGCAAGTAACCAAAAAAGAGAACTACCCCGATACTCCTTGTGACCCGCCACCTGTTCATGCCATATTCCTCCCTTTCATGCTTTGTTCTTGCCTTCCTGATCAGCGTTTTTTACCTGTTAAAACCGACTCGGGGTTGCGCTCAATCGTTTCGCCCAGCTGGCGGAACTGCTCTGCTGACCGCTCCATTGATTCAAGTGTCCTGATCACCCTGACCCTGACATCCGATCCCGGCTCCACCAGTTGCTCAAAGGTTTTGAGTGTTGATTCTGCCTGCCCGATCACGCCATCAAGATCATCAAGCGCTCTCTTCGTCTGTTTCATCAACCGCTCACCCCGTTGAGATGCCCTGGTAACGTTCTTTGCCATTTTCTGAAACGCAGCAGAGGTTTGGTAGTATTGTTCAAAAAAGTGTTCGCGTTCCCCGTTTATTCCGGTCAACAAGCGGTTTAACTGAACCAGACTGGCATTCAGTTCCGTCAGGGAACGATCAATTTTGTCAGAGCTGACAGCCTCATTGAAATTACGGATGGCGCTGTCCAGGTGCTCGGTTATTGCGACCAGGGGGATACCATCAATTTGTTTTACCACGCTTTTGAGCGTTTCGGAAACAACTTCAAAATCGGTGGGTACCGTTGGAAAGTTCAGATTGTCATTGTCATCCGGCAACAGGTAGCCCTTTTGAAGGGGAAAGTACTCTAACTGAATCTGCAATCGGCCGGTGACAATACTCTGGGGCACCAGCTGCGCCCGCAAGCCTTTTTTAATCTGGCCATCAAGAAATTCGTACAGTATTCGGCGATTGGCAAAACGGGTGTCTTCACCCTGAGCCAGGGCACCCACCACGCGGATAATGATGTCTTTGCCATCTTCTGCTATATCCAGGTTGACCTCTTTTACTTCTCCAATGCGCACACCACGAAAAGTAATGGGTGAGCCCGTAGTCAGCCCCTTGACCGAACCGGTAAATACCATCTCGACATCGTACTCTGCCCGAAACCAGTCCCCGGAGCCAAAGGTAAAGATTCCGGCCACCAACAGCACAATCGCCAAAATGGTAAAAGCTCCAATGGCCCTGGCATTGACTTTATGGGACATCCTTGCTTCCCTCACAGTTTTCCTGTCTGGTCATTGCCCCGTTCCAATATCAGGATCCACCTTTCCTCTCCTCAAAAAGCATTGCACGGTTTCCAGAGGGCAGCTATCCAAAAGCGTTTTCGGGTTACCTCCTGCCAGCATGGTCTGCGTCTCTGCATCCAGAAATACGGAATTGTTGGCAATGGCGAAAATACTTGCCAATTCATGCGAAACCAGAATAATAGTGGCCTTCATGCTCTCACTTAACTCAAGAATCAGATCGTCCAGGCGTCTGGCGCTCACCGGGTCAAGACCGGCAGAAGGCTCATCAAAAAACAAAATCTCCGGGTCAAGTGCCAACGCCCGCGCCAGGGCCGCCCGCTTCATCATACCGCCACTGATCTCGGACGGGTAATAGGTTTCGAAACCGGAAAGCCCCACCATCGCCAGTTTCAACATTGCCAGCTCTTTAATCTCGGCTTTACCTAACCTGGTATACAGCTCCATCGGCATACCGACATTTTCTTCCAGCGTCAACGAACTGATCAAGGCCCCTGCCTGATAGGTAATACCAAACCGGCGAGTCAGCATCCGGCGCTCGGACAAGGTTGCATTAACCAGGCTCAGGTTATCGACCAGAATGTCTCCCATGGCAGGCGAATAGAGCCCTGTCATGTGCTTGAGCAGGGTGCTTTTACCGCATCCACTGCCTCCCATAATGACGAAAATATCCTGCCGGTTCACCCTGAACGAGAGATCCCGCTGCACAATCCGTTCGCCATACTTCATGGTGAGCCCGTCGACAACAACGTGTGCCTCACCTGGCCGGGAATCGACCTGTTCTGCCATACTTGTTACCATGGAACCGGCACCTGAAAACGAAAGCAATACATCGGGCTAAATACCCAATACCGTGGTGGCTATTGTAACGAGAGAATCTGCAACAACAATCAAAACAATCCCCAAAACCACCGCATTGGTGGTTGACTTGCCCACCCCCGACGCGCTTCTGGCCGAAAACATTCCCATAAAACAACCGGACAGGGCGATCACCATACCGAACAAAACACTCTTGAACAGCCCGATCATAAAATGTACCAGTGGCACAGTGGACATCATCTGTTCAATATACATACTCCAGGTAATATCCAGCATTACAATGCTGACAAGAGCTCCGCCAAGTATCCCCATCAGGTTCGCATAAATGGTCAACAAGGGCAACATCAACACCAGAGCCAGCATTCTGGGAACAACAAGAAACTCCATGGGAGCGACGCCCATCGTACGCAGGGCATCGATTTCCTCGTTTACCTGCATACTGCCCAACTGCGCGGCATAGGCAGCGCCGGTTCTCCCTGCCATTATGATGGCTGTCATCATGGCTCCCATCTCTCTCGCCATCGACAAACCCACCAGGCTGGCAACATAAACACTGGCCCCGAATTTCTCAAGCTGGACGGCACCGACGAAAGCCAGAATCATCCCCATCAGCACACTGATGAGCGTCACAATCGGCAGTGAGCCTGGCCCCGTATCTTCCACAAATCCCCAGAAATCACTGCGCCGATATACCGCACGACCCCGAAAAAAATTTACAAACGCAATCACCGCCTTACCCACAAATTCGGTGAAGTGCGATGCCTCCCGAATGATAGTCAGGGTGCGTTTACCCACAGTTTCGGTCAGCGAAAAACCCGAGATCCCCACTACCTCACTATTGACGTTGTCGGCTGCACTTTCAGCGAGAGAAACAAGCCGCACGGCTCCTTGCGGCACATTCTCAAATTCCAGGGTGATTCCATTTTCCTTTGAAAAGCGAACCAACAACAGAAGGTAACTGACAAGGCAGCTGTCCCACCCGGTCAGGGAATTGCCATTGACAATGATCTTTCTCAATGCAGACGAGTCAGAAAAACGGCCTGTCACATCATTTATGGCAGACAAGCCTTCTTCCAGACTCCACTGCCCGACAAGCTTTATGGCAAGCGTAAACTGACCAATTGTTTGATATTGCAAACGTTCTGATGTCACTCGGAAACCACCCGGGCTATAGGATTGTCCACCATTTTATACCGTTTTTGTCACTCAATGACGACTCACAATGACTGATTACAACGACCGATCACGACTATTATCTGCGGCGCTTTTCAAACAGTGATCAAGCACCTCTGCCAATTTTACTTTGTCAAACGGCTTTGCCAGGTAACCCTGGGCGCCAATTTCTTTAAATCTGCGTTGAAAAGTGAGATCGGTGTTGCCGGTACACATCCAGACAGGTGTATTTATCCCCTGCTTCCTGAGTCGTATTACCGCTTCGTCTCCGGACATAACAGGCATTTCCATGTCCATCAATATCAGGTCAAAGTGTTTATTCAACGCTTCGTTCAGGGCATCCTTGCCATTCTCCACATGAATCAATTCGATGCTATCGTCGATTTTATTAATATGCCGTATAATCAGCTTGCTGTTTACCACATTATCTTCAGCCAAAAGAACTTTTCCCGAAAGCTTTCGTTCCCTGGCGGGCAAAAACTGGCTGATTGTCCGGTAAAAGTCTGCCTGGTTGACGGGCTTGGAAATGAACCCGTTGAAACCGGCACGGATATAGGATTCTAACTGATGCTCCATGACGTTGGCGGTGAAAGCCAACAACGGAACACTGTCATCCAGCTTGCGAATCTCTATCGCTGCCGCTTCTCCGCCCATAACGGGCATTTGAATATCCAGTAAAACCAGGCCAAACGGTTTTCTTTCAAATTCGTCAACAGCTTGCCTGCCACTGGCAACCAGGGTGCATTCCAGGCCACACTTTTCAAGCAGATGCCGTGCAAGCAATTGATTATCTGTGTTATCTTCAGCCACAAGCACTGTCCCCCGGAGTTGAGGCACCGTAAAGTCGGCAGCGACCTTGATACATTCCTGCATCGCACCTTGCCAGTCGGCCTGGCAGTTCAGCCAGTCCGCATCACCCAGATCACCCGGATCAACAGAGACGGAGAAAGTGCTGCCTTCACCATATTTACTCTTCACCCTGATGGTGCCGCCCAACAGGTTGGCCAACTGCAGGGAAATATAAAGCCCGAGCCCGGTTCCACCATATTGCCGGGTAGTCGAGCTGTCAGCCTGGGAAAATGGCCTGAACAGAAGTTGCCGCTGTTCTGCTGTCAAACCAATACCGGTGTCACTGATTTCAAACACCATACTGTTTTTTTCCGAGTCATAAAGAATGCGCAGCCCGACCTTGCCGTTCGCGGTAAATTTCACCGAATTGTTGGCCAGATTAAACATAATCTGCTTGAGCCGTGTCGGATCGGAGTAAAAAACCCGGGGCAGGGGGAAATCCGTCAGCACATCAAATCCAAGGCCTTTTTCCTGTGCTTTCAAGCCGATAGTAGAGCACAGATCATCAATCAACTGGGGCAAGTTCACCGGGATTTTTTCTGTTTCCAGTTTTTTTGCATCAATTTTGGATAAATCCAGAATATCATTAATCACTGACAATAAATGGTTACCACAACGAATGATCGTATTGATAAAGCGTATTTTTTCATCCCTGGGTATATCATCTTCCAACAATGCTTCCGAATACCCGATAATCGCCGTCATGGGAGTTCTGATTTCATGACTCATATTTGCCAGAAAACGCCCCTTCGCCTCTTCGGACTCCTCGGCACGAGCCTGGGCTTTGCGGGCTTCCGCAGAAGCAATTCTTGATTTCTCATACAGTCTGGCGTTGTAGACAGCGGTACCCACATGAAAGAGAAGCGTGCTGATAAACTCCAGCGTTTTTTCTGTCAAATCAACCGGCTTTTTGACGCTCACCAGGGCAATGTTACCAATGGCCTTTTGCCTGACTTTCAAGGGAAAAACGGCAACACTGATACAGGGTCTGATTTGATTGATTTTTTGATCAAATGAATCCAGGAGTTCCTTGTTGCATGCACCCATTTTACGAACATAGCCCGGTTTTTTTGTTAACAGGGGAGAAAGGAAAATGCTGCCGGGATGCTCATCAATTTTGCATTGAACCGTAGAAAATATCTGCAAGTCCCGGCTGTTCAGGCCTCTGCCGTAGCCATTCACCTTGCAAACAGTCTTTCCGTCACTATCCAGAGTAAACAGATAAATATGGTCAAAAGCGTAGTTTTTTCTAATTACTCTCGATACCTGCCTCATGATCATGTCAATTTCAAGAAAGGAATTCACTGCCTGAGTCATGGAGTTAATCGCAAGCAAATGCTCTCGCTGGCGGGAAAGGTCTTTTTTTATTCGCAACAGCTTGCCGGTTATATCATATGAAAAAGAGCTGAATACACAGGTGTATAAAAACAGCCCGACAGACATAATTATCACAGAACTCAAATTCACATCAGGTCTGAAATACGCTTCGTTCAGGCTGATACTGACAATACATCCTGTTGAGAAAGCCAGCATCGACATAATCTGCAGGCGAACTCCTCCAGCTACCAGATTGGTCATGGTCAACCCTGTCACCATAGCAAGAGTCAGGAAAGGGTTAAAACCCCAAACCGCTACACATACCCCATACAGAAAACTGTCAATAACAATATTACGCATGCCATCAAGGCGGGAGCGGGAGAAGAAGAATACAACGTGCGGGTAGACAAGAGTGTGAGCCAGGGCATAAACCCAGAACCAGGAGCCGGCTTCACCATAAAACAGCGAGACATGCACCAATAAAACAAACAGGCAAGCCAGGGTGCGTAACAGATAGTCAAACCGGGCCAGACCACTGGAGCGCCGCAGTTTTTTCTGCCAGTCAAGGTTATCGGGTTCGGCCAGGGGCATATGTTGGGCTCCGTAAGGCATGAGTGTACTGATCGCAAGGAATGTTCTTTCAGTATAGCAAAGATACCGTTCTGCCCACTTTCATCCCGGGCAGCCGAGCCGATCACCAGAACCGGCCAACCACTCCCGGGTTGCCTTTAACCGCCACCTCTACATTAACACAACATCATACTGCTCCTGGCTGTACATACCTTCGACCTGGAGTTTAATGCTTTTTCCTATAAATGACTCCAGATCGGCCAGGTTGTCCGAGTCCTCATCCAGTAAACGGTCAATAACGGACTGGGAGGCCAGAACCAGGTAACTGCTTGCCTCATAGGCCCGGTTTATTCGCAGAATTTCGCGGAATATCTCATAGCACACTGTTTCTGCTGTCTTGAGATACCCTCGTCCAACACATAAAGAACAAGGCTCGCACAGGATTTGCCCCAGGCTTTCGGTTGTGCGCTTGCGAGTCATCTCCACCAAACCGAGTTCGGACACACAGGAGATTTTTGTTTTCGCATGGTCAGACTCCAACATTTTTTCCAGCATACGAATCACCTGGCGCTGATGTTCCGGATCCTCCATATCAATAAAGTCGATAATGATAATTCCGCCCAGATTTCTCAACCTCAACTGGCGACTGATTGCCCTGGCTGCTTCCAGATTGGTTTTGAAAATCGTCTCTTCCAGATTGCGATGCCCGACAAAGCCCCCCGTATTGATATCGATCGTGGTCATCGCTTCTGTTTGGTCAATAATCAGATATCCGCCTGATTTAAGCTCCACCTTTCTGCTGAGCGCTCTTTGAATTTCATCTTCAACACCATACAGGTCGAATATCGGGCGCTCTCCCGGGTAGTATTCCAGTCTGGAATCAATGTTCGGCACATACTGATTGGCAAACTCCAGCGCATTCTGATAGCGTTCCTGGGAGTCAATTTTTATTTTTTCCGTTTCGGGTCGAGCAAGATCCCGCAGGGTGCGAACGTAGAGAGCCAGATCCTGATAAATCACTGCAGGAGCCCTGACACGTTTCACCTGTCTCAACAGCCCGTCCCACAGGCGTCTCAAATACAGTATATCTGCCTGCAGTTCTTCCCGACTGGCATTCTCTGCTGCGGTGCGAACAATAAACCCGCCTTTGCGAACCTCTCCCTCAACCTGACTGCCCGAGTCGGCCCGATCACCCGGTTCCGCCTGGTTACTCAGCTCCACTTCATTCCTTAAATATTCACGCAAAGCCTCGTCTTCAATTTTCTGGGATACGCCAATATGGTCATTGTCGGGCAAATAAACCAGGAAGCGGGAAGGAATGGAAATATGAGTCGTCAAACGAGCCCCTTTGGAGCCAATCGGGTCTTTGGTGACCTGCACGGTAAGTGATTGTCCCTCATACAGCATGGATGCAATAGTAGGCACTGCTCTCTCAGCTTTTTCAGCTTCTTTTTTTTCAACCTCTACACCTTCTTCCCTGCTCACCGGGGTTTCAATATCAGAAGCATGAATAAAGGCTGCTCGTTCCAGGCCAATATCCACAAAGGCGGCCTCCATGCCGGGCAGAACCCTGACCACCTTGCCAAGATAAATATTTCCCACGATGCCACGATTACCGGCACGCTCAATATATACTTCCTGAAGCACACCGTTCTCGACTAGCGCGACCCGGGTTTCTACCGGCGTCACGTTGATCAATATTTCTTCACTCATAATCTATATCAGCCCATAGCACGAAACCGGCCTGTTCCAGTAACACCGCCGTTTCCATAATCGGCAACCCCACTACTCCTGAATAGCTGCCAATCAAATGTGAAACAAAAATAGCACCCCGCCCCTGAACGGCATACCCTCCGGCCTTGTCTTGCGGTTCACCGGATAACCAGTAGCGCTTTATCTCACGGTTCCTGATCTGGCGAAAAAAAACCTCCGACCTGGAAACCGTCACCTGTTCAAAATCCGGCCCCACAAGAGCAACGGAAGTAAGAATAGTGTGACTCCTGCCGGACATCGAGCGGAGCATTTCAGCTTCATGGTCGTAATCTCGCGGTTTCACAAGCAATTGATTATCCAGCACGCCCAGGGTATCAGATCCCAAAAAGTATAGCTGTTCATTGCAATCTGACCCGGACAATCGCGTTTTGCGGGCTGTTTTCGCTTTTAACAACGCCAGACGTTCAACCAGTTCCTGATTGGTTTCACCATCAGTCGGGGACTCATCCACATCGACCGGGTACTGCTCGAATGGCACCCCCACCCGGGTCAGTAATTCGACTCTGCGTGGGGAGGCAGAGGCCAGTATCAGTTTTTTCACACAAGCCGTCCTGAAATAATTGTTGTTGCCTTTTGTCCCTGTCGGGGAATGACAGTTTGAAGTTTGGCCGCCGGCGAAAAATCAGGCGGTCTTCCTGTTGACAACCTCCATCATCAAAAAGAAAAACGGCCACAAGACAGCACTGGATATGGCAGGGTAAAGATAGACGAGGCCGGCAGCCGATACGCCGGTCAGGCTTTTTACCAGATGACAGATCATCAGATTGATACCAATGATCAGAAAGACCATAACGCTCTGCTGAATCAGGGGAAATACCTTGAAACGCTGATACAGACTGGCCAGTAAATAGGCAATCACTGCAAACGCCAAAGCATTCATGCCCAATAGCGCTCCCTCAACCACATCCTGAAACAGACCGATAAACCAGGCAAAAACAAGCCCGACGCGATTGGGTACGGTTACCACCCAGAACAGCAACACCATGGCTGTCCAGTCCGGTCGCCACAACTGAAGCCAGGGGGGCATATAAACAATACTCAGAACAAAAGCGAAGAAAAAGCTGAAAAATGCCAACCCCCAGCTCACTCTGACCTGACCGCTCATGGCCGCTCCCCTTCCGTTTCCGATTCCGATTCCGATTCGTTTTCTTCGTATTCAGAATCACTTTTTTTATCTGTGAACTTTTTACTTCCGTCTGATTTTCGCTGGGCAGCCGCAAGCTTGCGAGCATCCTTGAACAAAACCAGAACCAGCCTGCTTTGATTCAATCTTGCAGAAGGAGTGGCCAGAACGTGGGCAAAAGGTCTGCCAGGGTCATGCTCCACACGCTTGACAGTAGCGACGGGGTAGCCGGCCGGGAATCGCCCTCCCAACCCGGAACTGACCAACAGGTCCCCCTGCCGGATATCGGCTGTATCCGGCACATTGGCCAGTTCCAGCTCGGAAATGGCCCCCTTGCCGACGACAATTGCACGCAATCCGTTGCGATTCACCTGAACGGGTACGGCGTGACTACTGTCAGAAATCAGCAAGACACGTGCCGTATATTCGCTGACCTGAATGACCTGCCCCATGAGTCCGTTGGCATCGACTACCGCGTGCCCGACCCTTACGCCGTCGGTCTGGCCTTTGTTAATAACAACTTCGTGAACATAGGGGTCCGGGTTGACACCTATCATCTCGGACACAATAACAGAGTCTTCTACCACAGAAGAAGCATTGAGCAGCTCTCGTAAACGGTTGTTTTCTGCCGCCAGAAAAACCAGCCTCTGCAGTTTTCTCTCCAATACAGCGATCTGCACTTGCAGGGCATCGTTCTCATCCAGCAACTGTTCCCGGGTTTTTATTGACGAACCTCCCCAGTTCAGCGCGGAAGCAGGCAAATCACTGACCCATTGAACCGGAGTAATCAAAGTGGAAATCGCATGACGAATAATGGACACACGCTCAAATCGATAATCCATGATCATCAATGCAACAGAAACAATCACCACCATCATTAACCGATACCCCAGATAGGGGCCTTGAACAAAGATTGTATTAATTGCTGGAGTCCTCTATCAATTCTTTGTCCGGTTTTATGATTCTTTTTTGTCGACCTGAAAATGCTGCAACGTGATGAAAAGTAGATGAAATGCGGGGATAAGAGCAGGGGGAGAACCTGATTCAGCTTGCCTCCCCGAGTACCGACAGAAGATGAAATCAGTCGACAGGGTAAAGACCAAAGCCACCCTGGTCGATCAACTCCAGAGCCTTGCCTCCACCTCTTGCGACACAGGTCAGCGGGTCGTCAGCGACCACCACAGGCAACCCGGTTTCCTGACTGATCAGACGATCGAGACCTCTTAACAGGGCTCCACCTCCGGTCAACACAATTCCACGCTCGGCAATATCCGAGGCAAGTTCCGGCGGAGACTGCTCAAGTGCACTCTTTACGGACTGCACAATACAGACCAGTGACTCGATCATGGCTTCGAGAATTTCCTCACTGTTCAGTGTAAATCCGCGTGGCACACCTTCTGCCAGATTACGCCCGCGCACATCAATTTCTCTCAGCTCCAGGCCTTCATAGGCACAGCCTATTTCCTGTTTGATACGCTCGGCGGTCGCATCACCAATCAGGCTCCCGTAATTCCGGCGAACATAGGTGACAATAGACTCATCAAAACGGTCACCACCAATGCGCACGGAGTCGGCATAGACAATACCATTCAGTGAAATAATCGCGATTTCAGTGGTACCACCACCAATATCCACTACCATGGAGCCATGCGCTTCTTCAACCGGCAAACCGGCACCAATCGCTGCCGCCATTGGCTCCTCGATCAGATATACCTCCCGTGCACCAGCACCTGAGGCAGATTCACGAATGGCTTTTCGCTCAACCTGGGTTGACTTGCTGGGAACACAAACCAGCACTCTCGGGCTGGGTGTAATGAAACTGTTTTCATGCACCTTGTTGATAAAGTGCTGTAACATTTTTTCAGTGACATGAAAGTCGGCAATAACTCCGTCTTTCAGCGGGCGAATGGCAGTGATGTTACCCGGGGTGCGCCCCAGCATACGTTTTGCCTCTGCGCCAACGGCTGCCACACTTCTTTGTGAGGCATGGTTTCTGATCGCGACCACCGATGGCTCATCAAGAACAATTCCTCTGTCTTTTACATATATCAGGGTGTTTGCTGTACCCAGATCGATTGACAAATCGCTGGAGAACAAACCGCGTAGTTTCTTAAACATTCGATGAAGTAACCCAAGATTCAGCTTTTATTAATCAGCTTCTATTGATCAGCTTGCATTAATAATCAGCTTCTATTAATCAGTTGCGGCAACTTTAACAGCGGCCGTCGATTTCAGCAAGCGGGAAAGCCCACACTTTACCATACAAAACAGCCAGAAGTTAGCTTGCGAGGTTCCATTTTGTCGAAAACCGGAAGTGTTCGTGCCTGCAGACAGAAAAATGCCAGTAATGTTAATAGTCAGTAATGTTAATAAAGCCACTGCCCATTGGCGGTGATGTTCTGGTACCATACGCGACAAGATGACACAACAGAAATACTGCGAAATAAAAACAGTAGAGCAATGAACCAGGAACAGGAGGCACCCCTTGTCTATCGACCTTTCAACCGTTGAAAAAATCGCTCACCTGGCTCGCCTGCAGGTAACGGGCGAACAGGCTGAAAAACTGACCAGAGACCTTTCCAATATTCTTGACCTGGTTGACCAGCTACAGGCTGCTGACACCACCAATGTTGCCCCGATGGCTCACCCGATGGACGCGGTACAGGTGTTACGTGAAGACATTGTAACCGAACAGAACCAGAGAGAAGAACTGCAACGTGTTGCCCCTGAAACCGAAGACGGCCTTTTTCTCGTACCCAGGGTAATTGAATAATTCAGGGCAATTGATTAAATACCGGTACAACCTGGATAGCGATAATGCCCGAACAACAATAGTACCCGAACAACAATAGTGCCCAAACAACAACAGACCACCAAAGACCTGACTCAAAACAAACACCATGCAAAATAAAACCGTAGCCGAAATCGCCCGCGACCTGCAAAGTGGCGAGTATTCAAGTGTCGAAATCACCCGACACCTTATCGATCGCATCAAACAGCAAGACGAACAGTACAACAGCTTCATTACCGTCTGTGAGGAGTCCGCCCTGAAAGAAGCATCCCTGGCGGATACCCGGAGAGCAGAAGGCAATGCAGACACGTGGACAGGCGTACCCTTTGCACACAAGGATATCTTTTGCACAAGGGGAATCAAAACAACCTGTGGTTCCAGGATGCTCCATAATTTTGTACCTCCTTATGACTCCACCGTTGCCGCCAACTTCAAAAGCGCCGGAGCCGTCTGCCTTGGTAAAACCAATATGGATGAATTTGCGATGGGCTCCTCCAATGAGACCAGCTATTTTGGCAAGGTCACCAACCCCTGGGGTGAAAACCTGGTGCCTGGCGGCTCATCCGGCGGTTCTGCGGCTGCCGTTGCAGCCCGCCTGACACCGGCTGCGACAGCAACCGATACCGGC
Source organism: Pseudomonadota bacterium (assembly GCA_002747395.1). Classification (GTDB taxonomy): domain Bacteria; phylum Pseudomonadota; class Gammaproteobacteria; order Pseudomonadales; family Oleiphilaceae; genus LZORAL124-50-18. Next base: position 25,606 of record PDPE01000029.1, read on the forward strand.
GGTTCCATTCGTCAACCCGCTGCGCTGTGTGGAATTACCGGCCTGAAACCCACCTACGGCAGAGTGTCACGACTGGGCATGATCGCATTCGCCTCCAGCCTGGATCAGGGTGGCCCGATGGCTCGTACCGCCGAGGATGCAGCAATGATGCTGAATGTAATGGCAAGCTACGATCCGAAGGACTCAACCAGCATTCAACGAGATGTGCCGGACTACACAGCCACACTCAACGACAGCATAAAGGGGGTGCGAATCGGGCTGCCAAAAGAGTTTTTTACCGAAGCACTGGATTCCGGTATGGCCGATCGTACCATGGCCGCCATTAAGGAACTGGAACAGCTGGGAGCACAGGTCAAAGACATTTCACTGCCCCATTCTCACCTGTCAGTTCCCACTTATTACGTGATCGCGCCGGCCGAATGCTCGGCCAATTTATCCCGCTTTGATGGCGTTCGCTACGGACATCGCTGTGAAAACCCCAAAGACCTGATGGATCTGTATCTGCGAAGCAGGTCTGAAGGTTTTGGTGATGAAGTAAAGCGAAGAATACTGATCGGCACCTACGCGCTGAGTGCCGGCTATTACGATGCCTACTATAAAAAGGCACAGCAGGCTCGCAGACTGATTACCAATGACTTTGCCTCGGCCTTCGAACAGGTGGATATCATTGCCAGCCCTTCCTCCCCTTCTCCGGCTTTCGCCTCGGGTTCAAAGGGTGATGACCCTGTACAAATGTACCTTGAAGACATCTTCACCATATCAACCAATCTGGCCGGATTGCCGGGCATATCTGTCCCCGACGGCCTGATCGGTGGTCTGCCCGTCGGGCTGCAATTGATTGGCAATTATTTTGCCGAAGCAAAACTGTTAAACGTCGCCCATCAATTCCAGCAGGTAACAGACTGGCACCGGAAGGCACCAGGATCAGTTTGATTTTGTTCGCAGTCTGGCAGCACCCTGTTCGCGACTACAGCAATAACAGCGATAAAATAACAGCGATAACGACAAGCAAATCAGTTCATTGTCCACCAAGGAATAAAGAGCAAAAACCATGCAATGGGAAACCGTAATCGGCCTTGAAATTCACGTTCAACTGGCGACAAAATCGAAAATTTTCTCAGGTTCCAGCACCCGATACGGTGCTGCCCCGAATACCCAGGCAAATGCCGTTGACCTGGCCATGCCGGGTATGCTGCCGGTACCGAATGAGCAGGCATTTCGTTACGCCATCATGTTTGGTCTGGCAATCAATGCCAGGATCAACAAACGCTCCGTCTTTGAGCGAAAAAATTACTTCTACCCCGACCTCCCCAAGGGCTATCAGACCACACAGCTGGAATCACCCATCGTGGGTGCCGGCCATGTGGACATTCAACTCTCTGACGGCACGAAAAAATCGATTCGGATACACCACGCCCACCTGGAAGAAGACGCAGGAAAATCCCTGCATGAAGACTACCACGGCATGTCAGGTATTGACCTGAACCGGGCAGGCACGCCGCTTATCGAAGTGGTCACCGAGCCGGATATCCGCAGCCCGGAAGAAGCCGTTGCCTTCGCCAAAAAGCTGCACGCCATTGTCACCTCTCTCGGTATTTGCGACGGTGAAATGTCTCAGGGATCCATGCGTTTTGATGTCAATGTTTCCGTTCGCCCGGCAAATCAGGATCAACTGGGCACCCGCACCGAAACCAAAAACCTCAACTCGTTCCGATTCATGGAAAAAGCCATCAAACATGAGGTGGAACGGCAAATAGACATTATTGAAGATGGTGGCAGGATTACTCAGGAAACCCGCCTGTTTGACGGCGAAAAAGGGATATCCCGCTCCATGCGAAGCAAAGAGGAAGCAAATGATTACCGCTACTTCCCCTGCCCCGATTTACTGCCGGTGGTGTTTGATGACGAGTATATCGACAATATCAGAAAAACCCTGCCAGAACTGCCGGACAACCGACAGGCACGATTTATCGAACAATACAGACTGTCTGACTACGACGCAGGTATTTTGAGTGCGGATGCGGGTATGGCAAGCTTTTTTGAGACCACGACAGCCACCTGTGGCGATGCCAAACTGGCAGCCAACTGGATCATGGGTGAACTCTCCGCCAGACTCAACGCGGATGAGAAAACCATCGCCAGCAGCCAGGTCAGTGCAGAACAACTCGGACAACTGATTAACAGACTCAGGGACAACAGCGTCTCCTCCTCGGGTGCCAAGAAACTGCTTGACGCGCTGTGGAACAATGAGGGAGATAACATCGACCAACTTATTGAAGAAAAAGGGTTGAAGCAGGTCTCCGATACCGGAGAGCTGGAAAAACTGGTCGATAGTGTACTGGAAGGCATGACCGATCAAATTGCCCAATATAAAGAGGCAGACGACAAAAAGCGGAAGAAACTGATGGGTGGCTTTATGGGGCCTCTGATGAAAGCGTCAAAAGGCCAGGGTAACCCCAGGGTATTAACAGAAATACTGAAGAAAAAACTGGATTCCCAGGAGTAGTTTTCTGGCAACTGATCATCGTCCGGCACTCGTCTCCGCGGGCAGTCTGCGCAGGCAAGGCTGCATGGTAACGACAGGGCAAGGCTCGTCAAACCTTGCCTGGCTACCTGTATGCACCTAAAATCAATACAGGTCACTCCCGATATACCGATTGGTCGAACTGGTTAAAAGGCTGCCCATGCACAAAAACTTGCGATTTCACCACCGAATCCCTGCTGATTGTGCGGTTGAAATAGAATGCTGTGACGGCCAGCACTTTTCGGCCAGAGCCGTAAATATCTCCAGGTCAGGCATATGCCTGGAGTGTGACCGCCGAGCACTTGACATCATCCTGCCAAAAACCAAAGTGATCAGCCGCAAAGAGCCTGTACAGGTCAGACTCTGCCTTGAACTCGCCACAGACTGCAAATCACCTGATAAAACCAGCACAGTCAAGGTATTGTGCAATATCATCCACACACGACGTGTGGCGAGAGACAGCTACCACGCAGGGCTTGAATTTTGCGAGCCTGGCCAGCCGGGTCAGCAACACATCGACGACTATATCAAACAGCGTAGCTGACTCGCCGTTTTCATAAACCGGGGTATTCCAGGCACTTGAACAAACCGGCCTGATCAGTATCATTGTCGATTCATCGAGCCAGGGCGATATCATCTCCACCGCAGACCCGGCCCTGTCCGCCAACAGCGAGGAGGAGTGCGACAGCCTGATCGAACACTTTTCAATCCATTAGCCGACCGAGTCTCAAAAGGGGGATTTATGGCAATTCGACACATCACGGTGCACCATGTCACACGCGCTCCCGAGGATGGCCCCGTTGATCTGGACGAATCCCCCCGGGAACTGACCAACAATGCAGACATTGAAAGTCTGTTCGGGCATTTCAAACGCCTGTTCAACAGTAAACCCGGCAAACAGTTTGGCCGCTTTCACGAGGATCATGGTCAATACCCGGCGGGAACCTGGACCCGCGAACTGATAGACCGGAAAATGCCGTTCACATCCTGGGCACAAAAACTGTCCCGGGAGTTCAAACAACACCTGGAGTCTCACCCCTGCGAACTGGACTTCTATATTCTCTATATTGAAGAGCAAGTCGAACGGGGCCGTCGGCTTCACATATTGCTGACCGAAACAGAGTCAGGCTTTGCCTATGCCAGTCAACTCAATGTCGAACCGGTTGAATACCTGAATACAGCTCGCCTCGAAATCGCCGCTCGCCTGGAAATCGAAGACTGGCTCACCGATACCCAAAGTACCAGCTACCTGTGCCTGCTGACCGCGAGAACCGCCGCCAAAGCCGGAGATACCTTTGCCAGAGCCATCGGTTTTCAAAGTGCAACCAACATCGAGCAGGACACGGCAACATTTCTGGATGCCATAGAGCAATTCTGTGACCACTCGGAAGAAGATGCCGGAAAGGTGATCCGAAAAAAAGCCTATGATTTTTGCGTGGAGCAACATAAAGCGGGTGAACCCGTTCGTTTTGAAGAGTTGTCCGGTGTTGTGGATGAAGAATCACCGAACCGTTTTGCCGAGTTCGCCAAAACTGCGCTCGAAACGGACAACACGGAACTGCGCCCGGACTACCGCAAACTGAAAAGGCTGGTCAGGTTCTCCGGTAAAGGCAATGGCATCAGCCTTTCGTTTTCCTCCGACCTGATTGAAAGCTCCATTATTTATGATCGCTCGGCCAATTCCCTTATCATTAAAGACATCCCCAAAACCCTGAAACAGCAGCTGAGCCAGTATTTTGAGCAGAAAAAAGAGGGAAGTGGCACCGGATAGGAGAGACAGACGGAAAGGACGGCTGAAAAGAACAGGTAGAAAGGACAATTGATCATAACTGCGCAGACTGCCCACAGAGGCGCATGCAAAGCATTCAGAACAAAAAAGTCAGGATGAAGATGAACAGGAACGGATACTGGCATACCAGCCAGAAGCATCGATAATTTCACCGGTTTCACGGTCAACCGGCGGGAACGCAATGCCCCTTTGCTGACAAAAACCGGCCACTTTCGGATGAGCCCACCTGAAAAAAGTCTCCCAGTATTCATCTTCTTCCAGCCGACTGGTCGCATACATACCCTGCCCGGCTCTCTGGTGCCGGGCTTCGGCGAGAATAACCGCAGCCGCCACACTGACGTTAAAGGATTCCACCATGCCCATCATGGGAATGATAATATGCCGGTCAGCAAGGCGGGCGGCCGACTCACTCACTCCTGATTTTTCATTGCCAAGTAACAGAACGGTTGGCCGGGTGTAGTCGATTTCCCGATAGTCCACGGCCTGATCAGACAGGTGAGCGGCAAGAATCTGATGCCCACCGGCTTTTAGATCCTGAATCGCAGAATTCATGCAGGAGTGCTGACAAAGCTCTACCCATTGCTGACTGCCCATAGCCGTGCCGCGATAGGGTCTTTGCGCCCCGTTTTTTGCCCACACCATGTGTACGCGCATCAAGCCAAAGGCATCCGCCGTTCGCACCAGCGCTGCAATATTTCTGGGTTTGTGCATTTGATCGGTAAGCAGGGTCAAATCGGGCTGGCGCCGATTCAGAACCGAAATCAGCTTGCTGAAGCGCTCAGGTGTCACCAAAAGCTCCTTGTTTTTCTGGCAAATTCGCCGGGCATGACATTCGAACGTAAAGGCTAGTCAGATTTCAACGGAGATTTTGGGAATGAGGCAACCGATGCCCCCTTTGCACCCTTGATTTTGGCCACACCCGACTGTTCCACCTCGTCAATTCGGATCACTGCCGCCATCGGAATAAAGGTACGCTTGACGCCTTCAAACTCGGCTTTCAACTTTTCTTCGCCCGGATCAACCAGCAATTGTGAGCGCTCTCCAAACAACAACTCTTCCGCTTCGACAAATCCGTACATATCGCTTTGAAAAATCTGCGACGCGTAGATTTCAAATACTTCTTCCTGATTGTAGTAAATAATTTTATAGACTTTTTTTATCGGTTGGCTGGACATAGCGTGCGGGGTTCCTGTTCACATCATGCGAGACGGCCGAATCATACCATAATCGATCGGAAATTCATCCGGATGAAGAAATATTTCTGGCTAAAAACTAGGCGTCCGGCAAGTTAGCCTCTATAATGCGCGCCTGTTTTATTTCTTTCTTCATTATCACGCTTGAGAAGGTAGTCGCTACGCACCATGACTAATACGCACCATGACTAAAAAGCTGTTTATCAAGACGCACGGCTGCCAGATGAACGAATACGATTCCTCACGAATCGCGGATCTGCTGAAACTGAGTCACGAAGTCGAGCTGACCCGTCAGGCGGAAGAGGCAGACATCCTGCTGCTCAACACCTGTTCCATTCGCGAAAAGGCCCAGGAAAAGGTATTCCATCAACTGGGCCGATGGAAAAAACTGAAAGATGCCAAACCTGACTTGAAAATTGGTGTGGGCGGCTGTGTGGCCAGCCAGGAAGGGGAAGGAATTAAAGCGCGTGCGCCCTTTGTAGACGTGATTTTTGGCCCTCAGACACTGCACCGCCTGCCGGAAATGATCAGGGAATCAACGGTTAACGGCGTGAGTGTGGTCGATATCAGTTTCCCGGAAATAGAAAAGTTTGACCGGCTTCCGGCTCCGGGCGTACATGGCCCTTCCGCATTTGTTTCGATTATGGAAGGTTGCAGCAAATACTGCACATTCTGCGTTGTGCCCTATACCCGGGGTGAAGAAGTAAGCCGGCCGTTCGATGATGTGATGGCAGAAATCTCTCATCTGGCTTCGCAAGGTGTCAGGGAAGTGAACCTTCTTGGCCAGAACGTCAATGCCTACCGGGGCGAAACCGACGACGGTGACTTTGCGGATCTGGCTGAATTGATCACCTACATTGCCGACATTGACGGCATCGACCGGATACGATTTACCACCTCTCATCCGGTAGAGTTCAGTGATTCACTAATCGATGTCTACGCGGAAGTACCCGAGCTGGTCAGCCACCTTCATTTACCTGTCCAAAGTGGTTCAGACCGGATTCTCGCACAAATGAAGCGAGGACATACCGTACTCGAATACAAATCCAAAATCCGTCGTTTGCGAAAAATCCGCCCTGATCTCGCCATGTCTTCAGACTTCATTGTCGGCTTTCCAGGCGAGACCGATCAGGACTTTGAGGCAACCATGAAACTGATCAATGACATCGGCTTCGATATGTCATTCAGCTTTATCTACAGCGCTCGCCCCGGCACGCCCGCATCAGACTTGCCAGACGACACAGATGAAGCAACCAAAAAGCTCAGACTGAAGATTCTCCAGGACAGAATCAACCAGCAGGCACACGCCATCAGCCGAAGAATGGTTGGCTCACAACAGCGAATCCTGGTGACCGGTTACTCCAAAAAGGATCCGGGGCAATATCAAGGCAGAACGGAAAACAACCGTGTTGTGAATTTCAGACTGGATGACCCGAATCTGATTGGCTATTTCGTCGATGTCACCATTACCCGGGCCTTGCCCAACTCCCTGCGTGGCGAACGAGTGGATAACGAAAAATACTGATGACCAGAAACCCGACAACCGGCCAACCGGCCCAAAAAACCAAACAACATCATGCCTTTGAGCCATTTGACAGTCAGCGACTCATGTCCCTGTGTGGCTCCTGTGATGGCCATCTCAAACACATAGAATCACGGCTGGGCGCAAGAATTTCCTACCGGGGGAATCAATTCACCGTCTCGGGCGAAGAAAAAAATGTTCATCTGACCATAGAGCTGCTGAAACACCTCTATCGTGAAACGGGAGCTGACATTGAAATTACCCCGGAGCTGGTTCACCTGTTCATTCAGGAAACCGGGGTTGAAAACGAACTGACCCGATCCGGAATAGAAAGCAGCATTCGCCCCGTCACCACACCCAGGTTACAGATCAAGCCACGGGGCGGTAACCAGACGGGTTACGTGCAGGCCATTCGCGATCACGATATCAACTTCGGAATTGGCCCGGCAGGAACAGGCAAGACCTATCTTGCGGTTGCCTGCGCCGTCGAGGCATTGACACGTGAAGATGTTCAGCGAATCATGCTGGTTCGACCTGCGGTTGAGGCCGGTGAGAAGCTCGGCTTTCTGCCCGGTGACCTGGCTCAAAAGGTGGACCCCTACCTTCGCCCGCTTTACGACGCACTGTACGAAATGATCGGCGTGGATCAGGTTGCCCGTCTGATTGAGCGCAATGTCATTGAAATTGCTCCCCTGGCCTTTATGCGTGGCCGAACACTAAACCGCTCCTTCATTATTCTTGATGAAAGCCAGAACACCACAAAAGAACAGATGAAAATGTTTCTGACCCGGATAGGCTTTGGCTCTACCGCCGTTATTACCGGCGATTTGACGCAAATTGACCTGGCCAAAAACGAATTGTCCGGCCTGGTTCACGGGAAAAAAGTGCTGGGTGGCGTGCCAGGAATCAGTTTTACCCGGTTCACCGCAAAGGACGTTGTCCGGCACCCTCTGGTACAACGTATCGTCGAGGCCTATGACAAGTTTGAACCCGCGCAAGACCATTGATCACCGACCATGCCACTACATATTGACCTGCAACATTCTCACCCGGATATTTCACACCCGGAACCGGCCAGGCTGGCGTGCTGGGCAAATGCCGCCCTGAGAAAAAGCGGTGACTGGGATGTCACCATACGGATCGTGGATATTGAAGAAATCACTCAACTTAACTCTGACTATCGCCAAAAGCATGACCCGACCAATGTACTGTCTTTCCCTTTCGAAGCGCCCCCGGAAGTAAGGATACCTCTGCTGGGTGACTTGATCATCTGCGCTGAAATCGTAGAAAATGAAGCCCTGGAGCAAAAAAAAGCGCCTGAAGCCCACTGGGCGCACATGGTGATTCACGGAATGCTTCACCTTCAGGGGTTTGACCATATCAGTGAGAGTGAAGCGGAAGAAATGGAACAACTGGAAACCTCGATTCTGAACTCATTGGGTTACCCTGATCCTTACAAAGACAATAGTGAATAAGTAAATCGACGCATTCATTGACAGGCATCAGCACCACAGGCTCCGGTAAAACTGCCGGTTAGCACAGGTCTTCATACCAATTCAGAAAAACAGCACCATGCCAGAAAACAGCACCATAGCAGAAAAAAAAACCACGCCAAAAAACAGCACAGCAAAAAAAGCGCCCTATCTCATACTCGCTTTTTTCGCTGGCGCACTGCAAACTCTCACCTACGCCCCCTTTGACTATTGGCCATCGGGCATTCTCTCTGCCCTGATAATTTTTGCCGTTGCGCAAAAATTATCAACCAGGGATGCCCGACTTGCCGGTTGGCTGTACGGGCTTGGTATCTACGGCAGTGGCGCGTCCTGGGTGTACGTCAGCATTCACGATTATGGCTACACTTCTGCCCCGCTCGCCGCACTTCTGACCTTTCTGTTTGTTGCCTTCCTGGCATTGTTCCAGCTATTACAACTCTATTTGTACAAGCGTGCTGAAACCGGAAACTCACTCTTCAACGCATTACTTTTTGCCGGTGTCTGGGTGTTAACTGACTGGTTCCGCTCCTGGTTTATGACCGGATTCCCCTGGCTTTACCTGGGTTACGGCCTGACCGACTCGCCAATTGCCTGGCTCGCTCCTGTGGGGGGCGTACATCTGGTCACCTTTGTGGTGGTACTGACCGGTTGCACTCTGCTCACTATTGTTACAGCCCGACAACAAAGGCAAAGACTCGCCTTTTTGTTACCGATTGCCTTATTGTGGCTGCTCAGTCCTTTGAACAAGGTCTCCTGGACCCAACTTGACACCGAATACCCCATCACGGCCTCGGTCATTCAGGGCAACATCGATCAGCGAATCAAGTGGAACCCCGCCTATCGAACGTACAGCATACAGGTCTATGAGAAGCTGAGTGCCCCGCACTGGAAAAACAGCGATATCATACTGTGGCCGGAAACCGCCATTCCCCTGTTTCAGAATACGGCCAGATTCATTACGGACACCCTTGCAGAACAGGCATCCCGAACCGATACCACGCTGATAACCGGCATTCCTTACCGTGAAACCCCGTCCGACCCGGATGCCCGCACTATCTATCACAACAGCATTACCAGCCTGGGAAACGGCACCGGCTTTTACCACAAACAAAAACTGGTGCCATTTGGTGAATATATTCCACTCGAATCCATGCTCCGAGGCCTTATCGGCTTTCTGGATCTGCCCATGTCGAGCTTTACCCCCGGGCCTCCTGATCAAAACGGTTTGACCGCCGGCGGGTTGAATATTGCCCCTTTTATCTGTTATGAAATTGTCTACCCTGATTTTGTCGCAACCTCAGCCAAACAGAATAATATACTGCTGACAATCAGTAACGATGCCTGGTTCGGTCAATCCATTGCGCCAGAGCAACACCTGGAAATCGCGCAGATGCGATCACTGGAAACAGGAAGATACATGGTGCGCGGTACCAACAACGGCATTTCTGCCATCATTGACCACAAAGGCAAAATCACGAAAAAAACGGATCAGTTTTTTGCCACATCGCTCACCGGAACGGTCTATTCGGCCTCCCGCTCAACACCGTTTATGATAACCGGCTCCTGGCCAATTGTGCTGTTTTCTCTCGGGTTGCTGATTTGTGCTTTCTACCGGCGCTTTCAGTGATTCTCACCGTTTCGTTTTTCCACTACCAAGCAGTAAAAAGCAGCCCGATTGCTATTCAATTCGCAAATCCGTACCGTTTTTTTAGGTAAATCGGATCATTTCACCTATGCTTAAAGAAAACATGGCACCTGCTCCCTGATCAAATATGCCGCACCACCTTATCACAAAATTGCTCACTCGCATCGAGGCAAAAAAGATTACCATTTTTATTGCCCTGCTCACGAGCCTGTTTTCGATCTCGTTTTTGTATTACGGTATTTCACTGTCCAGGTCAATACGCCAATCGGAAACCCTGTGGCAGAATCATATACGAGAGGAGACTCGGGAAAACCTCCTGTTCAACAAGATTGAACAGGAACTGGGTTATGGAGGATTCATTCATCATTATAAAAATCTGATACTGAGACAGGATGTCAGGCTGATCCCCAGGATTGAAGATAACCTCAACAACCTGAAACAATACCTCCATGCTTACCAGAACCACCTTGAAAAAGGCTCTGAACCCTATCACGCCATTACCGACATTGCCAGGGTTATTGGCACCTATGAAAACAAGCTCAAACAGGCCCGGTTATTGATCAATTCCTCCGAGCACTCTCCCACTCAGATAGATAAAAAAATGTTGGTGGACGATCAAGAAGCATTAGCTGCTTTCAAGCTGCTAAACGACCATGTACTTCTGGAGCAAAGGAAGAAGGAACAGGAAGCAGGCGAAGCAATGAAATCAAACCTTGTTCAGTTCAACCTTGGCTGGTTTTTTGTCGCACTGTTTTTTATTTACGCCGCAATCATTGTGCTCTGTTTTTTCGGCCTGAACAGGCTGATCTTGTCGCTCAAAGTCTCGCGGGAACTGCAGGAAAGTTTATTTGGCAGCTTTCCTGACTCTGTTCTTGTAGTGAATACCGAAGGCACTATAGTCAAAGCCAACTCTCTGGCTTCACAAATCACCGGCTATTCCATTGACCAGCTTGTCGGGCTCAAAGTGGAATCCCTGTTCCCTCAAAATATACGCTTTGACCACCCTGCCTTCACAAACAGTACGTTCGGAAACAGGGAATCCCGCCTGTACGGCAAACAGGAACACCTGTCTATTCTTGCCAAAAATGAGGAAGAAATTCCGGTTGATATCGCCATTGACTACGCAAACCCGATAACCGGCAAGGTGGCTATTCTTAATATACGGGATATCAGGGAAGAAAAGCGCGTCCGTGACAAACTGCTTGAACGAGAATCCATGCTGAATCAGGCGCAGGCGATATCAAAGGTGGGTTGCTGGAAATGGGAACTGGAGTCGGATCAGCTGCTGCTCTCTCAGGAAGCAAAACGAATCTATCAATTTGGCATGGACGAGGAGCACTTTACCCCCGAAAGACTCATCCAGAAAATTCCCCCACAGGAAAAGGAAATCGTTGCCAATGCGATCAACGAATCCGTGCTGCTTGAGAAACCCTATCATGTCTTGCACCACCTGAAGTCCGGCTCGGGTGACCAGACCATTGTCGAGCAGTTTGGTGAGGTGACCAAAAATGAAAATGGCAAGGTTGTCGCCATGCTGGGAGTGGTCAGGGATGTAACCGAACAAAAGTACAATGAATACATGTTGCAACTGGCAAACAATGTATTCAATCACTCGGCAGAAGCCATTATGGTGACCGACACGGAAAGAAGGATTCTGCGAGTCAATCGGGCATTCGAGACCATCACTTACTATAACCAGTCAGAGGTCGCCGGAAAAAATCCCGACCGTTTTATGAGATCGGATAAATATACTGATGATTTTTACAATAATGTCTCGGCGGTACTGGAAGCGACAGATTTGTGGACGGGAGAGCTTTGGGACAAACGAAAAAATGGCGAAGTATTTCCGAGTCGGCACACCGTTTCTGCTGTTCGTGATAAAGATGGGGAGGTCATCCAGTACATCGATCTGTTCAGCGACATTACCGAAAAGAAAAAGCAGGAAGAGTATATTTACAAACTCGCACACTATGACCAACTGACCCAATTACCTAACCGTGCGCTCTTTCTGGACCGATTGAGACAGTCCATCATTCGGGCCAGGCGAAAGAACAATCTGGTAGGCCTCATGTTCATCGACCTGGATCGCTTCAAATATGTTAACGACACACTCGGTCACGAGGCGGGTGACGAGCTGCTTGCCGTTATCTCCGGAAGACTCCTGTCCGTGGTCAGGGAACAGGATACCGTATCCAGACTGGGCGGAGATGAGTTTACAGTGATTCTGGAAGACATCTCTGACAGTCACAACAGCCAGCTGGTTGCCAATAAAATCATTAAACAGGTCTGCAAACCCGTCACTATCGACGGCAACGAAGTCACAGTCGGCGCCAGCATTGGCATCAGCACCTATCCCGAACATGGTGAACAGGAAGATGTTTTGATCAAATGCGCAGACACCGCCATGTATCATGCAAAAGAAAGCGGGAGGAATCAGAGTAAAATCTACGATCTGTCCATGTCAGAAGTGACCTCGGAGAAATTTCACATGGAGCGCCTGCTGCGCAAGGCCATTGATAACGAAGAATTCGACCTGTATTTTCAGCCTCAAATCAATATTACCGAAGGGGTCGTCTCCGGCTGTGAGGCACTTGTTCGATGGAATCACCCCGAGCATGGCGTCATCGGCCCGGTGCAATTTATTCCATTGGCCGAGGAAACCGGCCTGATCATCCCGCTGGGGGAATGGGTACTGAAAAACGCATTAACCCGGGCGGCCGGATGGAAAAAACAGGGCCTCGAATTTCTGTCAGTCAGTGTCAATGTATCCAGCAGACAATTGTCTACGCCCAACTTTGCCAGGCAGGTCCGGCAGCTCATCAAGTCGACCCGGGTTGACACCCGGCAGCTTGAACTGGAAATCACAGAAAGTGCCGTCATGGAAAACCCCGGCCTGGTAATTACGGAGTTGAATCAAATCAGGGAGTTTGGTGTCAGTATTTCCCTTGATGATTTTGGTACGGGCTATTCATCGCTGAGTTACCTGAGAAAGTTACCGGTCAGCAAGGTCAAAATTGACCGTTCTTTTGTACGAGACATCAATCTTGACAGGGACGACGAGGAAATAGTCAAGGCGATTATCGCAATGAGCAAAACCCTGGGTCTGGAAGTCATCGCAGAAGGGGTGGAAACCAAAGACCATATTGACTTTATTCTGCAAACTGACTGTGAGCAAGTACAAGGCTACTACTACAGCCAACCCCTCCCCGAAGAAAAGTTTCTGCAGTTTGTCCGGGGGTTCAACCAGATCGGGAAAGACTCCTGACAAACCTCATGTTACCTGCACTGCGCATAGCGGCCTCCCGGCCCCGGTGCAGGTATAATCCGCAGCTATAATCCGATTGTCTACCGGCTATTCACCCTCTTTCGAGCGAGGCCATCGGGCCGTGATGCGCCTGAAGTAATGGTTTCCACATTCGTGGCATGGTTCAATCATGGCTGTCCGGGTCAGGCAAACCATATAACTGCATTCAGAACACTGCAACATGCCTGGTGATGCCACTTCACCATTCACGTAAACACCAAAATCACGATGGGTTTTATGCTCCAGCTCTACCTGTTCCACCCTGGTTTTGTCAGCGATAGATAACAGGGAATTGAAAATTTTCTTCTCAACAAGCGCAACATCAACCTTGAACCATTCAGACAGGTCATGTCCGGTTTCCGAAACAAACTTCAGCATTCCTTCCAGGTCACGTTTTACATAGGCACCCAACAAATCCATTTCTTCGCGAGTCAGCTCCGCCACGCCTTGCTCAAACTCGACAGCCCTGTCAATCTCCTCTTTCACCGCCTCCCAGGTACGATCTTCGATATTCGCGACCGCCTCTTCCACTCGATGAACAATGCGATCATAGGCGTCAACTGCTTTTTGCGGAAGCTTTGCAGGCATCTTGTCTGACATCATACTGCTCCTGTTCTGAATCATAATGACAATTAAAACGGTTCTGACAGGGACATTCCACTCTACCCACTACCTGTCATTGAATTAGTAGGTTAAAATACCACCCCCCGGTTTACTAAAACCTAACAGATTTTTCAGATTTGATGCCTGATTTGGAGCAAGTTAGCCAATCGCTATCCATTTACCGTTTCATCGGGCATGACTGATTGTACCCAGAGGACATTCCAAAACAATGGAAGAGCAATACCGACCAGAAGAGCAATACAAGCCAAATCAAATCGAACAGACAGCACAAGACTATTGGGAAGAAAATCAGTCATTTTGTGTGACCGAAGACAAGACAAAAGAAAAGTATTATTGTCTCTCCATGTTCCCCTATCCCAGCGGAAAACTGCATATGGGGCATGTCAGAAACTACACCATTGGTGATGTGGTCACACGCTATCAGCGTATGCAGGGCAAGAACGTATTGCAACCCATGGGCTGGGACGCATTTGGCCTGCCGGCAGAAAATGCAGCCATTCAGAATAACGTGGCTCCGGCAAAATGGACCTGTGAAAATATCGAATACATGAAGCAACAGCTCAGGCAGCTGGGCTTCGGTTACGACTGGAACAGGGAAGTCGCCACTTGCAAGCCGGAGTATTACCGCTGGGAACAATGGTTTTTCACAAAGCTCTATGAAAAAGGCCTGGTATACAAAAAGAACTCTACCGTTAACTGGGATCCTGTCGACCAGACTGTTCTGGCCAATGAACAGGTGGTTGATGGCCGTGGCTGGCGTTCCGGTGCCATAGTCGAACAGAAAGAAATCCCCCAGTGGTTTATTAAAATCACCGATTACGCAGAAGAGTTGCTGAATGACCTGGATCAGCTCGATGACTGGCCCGAACAGGTTAAAACCATGCAGCGAAACTGGATAGGCAGATCGGAAGGGGTGGAGCTGGAGTTTCGGGTCCAATCCAGGGAAGATCGACTTACCGTATATACCACGCGCCCGGACACCCTGATGGGGGTCACCTATGTTGCTGTTGCAAGCCAGCACCCCCTGGCAATGGAAGTCGCGAAAAACAATCCGGAGTTACGTGACTTTATCGAAGAGTGCAAAAATCAGAAAGTCGCAGAAGCCGATATGGCGACCATGGAGAAAAAGGGCGTATCGACAGGATTGTACGCCATACACCCGCTAACGGAAGAAAAGGTCCCTGTCTGGATAGCCAACTTCGTACTGATTCATTATGGTTCAGGCGCAGTCATGTCTGTTCCGGCCCATGATGAGAGGGACCATGAATTTGCCCGCAAATACAGTCTGCCCATCAAGCAGGTTATCGCACCGACAGACAACCGGGAAATTGATGTACAGGAAGTCGCCTATGAAGAAAAAGGCATCCTGGTTTCATCTGGCGAATTTACCGGCCTGACATCGCAGGAAGCCTTTGATGCTATCGCCAGTAAACTGGCTGAACTGGGCAAGGGCGAGAAAAAGGTAAACTACCGCTTGCGCGACTGGGGTGTATCCAGGCAGCGATACTGGGGAGCTCCCATCCCCATGATGACCCTGGCCGATGGCACCGAGCGACCGGTACCCGCAGATCAACTGCCGGTTCGACTGCCGGAAGACGTTGAACTGGACGGCGTCAAGTCTCCCATCAAGTCTGACCCGGAATGGGCAAAAACGACCTGCGAAGGCCAGCCGGCAACACTGGAAACAGACACCTTTGATACCTTTATGGAGTCGTCCTGGTATTTCGCACGCTACTGCTGTGCTGACAGTACCGACCAGATGCTTGACCCGGAAAAAGCCAATTACTGGCTGCCCGTTGACCAGTATATCGGTGGCATCGAGCACGCCATTCTGCATTTGCTGTATGCACGATTCTTCCACAAACTGATGCGTGATGCAGGCCTGGTAGAAAGTGACGAGCCGTTCAAACGCCTGCTGTGTCAGGGAATGGTATTGGCAGACACCTACTACCGGGAAGATGAGAATGGTAACAAAAGCTGGATATCACCATCAGAGGTGCAAACCAGCAAGGATGACAAGGGGGCTATCATTTCTGCCACTCACCTGGAAGACGGCCAGCCGGTCATGGCCGGTGGCACCACCAAGATGTCCAAATCCAGAAACAACGGCATCGACCCCCAGCAAATCATTGACCGTTATGGCGCTGATACCGTCCGCCTGTTTATGATGTTCGCGGCTCCGCCGGAACAGTCCCTTGAATGGTCAGACTCCGGCGTTGAAGGTGCTCACCGCTTCCTGAAACGCCTGTGGAAAACAGTCCATATTCACCTTGCAACCGCGAAGCCGGTTCGCCTCGATGTCGATGCACTTGACGAAAAACAAACCGGAATAAGACGTAAAACTCACCAGACTATCGCCAAGGTCTCCGATGATTACGGTCGACGCATGACCTTTAATACAGCAATCGCGGCAGTGATGGAGCTGATGAACGACCTCGCCAGATTTGACGATACTGATGACCAGAGCATCGCCGTTCGCCAGGAAGGGCTTGAAGCTGCCGTTCTGCTGATTTCCCCCATCGTGCCTCACATCTGTCATGCGTTGTGGCAGGCACTGGGCCACACTGATGATATTCTTGCTGCCCGATGGCCAACCGCAGACGAGAACGCCATGAAACAATCCTCGGTGACTATGGTGGTGCAGGTCAACAGCAAGGTCAGGGCCAAATTGACTGTCGCGCTCGACGCCGACAGGGAAACCTTGGAAAAACAGGCTTTGTCCGAAGAAAACGTCGTCAAATTCATTGATGGAAAAACGGTTCGCAAAATCATCGTCGTTCCCAACAAACTGGTGAATATCGTTGCCAACTAAACCGGCTTCGGCCAGCCTGGCCACTGTTGTATTTCTGCTCGGAGTTTCGGGCTGCACCATGCAGCTCCGGGACTCTTCACCGATTCCCGAAGAGTTGGGGGCTATCACTACAGATTGCGGTCGCCGGGTTCCCTATGGCCTGTGTTCGAGCACGGCCAGGCTGATCGACTCCCTGGCCGGGCAAAAACAGAAAAGCGACCGGCCCGTTTACCAACTGTTGATCACAGATTACTCGGAAAAGGAAAAAGCCGTATCGGTCAACCCGGATGCCAGCACCGCCCAATACAGGGTAACTGCCACGGCAGTATTTCAACTCAGACGTAACGGGCAGGTTCTGACCGAAAAATCTGTCTCTCAAAAAAGCACCTATTACCATGACGCGACCCGGGTACTTGGCAAGGAAAGAGAGAAACAAAAGATTACCCGAAACCTGAACGACCGGATTGCACATGAGATTCCCTATTTACTGGCACCTTTCAACAAGGCACGCATTCAAAGAATCCTGAAGGTGTTGGCACAAGCAAAGCAGCAATGAAGCTCACGGCAGACTCACTCAGGAACCACCTGGACACCTCCCTCCTGCCAGTTTATCTGGTATCAGGAGATGAACCGCTGATTGTTCAGGAATGTGCCGACCTCATTCGCGCCAAAGCCCGCCGATCGGGTTTTACTGAAAGAACCATATTTCATGTCGAAGGCCGCTACAACTGGGACGAGTTTACCGCCGAAACAACTTCACTCTCTCTGTTTGCCGAGCTGAAATTGCTTGAATTGAGATTTAAAAAAAGCGCAAACACCAGGTCGTTCAAGCCCACCAGACAAACCCTTTCCGCCCTTGACGCCTACCTGGATCAAACCGACGACACAAAAGTGTTGTTAATCGAAATGCCCAGACTCGATCAGGCCGAGACGCGGAAAGCCTGGCATAAAAAGATAGAGCAATTGGGAGCCATTGTGCCTGTCTGGCCGGTGGAACTGGCAAAATTCCCTCAATGGATTGCCAACCGGGCCAATGCAAACCGGTTAAAACTCGATCAGGAAGCCTGTGAACTGATCGCAGATCGCGTAGAAGGAAACTTGTTGGCCGCAGCCCAGGAAATCGAAAAGCTCAAGATACTCTCCCCCGATACACTTGTATCCGGCCAACTGATCGCGGATGCGGTCGCTGAAAGCAGCCGATACAGCCCCTTCGACCTGATCAATGCCTGCCTGCGTCAGGATGCCACAAAAGCGTTACATATTCTTTCAGGCCTGATTGGCGAAGGCACACAACCCCTGGCGATTCTCAGCCTGCTCACCCGAACGATCAGACAAACCTGCACACTGAAACAACTGATTCGCTCCGGAATGCCGCCAGCCCAGGCATGTAAAAAGCTGTGGATCACCAGGCAACAGCAGGAACTCTACATAAAACTCTCGTCCAGACTGACAACCGGCGAGCTGAGTGACCTGCTCTCTGATGCGTTCAAAGCCGATCGTGCAACAAAGGGCAATATCAAAGAACCCCCGAATCAACTCCTCACAGACCTCGTTTTCAGATTGTGCGACCCGTGCTGATGTAACACTTCACAATGCCCATCACAATGACCGGGGCGATTTTTGTACAGCAAAAAAAAACCGCCAAATCTGGCGGTTTTTTACCTGCGGATAAAACCTAGAACATTGCTTCGTCAAGATTCATCAGGCTTCCTGAACCTGCCTTGATTGACTCGGCCAGAGAAAGTGATTTTGGCAACAGCTTGGAGAAGAAGAAGTCAGCCGTCTGCACTTTTGCCTTATAGAAGCCGCTGGTATCAGAGGCAACCTGAGGTGCCGCCACCTTGACCATACGAGCCCACAGATAGGCATAGGCAGTCAACCCGAACAAATCCAGATAATCGTTACAGGCAGCCCCAACCAGATTGCGATCATCGGCCGCCTGACTGATTACCGTGGATGTCACATCAGACAATCTTTCAAGCGCTGCGGACAATGAACCCAGGTAAGCGGACAGGTCCTGATTACCCTGATTTTCTTCAATAAAGTCACTGACATCCCGGGCAAAAAGTTCAAACAGCTTGCCGCCGTTGGCGACAATCTTGCGCCCCATCAGATCCATCGCCTGTATGCCGTTGGTTCCTTCGTAGATTTGAGTGATTCGGGTATCCCGAACAAGCTGCTCCTGACCCCACTCACGAATATACCCGTGACCACCGAATACCTGCTGACCGGCAATACAGCTTTCAAGGGCGCGGTCAGTCATGTACGCCTTGGCAACCGGTGTCAACAGGGCAACCATTGAATCTGCGAGTTTTTTCTCTTCCGGATCGTCGGAAAACTTGGCGCGATCAAGGTAAGAGGCAACATAGGTGGAAAAGGCACGACTACCTTCAGTGAACGCCCTGATTGTCATTAACATGCGTCGTACATCAGCATGCACAATAATCGGGTCGGCTTCCTTGTCCGGCTGAGCGACACCTGTAGCAGCACGCCCCTGAATACGATCTTTTGCATATTCAACCGCATTTTGATAGGACCGCTCTGCGGCCGCAAAACCCTGAACCCCGACGCTCAACCGCTCGTAGTTCATCATGGTAAACATGGCGGCCAGGCCCTTGTTGACTTCACCGACCAGCCAGCCCTGAGCTCCATCATAATTCATTACACAAGTGGCAGAGGCCTTGATACCCATTTTGTGCTCGATCGAGCCACAGGTCACGTTGTTGTTTTCACCAACGACATTGTTCTCGTCCACCTTGTTACGAGGAACAAGAAACAGGGAGATACCGCGCGAACCTGCGGGCGCATCGGGCAGTTTCGCCAATACCAGATGAATAATGTTTTCACTCAGATCCTGCTCACCACCGGTAATAAAGGTTTTTGTGCCCGTGATTGTGTAGCTGCCATCACCATTATCGACTGCTTTTGTACGAATCAGGCCCAGATCACTACCCGAGTGTGGTTCAGTCAGATCCATGGCACCAGCCCACTCGCCAGAGTACATTTTTGGCAGGTACTTTTGCTTCAGCTCTTCAGATGCGTGGGCATCAATCGCCAGACAGGCACCCGAAGTCAAACACACGTATAATCCGAAAGCAATATCGGAGGAGTACAGCATTTCCTCAAACTGGGCCGCCAGCATTTTGGGCATCCCCATGCCCTCATAGTTGGCATTGCCACTCAAACCACACCAGCCACCTTCGATAAATGTTTTATAGGCGTCTCTATAGCCGGAGGGCGTATTTACGCCTTTTTCATGCCACTTGCAGGCTTCTTCATCACCATTTCGGCTCAGGGGAGCAACGAGTGAAGCCGTAATTTTTGCAGATTCCTCAAGAATCGCATCTGCGGTATCCGGGTCTATCGTATCACGAGTTCCGGCCAATGAAGCCCATAACTTGTTGGCCTCAAAAACCTCATTCAAAACAAATCTTATATCGCGTAAGGGAGCTTGATATTCTGCCATTCACATATCCTCTTCAGTGACTCAAAAAAACACCGCGAGCAATTCGCCCACGATAAA
Organism: Pseudomonadota bacterium; assembly: GCA_002747395.1. Taxonomy (GTDB): domain Bacteria; phylum Pseudomonadota; class Gammaproteobacteria; order Pseudomonadales; family Oleiphilaceae; genus LZORAL124-50-18. Next base: position 46,014 of record PDPE01000029.1, read on the forward strand.
TATAACAATGAATTAATCGATTGATTGCCTGGTTGGCTGCCTATGATAACTACCAAAAAAGCCCACCGAAAGGTGAGCTTTTTCAGGTATACAGTCAAGATAGCGCAAACTGATCAGAAATTGAAGTTTTCTTCTTCCATTGCCATCAAAGAGTCTGCACCTGCGACGATCATTTGGGCATGGCCTGCAGTACGAGGCAGAATCCTCTTGAAGTAGAACTCGGCAGTCTGCACTTTCGCTGTGTAGAACCCGGTTTCAGTGGTTCCTTCAGCCAGTTTCTGTTGTGCTACCAAGGCCATTCTGGCCCAGAAGTAAGCCATGGTGACATAACCGGAGTACATCAGATAATCGACCGATGCAGCACCGACTTCATCACGATTCTTCATGGCGGCCATACCCACCTTCATAGTCAGGTCGCCCCACTCTTTATTCAACTTCTGCAGAGGCTCGACGAATTGTTTCATATCGTCATTGTCAGCCTGCTCCTTGCAGAAGACATGAACCAGTTTGGTGAATTGCTTCAGTGACTCTCCCTGGCTCATCAGAACTTTACGACCCAGCAAGTCAAGCGCCTGAATACCGGTAGTTCCTTCGTAAAGCAGGGAAATCCGCGTATCACGAACAATTTGCTCCATTCCCCACTCGGAAATAAAACCATGACCACCGAATACCTGGACGCCAAGATTGGCCGCTTCATAACCGATTTCAGTCAAAAATGCCTTTAGAATCGGGGTCATAAAGCCCATCATGTTGTCAGACTCTTTCTTCTTGTCTTCATCATCAGACATATGAAGAATATCAGCATGCTGTGCAGTGAAGTACACCATCGCACGAGAGCCTTCTGCAAACGCTTTCTGTGTCAGCAACATGCGGCGCACGTCCGGATGAACAATAATCGGATCAGCCGGGCCGTCAGGATTTTTGGGGCCGGTCAGCGAGCGCATTGCCAGTCTTTCCCTGGCATAGGCCAGCGCACCCTGGAAAGAGGCTTCTGAAGCACCCAGCCCCTGGAGAGCGGTACCCAATCGGGCAAAGTTCATAAAGGTGAACATGCAGTTCAGGCCTTTATTCTCGGGGCCAATCAACCAGCCTTTTGCACCATCGAAGTTCATCACGCAAGTGGAGTTACCGTGAATCCCCATTTTGTGTTCAATAGAGCCACAGGTAACCTGGTTACGCTCACCCGCTTCGCCATTTGCATCTGGCAAAAACTTGGGAACGATAAACAGGGAGATACCCTTGGTGCCTTCAGGAGCTCCCGGCAGACGCGCCAGTACAATATGAACGATATTGTCAGTCATATCGTGCTCACCGGCAGAGATAAAGATTTTGGTACCGGTGATGCTGTAGCTGCCGTCGGCATTGGGTTCGGCCCTGGCACGCAATATACCCAGATCAGAACCACAGTGCGCCTCGGTCAGACACATGGTGCCCGTCCACTGCCCTGAAACCAGCTTGGTCAGGTAGATTTGTTTCTGTTCATCCGAACCGTGTAATTCAATGGTGTCTTTTGCACCGTGACTCAGGCCGGGATACATACTCCATGACCAATTACAGGTACCGACCATCTCACTGACTGCCAGCCCAACCGAGGTTGGCAACCCCTGGCCACCCATTTCCGGGGGAGCCGTCATGGAAGGCCAACCACCTTCGACATACTGTTGATAGGCTTCCTTGAAGCCTGTTGGCGTTGTTACACCGTCTTCACTCCAGGTACAGCCTTCGCGATCACCAACCTGATTGAGGGGAGCAATGACCTCTTCACAGAACTTTGCGCCTTCGCCAATAATCGCGTCAACCATATCCGGGGTTGCTTCTTCTGCTCCAGGAAGGTTCGCGTAATGAGTTTCCATATCGAACAACTCATTCATTGCAAATTTCATGTCACGTAATGGAGCTTTGTATTCAGGCATAGACCTTACCTCATATCAGAATCAATGAAACGGAGTTAAAATATACAAACAACAAAAATCAAACAAGCGTTTGAAACATACGTTTGGTTGATAAAAATGTCAAGATTAAAAAACACATCCCCCGTGATGCCCCTGCCACCATCTGGCACCGCACGGGTGTTTATTTCCCTGCAAAATGACAAACACACCGGGATTACAAACAAAAACTGGCAACCAGCGGTGATAGTAGTCCATGTTTTCACCACAAACATTGATCTATACCAATCCCCGCGCCGTTATATCGCTCTGTATCAATGCCCCCTGCACCCGCACCCAATCGACTCTCGGGCAATATACAGGACTGGAAACAGAACAAAGATTCACACCGACCGACCCTGACAGGGGCATCATAAAAAATCAGGCAAAAAACAAGGGAGAAAAAACAAAACAACAGGATCGGACCGATGAAACCGAACAAAAAGGGCCCGATCTGACCTAAACAACCTCATCCAGCGAATTGTTTTCCGGAGTTGTACTTTCCTCATACTGTCGACCAGGCCGAATAAAGGTCTCATAGGCCTGAATACCCCTTGTTGCAGCATGTGTTGCGACATGGTGATTCGCCTGCCTGCCTGATCGTTCTGCCCCCTCGCGCTGCCTTTCCTCTTTCTGAGGCTGCTGTTCACCCTGAATGGCCAATCCCTCACCGGTCTGGGCCGACAGTTCTCTTTGAGCGTTCAGCATAATCCGGCTGGCCCGGGAAGCCACCGCCCTGTCCTGGGCAGAAGGTTGGGCCGGTGCCAGAGCCGCTGCACGAACCACACGCATTTTTTCGATGGTGGCACGCGGGTCGTTTGACACTTCACTGACACTGATTGGGACTTCGCCACCTACCGCATATTTCGAGCCATCTGGCCCGGTCTGGTATGAAAAACTCGCTGAGCCGGCATATTGACCACCAACAGCCTGATGCTGCATTTCGTGAACCCTGACTTCACGATCTCTCGCCTTGAGCTGTTCGATCACCTCAATATCTTCCGGGGTCAAGGATCTGCCATTGACCTGATTTGCCGGACTCTCTTTTCGATTCTGATTCTGATTCTGATTCTGATTCTGAGGGCCATCAGACTGATCCTGCCTTTCTGGAGCAAGAGGGTCTGGAGCAAGAGGGTCAACTTCGAAGCCAGTTGCAGAATCAGGCGAAAGTGTTCCGGAAACATCCCCGGACTCGACAGGCCGGGGAGAAACAGGCTGGCCTGTCAGCCGCTGTGACCGATCTCGTTCCGCTCTCCCCGGGTCAGCAGGCACGCTTTGCGAAGAGGTGCCCGACAGGGGGGCAGTCGTGCGGCCCGGAGACTGTTTTGACAAAGCCTGCTGATATACAACAGAGGGCGTGGAAAAACCGGAACCACGATGACTCAAAGATACAGCCTCTCCCGGTTGCTCCACAGGAACAAAGGCAGACGCGAGATTTACCGCATCCACGACAGGCGAGGCAACCCGCGCGGGTGGAGTAAAAGGTGTTACCGTGTTTGGGAATGGACTGATACTTACTGCCTGCATAAACCTGCCTGAATCTGTCTACATAAACAACAACACCATCAGGGCTAGACCTTTACGTCCAACAACGTACCCAACATTTTCTCTCCGGCCCCGACCACTGCAGCATTGGCCTTTGCACTGATTTCACAAACCTTCATATCAATCAGGGGAGAGACAATATCAACACCTCCCGGGGGTTCAGGCGGGGTTGATGCAAAACCTGCACTGGCAATTTTCCCGGCCGACCTTTGCATGCCTGCCATTGCCTGCTGTACGCCCTGCGCACCCGTTTGAATCACTGAGCTGATTGCCATAGAGAATACCACCTCGCTCTCTGCTTGTGCTGTCCGACTGGTCTATCTCCCGATACCCTCTGTCACTGCTTCGCTTTTATGTACACTTCAGTTAACCATACAACTGTATACTTTTCAATCAGCAACTAGGTAACGAAGGGCAACGAAATGTAATCTTTGGCTACGCATTCAGGAGCAGGGGAATCAATAAAAGGAATCACTCCCAGACAGTCGCAAGGCATTCTTGCCTTCAAGGTGGCCACATTTTCGCTGAATGCCCGCATGGGTTCCCCGGAGCAGACACTGCCAACCCAACCGGCCAGTTTCAGGCCATCACTTGCTATTGCTTCTGCTGTCAGAATCGCATGATTCAGACAGCCCAGCTTTAAACCCACTACCAGAATGACCTCGCAACCAATGCCTTTAACAACATCAGAGAAGTTTTCCGTCTCATTCAGTGGCACCCGCCACCCTCCGGCTCCCTCGATAAAGATCACATCACTATCAAGATCCATAAAGGCACGACATTTTTCGATTACCCGGGACGCATCGAGAGGAACACCCGACTGGTCGGCAGCAATATGAGGGGCGATGGCAGGAGCAAAGAAAAAGGGGTTCACCTGATCACAGGCAAGGCGAGACGAGGAATATCGCTGCAAGGAAAGCGCATCCTCATTCACACTGCCACCTGCTGAGCCACCAGCCGCCACGGGTTTCATCCCCAGCGCTTTCAGTTGTTTCTCCTTGCAGGCACACAACAGGGCTGTAGTGACCAGGGTTTTACCCGCGTCGGTATCTGTTCCGGTAACAAAAAAGACCGGTTTCACTTGTTCTTCCTCAAATCTTGCCCTTCCTCAGGTAAAGATAAACGACCTGATAAGTGGCTGGCAACAGACCATTTTCTCTGCGAAACGGCTCATAGGCAGAAATAAAGCGTTCAACTTTGTCTCTGCCGGTTACCGATTTCGGCCTGTTTTTGTTCACATTGTGCGCCCCCAGGTCTTTCAGCTCCCGGGTCAATTGTCTGACCGTTGCATATTCAAGCACAACTTCCTCCTGCTTCATGGTGTAAGCTCCGGTTAAGCCGTTAAACCGACTGCGAACCAATACCTCCTCAATCCGGGCATGAGTCAGAAAGCGGTTTACATGCTGGCAGCTATCCGCCGCACGCCACGCCTGAGCCAGTTCTGTCAGGGTGCCCTGCTCCAGAGTTGCTATCATTGCCACCCCGCCTTCGACCAGGCAGCGAAAAACCTCATCGAGCACACGGCCCAGGCTCGCACACCATTGCACCGCCAGTGAGGAATGAATCAGAGAGAAGGAGGTATCGACAAAAGGTAGGGATTCAATATCTGCCACCGAAAAACTCGTTGTATCGGATCCATGATGTAACCGGGCAAACTGTACCATGCCGGGTGCCAGATCGATGGCAAAGACCTGATCGACACCAAACCGGTTCCGAATGAGAGGAATTTCGTAACCGGTTCCGCACCCCATATCGAGCAGCGAAACCGGGTTTTCTGCCCCGACAGCCGGTTCGAACGGACAGCCCGACAACAGGCTGTTGGCAACCTGGCGCTGAAAATGTGCTGCTCCATCATAACTCTTTGCTGCACGACTAAAGGACTCTGCAACAAGTCTTTTGTCTATCACCGATTCCTCCGCCCCTGATTCAGACTGTCCCCGCCTGATTTTCATGCAGACTCTCCTGTAAAACTCCGGACAAAGGCTGAAAGCTCACCGGCAACCCGGGCAGCAAAATACATAAAGGGCAAATGCCCCATACCGTTCACCACAGAAATCGATACATCGGGGTTAACCGAGGTCAGGCCCTCTTGCGAAGCCAGCACCACATTATCTTCCGACCCCAGAATAATTTTCAGTGGCACCGGCAACCCTGCCATAGCACGGCGCAAATCAAGATCGCCCAGCAATCGCAAGCCTGCAAGCAACACCTCCCGCCGGTAAACGGCATCATGACCATCTATCATTGCCTGCAACAGTCGGGAGTCTGCCCTGGCCTCCGGTGATCCCAGGGTTTGTAATACCGAAAATCGCCTGATCAGACTGGAAGATCCGGTGTTCACCAGTTTTTCCATATTCTCCAGCATGCCGGGGGGCTGACCACAGGGCCAGTCGGTTTTTTTCACAAAACAGGGGGTACTGTTGATCAGCGCAAGCCCCAGACATTTGTCAGGGAAAGCCTGTGCCGCAGCCAGAGCGAGCATCCCTCCCAGCGACCAGCCCAACCAGACGGCAGGTTCGTTTACCCTTGCATCCAGGTAAGACAGCCACTGCTCTGTATCGAAAGCCCGATTCAGATCAACAAAAGTAACCTCTCCCTGAACGTCAAGCCTGTCAACAAAGTCGCCCCAGACAGCGCGAGGCATTGCCCAGCCATTAAGCACTGCAAGATTAGCCCTGATCAAAATCAAACTCCGGTTATTCGGGAGGCTTCAGGCCGGCAGACTCGACACCTTCCTGCAAGGCCTGCAATAATTGCCGCAAATCATTGTGGGTGTGTTCGGCACTAAAGGTAATCCGCAACCGGGCCGTGCCCGGCGCCACTGTGGGCGGACGAATTGCCGTCACCAGTATGCCCCTGGTTCGCAAAAACCCGCTCCAGGCGAGCGCCTTTTCCGAACTGCCGACCACAACCGGCTGTATGGGGCTGTTTGATGCCATCAACTGCAACCCCAGGCCGGAAACCCCGGCACGAAACGCCTCGATCAGTTGACTCAGGTGATCTCTTCTCCACGACTCGTTTCTGACCATCCTGAGACTTTGCCGTGTAGCGCAGGCCAGTGCCGGAGGCATTGCCGTGGTGTAGATACAGGTGCGGGCGGTATTGATCAAATACTCGATCAACGCATCACTGCCTGCTATAAAGGCTCCGAAGGTACCAAAGCCCTTACCCAGGGTGCCCATCAGCACCTGCACCTTGCTCTGGGGCAAATCAAACAGTTCGGTCACCCCCATGCCGGTTGGGCCGACGGGCCCAAAACCGTGCGCATCATCGACCATTAACCAGGCATCATATTCTTCAGCAAGTGCCGCCAACTCCGGCATGGGTGCCATATCACCATCCATACTGAAAACACCGTCCGTCACTATCAGCTTGTCGCCCTTCCCCGCCCGTTGCAGTTTTTTCTTTAAACTGGTCAGATCATTATGCAAATAACGAGTAAAACGGGCACCGGAAAAAAGCCCGGCATCCAGCAAGGATGCGTGATTGAGGCGGTCTTCAAGGACAAGACCGGATTTCCCCATCAAAGAGGTGATGGCACCGAGGTTTGCCATGTAACCGGTGGAAAACAGCAGCACCCGGTCACGTCCTGTCGCCTCGGCCAGCTCCTGCTCCAAAAGCTCATGCTCCCGGTGATGCCCGGATACCAGGTGTGACGCTCCACTGCCGACACCCACTTGCCAGACGGAGTCAATCAGGGCTCGTTTTATATCAGGGTGGTTGGCCAGGCCCAGATAATCATTGGAGCAAAACGACAGCATCGACTGCCCGTTCACTGCCAACCTGACACCCTGTGCGCCATTAACGGTCAATCGCTGCCGATAGAGGTGGTTGCTCTTTTTATCGGCAAGCGACCGGGACAGGTGTTCGAAAGCCAAGGGGGTACTCTTTATCTACTTATCTACTTTCTATCTGTATCTACTTTCTATCTGTATCTGCTCATGCCTCCGCAGACAGGCAGTCTGCGCACGGAGGTCTGCTTGCACCGGGGACAAATGAGTCGTTACTTCTTATCGTACAGTCAGGAAGCTTCGTTCACGGCATCATAAAACAGGTGCCTGGTTTTTTCTTTTTCGATGGCTGATAGCAGTTCAGATTCTTGCTCGGATTCCGTTTTTTCCGTTTCTACCGGTTCAGGATAAATGCCCAGTTTCTCGAACAATCGTCGATCCTGATCTGCTTCAGGGTTCTCTGTGGTCAGCAGTTTTTCGCCATAGAAAATGGAATTGGCACCCGCCATAAAACACATGGCCTGCATCTGCTCATTCATTTGCTCTCGCCCGGCAGACAAGCGCACATGAGAGGCTGGCATCATGATACGCGCCACCGCGATCATGCGAATAAAGTCAAAGGGTTCTACGTCTTTTTCATCTTCCAGTGGCGTCCCCTTTACCTTGACCAGCATATTTATCGGCACACTCTCCGGGTGTTCCGGCATGTTGGCCAACTCCAGCAACAGCATTGCCCTGTCGTCAGATGATTCACCCATTCCCAGAATACCACCACAGCACACTTTCATCCCTGCGTTGCGGACGTTCGACAGGGTCACCATTCTGTCCGAAAAGGTACGCGTGGTGATGATACTGCTATAATAGCGCTCCGATGTATCCAGGTTATGGTTGTAGTAATCCAGACCGGCGTCTTTCAACTCGTGAGCCTGATCTTCCGTTAACATACCCAGTGTCATGCAGGTTTCCATACCAAGTGACTTGACCTGCTTTACCATATCCACCACATAGGGCATGTTTTTCCTGTTGGGATTACGCCATGCGGCTCCCATACAAAAGCGGGTGGCCCCTTTTTCTTTCGCCGCCCTGGCTTCTCTGACGACCTTTTCTATTTCCATCAGCTTTTCTTTTTCCAGGCCGGTATTATAATGCCCGCTTTGCGGACAATATTTGCAATCCTCCGGGCAGGCACCGGTTTTGATCGACAACAAGGTACTTACCTGCACCGCATTCGGGTCAAAGTGTGCGCGGTGAACGGTTTGTGCACGGAACATCAGGTCATTAAAAGGCAGTGAAAACAGTGTTTTCACCTCTTCAACGGACCAGTCATGGCGGATCGATTGGCTTGCTGAGTTCAACATAGGTTGCTCCCGTACAGGTAATCGTTGAATAAGCAGACGTTAAAAGTGACGAAGTAGTAACCGGAAATAGAAACCAGGGACGGTTTATGGGGCACATAATATCCACATCAAAAATGCTGTCAACCATTTTCACAAAACTGGTTAACAGCCTGAAACAGGATTTATTTGAATCATGGTGCTGCCTGTGCAATGAAAAACATCACAACAGGATACCGTTTTGCTCCGCGTGCCTGAACGATCTGCCCTGGACACCAGACCCCGCAGCCCTTGCCGACGCACTGGAAGTTTTACCAGACAATGCAGTAACGACACTGTTTGACTACCAGTTTCCGGTCAACACCATGCTCCGTCAATTCAAGTATCAGGGTCAGATGCAATGGGGCGAGAATCTATGCGCACTTGTAAAACACAGGGCAGGAGCCTGTTTTCCTGACCACTTTGCCGACCTGGACATCATCATTCCGGCTCCTCTCAGCCGAAAGCGCCTGGGTATGCGAGGCTTTAACCAAAGTGAAGTCATCGCAAAAGCGGTTTCCGGCCTGCTCGATATCCCTGTGGGGTATGGCTGCTGCCTGAAAATAAAGGACACAACAGCGCAAGCCGAACTGGATCGGGCCGGACGCCAGTCCAACCTTGTTAACGCATTCAAAATAACAAACAGGGGCAAAGCCATGATTGCCGGCAGGCATTTACTTGTGGTTGATGATGTGACGACGACGGGAACTACGCTCAAGACGCTCAAAGACCTGCTTATGGATAGCGGAGCGCGACAGGTTTCCGGGTTTTGCCTGGCTCACACCCCTCCACCACTGGAAAAAAACAGAATTACCTCACTACCCTGAAATCTGCACGAGGATTTATTGCGGAGCGCCTCACCGGTGAACACTGAAGCGGCAAACAACCGTATACCCGAATTAAAACGGGCCGCAAAATAAACCGCGATTCCCTTAAAAGCGGGCCACCTCTACCGGGGGCCCGCTTTGCAAGTGGCGAAAAAATGCCCTAGCTATCGCCGGAGAATACCTTTTGCACCAGAGCCATCAAGTCATCACCACCCTTATCCCGTACAAACTGGATAACAACAGGAATAAACTTGCTCACCATGCCTTTATCGAGGCCAAGCTTGTCGAAACCTCCGGCAAGACTGGCCAAAGTACCCAGCGCACCGGCATTGCCACCCAGACTGCCCATCAGGCCACCAATACTTCCCATCAGGCCGCCATCACCCCCGTCCACATCGGGAGCCGCGCTAATCATGTCTTCCACTTCGGGAACCTTGTCGACAATCTGTGAAAATTCACCGCCGGCCAGTTTATCTTTTACCATCTTGAACAGCAGCCCTGCACCACCTTTGGCCTGATCATTGTCAACACCCAGCTGACTTACCAAAGTTTCAATTAATTCCATTATTTCGTCCTCATATAAATATAGCGTTTGTGTTTATTCGTAGCGGATTGCACGGGGTAACTACCTGTTTTACCTTGCAATCCAATCGGCCACCTGAACGGCTGTTGTCAGTTTGTGAACCAGCGTTTGCCACCTGTTCAACCCTGTCGTTTTCGCATACAGGCTTCAGCATTACGCTGCCTTAATTCAAGAGCGGTGTCAACACCTGCACACCATAATTGGTCAGCCCGTTGGTTGCGGGAAGCGGATATGTGCGCCATCGCCAACCAGAATTCCTGTCTACCTGAAACCAGGCGTTTTAATCTGTCAGACACAGTCTATCCCGACGCCTGAAACAAAAACCAACAGGGCACAATAAACTGTAAATTTTTCTGACAAGAAGGGTGGTTAAATGAAAAATCGGAGTGTTTTACGTGCCGTTATTGCAATTTTTGGCTGCAAAAGACCTCCGTTTTTACCAGCTTCTTTTACAACTGTCAGTTTTTTTTACAGCCTGTCAGACACCAAATCATCAACCAGTTGATAATTAAAAATAATTTCTTTTTGGTCCGAAAATTGCTTTAGCCTTGGAACGGCTGTTTTGTCGGCCTGTACCTATTTATCCTCATCTAACAGGGACACATTATGAAAAGAACGATCATCGCCGCCGGTTTGCTGGCATCTTCAATCGGTGCTGCACAGGCAGGGGTTATGACTCAAAGCTTTAATGTTGGCTACCTGCAAACCGAGCTGACTTCTATAGACGTATCAGATCCGAGTTTTGCGCTAGGCACTTTCAATCAGTTTGATACCTCTTTAGGTTCACTTGACAGCATCACCGTGACGCTGACAGGTAATACTGAAAGCACAACCAACATCGTGAACAACTCACAGATTGCGCAGACTTTCAGATTCAATTCTGAAATCGACTGGCTGTTTGAAGTGTTAGACGGAGATGATTCCCTGAATCCCGGGTTCAGCTCTGTTCTGGCAGCAACTAACAATTTCGTTACCCTGGCCGGGGGAGCCAACCTGGATTTAGGCACAACTACTTCCACCAATTCCGTTACTTACGTTTTCAACACACCGGCAGAGGTGGCGGAGTTTATCGGCGCCGGAACTGTGGGTATTGGCTGTAACACCTTTACTTCTTCTACCTTCACCGGTGGCGGGGGCAACCTGGCTGCCGTTCAGGCAACCAGCGCTCAGTGCCTGGGTGAAATCACCTACGAATACACTGATGCGACGCAGCCTCCTGGCAGGGCATCTGCACCTGCAACCCTGGCCCTGTTAGGTCTGGGGCTGGCTGGCCTGGGCATCAGGCGCTTTAGAAAGAGCTAAGCGTCTCCAGCACCCGATTGGCATACTCAACCAGCATCATGCTGCGTGGCGTATGCTGATTCTGGCAGGCAAGCACTTGGCCCGGGGCTGGTATGCGTTAATCTGACAGTGGAGAACCGAGGACATCGAGTCGTCGGTTTTTTTATGCCGGACTCAAAACACCGACATTTGATCTTGCTGATTTTCCCGCCTCATAGAATCTGAATCAGGCCTTCACTGAACGACAGAGAACAAGAGAACAAGAGAACAAAGGCAAACGCGATTTTAGAGATAACTCCCGGTTTTTCGATATACTGCAACACTACGGCAAAGGTGCAAAACTGCGGCAAAGGTATTTGCAGTGGTGACAGAAGGCAACGTAGCCACCAAAGACATCAATGTACGCTTTTATCTCCCCAGATTGCCTGCAAGCGCCGGTCTCGCCCGCAACTCCACCGGTAGTATTTATATCGCACGGGGTTGTTCTTGTAATAATCCTGGTGATATGCCTCATTCCCGGCAACAGGGTAAAACCTCGAAGCACTCAGGACAGGTGTCACCACTTTCTTGCCAGGAAACTGCCTGACCACTGACTCTCTGGATGCCTCGGCCAATTTCCTTTGCCTGTCATTGGCCACAAATATTGCACTCAGATAACTGGAGCCTTTATCACAAAACTGCCCTTTCGCATCGAAAGGATCAATATTTACCCAGTAATAATCCAGCAGTTCCTGATAGGAAACCTGGTCTGGATCATAGGTCACTTCGATGGCTTCGTAATGCCCGGTGCGATTTCCGTTATAGGTCGGATTCGGCAAGGTGCCTCCGGTAAATCCGGAAACCACTTCCGAAACACCATCAAGTTTTTCGAAGTCCGACTCCATGCACCAGAAACACCCTCCGGCAAACACCGCCTTATCCGCCATGACATTGGCAGACAGCAACCCCGCAAACAACCACAAGACCATCTGGTTCATCGTCGCCTCACTCCTTATTATCCGCCGCTATCAAAAGCAAGTATTGAAAATGATCAGTTATCTTCCTGAAACAGGCTGACAAACTCACCATACCCTTCCTGCACCATTTGCTCTCTGGGAATAAAACGTAATGCAGCCGAGTTGATACAGTACCTTAATCCGGTGGGTTGGGGCCCGTCATCAAATACATGACCCAAATGAGAATCCGCATATTTACTGCGCACTTCTGTCCGAACGGTAAAAAAACTGCGATCTTTATGCGTCACGATGCTTTCATTATGGATTGGCCTGGTAAAACTGGGCCAACCCGTACCGGACTTGAACTTGTCGGCAGACGAAAACAGTGGCTCCCCACTCACGACATCTACATAAATACCTTCCCGCTTTTCATCCCAGTAAGCATTGTTGAAAGATTGTTCGGTCGCGTCTTTTTGAGTTACGTCATACTGAATGGCAGTCAGGTTTTTACGTAACACTTCGTCCGATGGCTTTCTGTAAACAACCTCGCCACTGCCATTGTCGATTCTGTGCATATGATTTATCTTCCAAAGGTGATGGGGCATATCCCCGTCATGTGATATATCCCCGCCGTGCGGCCTGTCCCCGTGGTGAGACATATCCCTGTTATGTGATATATCCCTTCCATGTGACCTGTCCCCGTGGTGAGACATATCCCTGTTATGTGATATATCCCTGCCATGTGACCTGTCCCCGTGGTGGGACATATCCCTGTTATGTGATATATCCCTGTTATGTGATATATCCCTGCCATGTGACCTGTCCCCGTGGTGGGACATATCCCTGTTATGTGATATATCCCTTCCATGTGACCTGTCCCCGCCGTGCGACAAACCATGCGCAAAAGCCAGGCTTCCAGAAACCAACCCGACACTGAGAAATAGTACACCAGTTTTCAATTTCACGTCATTCACCCCTATTTTGAGCGGATCGGTATAGACACCCGATTGCAAACACCTTTACAGAAAAATTATATTATCTGCTCACACCTCAGACCAATACCATGTTGTCCCGATGAATAAGTTCTTCTTCATTGACAAACCCCAACAGTGACTCGATCTCGTCTGAAGATTTACCCACTATTTTTGCCACATCATCGGCATCATAGTTGACCAACCCTCTGGCGACTTCCTTGCCATTTGAATCCACACAGGACACCATTTCGCCCCGTCGGAAACGACCAGAGCACTTTTGCACCCCCACCGCCAGCAAACTGCTTCCCCGGTTACAAACGACCCTGACTGCCCCATCATCAAGAAACAGCTTGCCGTTCACGCGTAAATGACCGGCAAGCCATTGTTTACGGGCCAACTGGCGGCAACTGTCCGGTAACAGCATGGTGCCAAGATCCTCGTTTTCCCGCAAGCGGGACAGGACTGAATCAATACGGCCACCGACAATCACAGTCAAGGCACCTGACCGGGAGGCCAACCTTGCGGCCCGCAGCTTGGTAGCCATACCACCGCGCCCCAAAGCCCCCGATTTACCCGCCACCATCGCATCCAGGCTTGCATCACTGGCATAGGCAACACCAATCAATCTGGCATTCTCATTTTTCCTTGGATCCTGGTCGAACAAGCCTTGCTGATCGGTCAAAATCAATAGTGCATCAGCATCAATCAGGTTGGCGACCAGTGCAGCCAGGGTGTCATTATCACCAAACCTGATTTCATCCGTCACCACTGTATCATTCTCATTGACAATGGGAATAACCCCATAGCCCAACAAGGTAGAAAGGGTGCTTCTGGCATTGAGGTAGCGCTTACGATCTGACAAATCGTCATGGGTCAGCAATATCTGCGCGGTATGAATGGCATGCTTTTGAAAGTGAGCCTCATACGCCTGAATCAGGCCCATTTGCCCGACAGCCGCCGCCGCTTGCAATTCATGCACATGCCTGGGGCGAGTTTTCAGGCCCAACCGGGTCATCCCCTCTGCCACCGACCCCGAAGACACCAGCACCACTTCAGCGCCTGATTTTTTCAGTGCGACAATCTGCTCCACCCAGGCGGAAATACCCGCCAGATCAAGCCCTTTGCCATCATTGGTCAGCAACGCGCTACCAATTTTAACTACCACTCGTTGCACTGTGCCAAGTGTTTTTCTTTGAGGGGGTACTACCTTGCCAAGTCCCACGTATCCAACCTTGCCTGTCAATCATTGCTATTTTGTATCTGCTCACGCCTCTGCGAGCAACCTGTCTTTTTCAGTCCTTTTTTCTCGCCCGGTATCAAGGTGCGTAGACGACTTCAACCTCTCCATCTTTTTCCCCGTCATCGTCATCCCTGCCTTTATCCCTCTCGGCCAGACGCCTGGCTTTGCGCGCTGTCTTTTCGGCCTGAATTTTTTCACGCGCCTCCCGGTCAACCTGCATCCTCAGGTTCACTTCCTGCTGTGCCAGCTCCGCATCGGCTTTTTCCCGTTCCGCCTTTTCATTCAGCCAGGTCATAATGTCACGGCAAACGGTTTGTGTTCCATCGGCTGAAATTGCTGATACCCGGTACACCGGGCCTTGCCAGTCAAGCTCGTCCAGCACGGCCTGTACCCTGGACTCGCGCTCCTCTTCAGGGATCAGATCCAGTTTGTTTAACACCAGCCAGCGCTCTCGCCGAGACAGGGCGGAGCTGAAATTGTCCAACTCTCGCTCAATTTTCCGAATATTCTGTGCAGGTGTCGAACCATCATACGGTGCCATATCCACCACATGCAACAGCAACCGGGTTCTGACCAGGTGCTTGAGAAAGCGTATTCCCAGGCCGGCTCCTTCCGATGCACCTTCAATCAAACCGGGAATATCCGCAACAACAAAGCTTTGATGCGCCTCCACCCTGACCACACCCAGGTTTGGCACCATGGTCGTAAAGGGGTAATCGGCCACCTTCGGCCTTGCTGCGGAAATCGCCCGAATCAATGTAGACTTTCCGGCATTTGGCATCCCCAGCAAGCCCACATCGGCCAATACCTTAAGCTCCAGTCGCAAATTTCGCTCTTCCCCTTCCGAGCCAGGCGTGGTCTGCCTTGGTGCCCGGTTGGTGCTGGACTTGAAGCGCGTATTCCCCAAACCGTGAAAGCCCCCCTGGGCGACCAACAGGGTTTGCCCGGACCGGGTAAGATCGCCCAGGATTTCTTCACTGTCTGTATCTATAATCGTCGTGCCCACAGGCACTTTCAGCACAACATCCTCACCCTTTTTGCCAGAGCAGTTACGCCCCATACCGCCCTGACCATTGGCAGCCCTGAAAATTCGGGTATAGCGGTAATCGACCAGTGTATTCAGCGATTCCTCTGCCTGCACAATGACCGACCCGCCATCGCCCCCGTCACCGCCATCCGGCCCGCCTTTGGGTATGTATTTTTCCCGGCGAAAACTCAGGCAGCCATTGCCACCCTTACCCGCAACCACACAAATGGTCGCTTCATCAACAAACTTCATATTTTCCCGCCCCAAACAAAAAACCCCGCACCTGAATCTCAAGGACTCCAGGGCGGGGTTTAATGAAGATACAAAGCGTTAGCCTGCAGCAACAACACTCACTGTCTTGCGCTTCAAAGGGCCTTTCACTTCAAATTTGATTACGCCGTCTGCCTTGGCGAAGATCGTGTGATCTTTGCCGCAGCCAACATTCTGGCCAGGGTGGAAACGGGTTCCACGCTGACGAACAATAATATTTCCGGCTTTTACTGCCTGGCCGCCAAACAACTTGACGCCAAGACGTTTCGATTCGGAATCGCGACCGTTACGGGTACTACCACCAGCTTTCTTGTGAGCCATTTTCTACTCCTGCTATCTTTTTTAAATATGGGCTTTTTTAAAATACGGCCTTTTTATAAAACGGGTTTTTTTAAAAAATGGGCCATGTTTAAAAGTCAAAGCTGAAATTATCAGCCAACCAGCCTGTAATCAGCCTGCATTGATTCCAGTGATTTTCACTTCTGTGTACCACTGACGGTGCCCCATACGCTTCATGTGATGCTTGCGACGCTTGAACTTCAATATGTTCACTTTCTTGTGGCGGCCATGAGCTACCACTTCAGCAGTCACTTTCGCACCTTCGACCACAGGCGTACCGATCTTGATGTCGTCGCCATTTGCTACCAGCAGAACACGATCAAAATCAACCGATTCGCCAGTTTCGACTTCCAGTTTCTCAAGCTTGAGAGTTTCGCCCTCGGTCACCCGATGCTGCTTACCACCACTTACAATTACTGCGTACATTACTTTCTCCGGTATACGACCCATCCTAGCTCTCAAAACCTGCTTCTAGTGGAAGCCCGAACCCGCTTGCGCGGCCCGGAGACAACCATATGGCAGGGAGCTCTAGGTGAGGATGAGTTTAAGGGCGCGTATTTTAACCAGAATCAACCGGGAAACTCAAGCAATATTTCTATTCGTTGGTAACGCGCTTGACACACCTGACTGCAGCCAATAGCATCATTGCCCAGACTCGAACTTCATACGGAACAGATGACCAATGAGCGTCGCTAAAATATATGATCCTGTCAAGAGTGATTTTCAGGATGTAAACTCGTTAATCTCCAGACACCTTGTTTCCGAGATCCCTCTGGTTGAAAAAATTGGCCGGTATATCGTCAATAGTGGCGGCAAACGACTGCGACCGCTTCTGGTACTGCTTGTCAGCAACGCATTGCAAGCAAGCCCCTCCTCCTTGCAACACCCCTCTCCTTCAAAACACCACACCCCTTCAACACCTGGCAGCAGTTCAGACCAGGATGGATTTGGACAAAAAGCCAAACTGGCAACGATCATCGAGTTTCTGCATACTGCAACCCTGCTCCATGACGACGTAGTAGATACATCAGAACTCCGTCGGGGCAAACAGACAGCCAATGCCAAATGGGGCAATGCTCCCAGTGTACTGGTTGGCGACTTTCTTTATTCCCGCGCATTTCAGCTGATGGTCGAGCTTGGCAATATGCCAATGATGGAGATACTCTCCCATGCTACCAATGTCATTGCCGAAGGCGAAGTGCTGCAGCTAATGAACTGCAAGAACCCGGATATTACCGAAGAACAGTATTTAGAGGTAATCCGAAGCAAAACCGCCATGTTATTTCAGGCTGCCAGCCACTCTGCTGCGGTACTTTACCAGGCAAACCGGAAAGATGCCGAAGCCATGCGTAACTATGGTTTATATATCGGGCTTGCCTTCCAGCTGATTGATGACGTACTGGATTACACCGGCGACGCTGAAACCATGGGCAAAAATGTAGGTGACGATCTCGCAGAGGGCAAATCAACCCTCCCCCTGATCTACACCATTCACAAGGGTTCGGAACAGGACGCCCGACTGGTTCGAAATGCGGTACGCAAGGGCGGACTGGATGATCTGGACGCCATTCAGACCGCCGTTTCCCGGTGCGGCGCATTGGATTACACCATACAAAAAGCCCGAAAACTTTCGGAGCAGGCAATCGGCGAACTGCACAATCTGGCCGAGAGCCCATATAAAGAGGCACTCATCACACTTGCCCATATGGCGGCGGACAGATCAAACTAGCCAGACAGAGTACCAGGATATCCATTTTGCCGGACACCCGTTCGGCCTTTTGTGCTGGCGCTCTTGCTATAGAAAATTGATACGCTGGCTGGAAGAGACAAACATTATGCAACAACTGTCAGAACTGGACGTTTCCTTTTTACACCTCGAAACAGACCACACCCCCATGCACAATGGCGGCCTGTATCTGTTCGATTCGACCACAAGCACCGAGCCACTGACTTTTGAAAGGTTTAGACAGTTCGTTGAGAGCAAACTGCCTGTTGCCGACTTTTTTCGTAAACGTATCGTTGAAGTGCCGCTCAGGCTGGACAACCCGTACCGGGTGGATGATCCCGAGTTTGATATTAACCGACATCTCCACCACATAGAGTATTCCCGGGCGGTGTCCCTGACGCAGCTTAACCGGCTCGCGGCAAAGCTGCTCGCAACACCATTGAAACGGGACAGGCCACTCTGGGAGATTACCTTTGTTGACGGATTATCCGGTATCGACACACTGCCCGAATCCTGTTTCGCCCTCATAGCCAAAACTCACCATTCAGCCATCGACCCCCTGAGTGGCAAGGATATCATGGGTGTTTTGCTGGACTTTTCGGCCAACCCGACAACCGTTACAAGACCTGAACCCTGGCAACCACAATCACTTCCTTCCACACTTAAACTTCTGGGCAATGCCTACACTCATGCGCTGAGCCGGCCGCTCAGGCCGGTTCATATGATCAGGGAAACCGTATCTGCAAAGGTCTTCGCCCTGTTATTGCGACGGCTCAACACGCTGAATCTGCTTCCTGACCAGTTCTGTGCCCCTCGGACAGCAATCAACCGGAGCATCAATGAAGATCGCTCATTGGACTTCGCTGAAATCCCCCTTGAAAAACTGAAGGATATAAAAAATAAAATAGGCCATGAGGTCACCATCAATGATGTTATCACCGGTATTTGCGCACAAGCCGCAAGTCGTTTTCTGGAACTCAGGGGCGAACGCCCGAAAACATCGCTAGTTGCCCTGTCACCTATCTCTGTTCGCTCAAAAAATCTGCACAGCCCGACGGGCCATCAAATGGCTGCCATGATGATCTCCCTGGCCACAGACGAACCAGACCCGGCCTGGCGCATCGTTCATATTCATAAAAATGCTGAAATATCCAACAATTACAGTCAGGCAGTGTCGGCCCCTTCACTCACCAGGGCCGCTCCTTCATCCATGGTGGCGCTGGCTGCCCGAATCTACACCGAGTTCCAGTTGGCGCAGCGACACAACCCCCTGTTCAACTTGCCGCTGATCAATATTCCCGGGCCACAAAACCCGCTTTATCTTCAAGGCTGCAAATTGATTCGGCAAGCAGCCTCATCACCGCTGTTTGATGGTATCGGACTCGGCATCGTGGCCATCAGCTATCAGGGTTCGGTCACCTTCAGCGTCAGCAGTTGTCCATCTGGCGTATGTGATGCCAGCGAGCTGGTGATATTGCTAAACGAGTCTGTCGCTGATATCGAAAGTGCAGCCGAAGATATTTTGCAAGAAACACCCCCGGCCTACACACCCGGATTGATAAAATCGCCGAGCCTGACCGAACTGGGTTCTGCGGTGATCGGGGACGCATTCTCTCCGATCAACAACCTGTTCAGTTTCGGAAAGGACGATGCCAGACAAAAGGTGATCGAAAAAACCGAATCCTGACTTCCTGCGAAGCCCGCCTCGAAAAATCAGGCAGAGAGAAAAAAGATCAGGGATCCGGAGCCTCCGGAGGGGTATACCAGGGGCTTTTCACCATCTTCGTGTATAGCGCCTCAACCTTTGATCTCGCCCAGGGCGTTTTTCGTAAAAACTTGAGGCTGGATTTAACACTCGGATCATGTTGAAAACAGCGAATCCTAATCCGATTACCGAGTTCTTCCCAACCGAAGTGGTCATGCAGCCGGATCAGCATTTTCTCCAGGGTCACGCCGTGCAGGGGGTCATGAGACTGATCATGCATCGCGGCCTTTCTCCGTAATACGAATTCCTTCCTTTTCAATGGTAATCAATCGCTGCCTGTACAACGAGCCAATTGCCATCTTGTAAGCGCTCTTGCTGACAGAAAAGCGGGCAGCAATCAATCCTGGCGGGCTTTTGTCCGACAGGGGAATATAACCACCACTCCGGTCAAGCTCTGCCAGCACCCGGGCACTGATTTTTTCAATCCGGCCATAACCGGGCTGCTGCAAACTCAGGTCAATTTTGCCATCATCCCGAATCCGTTTGATGTAGCCTTTCATTTTCTGACCCACTCTGGGCGGATTGGCCGCATCACAAAAAAACAACACCCCCCAACTCTGGTTTTCGATCACGGCACTGTAACCAATATCGGTTTTATCTGTGATAATAAACTCGACGGGTTGTCCCTGCCTGAAAAGCTTTGGCGCGTGTCGGACGAATTTATGCAATTTGGAGGATCCGACAATGCGGCGCGACTCTTCATCCGAATAGAGATAGACCACATAAGACTGCCCTTCCTTCATAGTGACCTGTTGCTGGTTGAACGGCACCAGCAACTCCTTGGGTAACCCCCAGTCGAGAAAGGCTCCAAACCGGTTAATGTCCGCCACCTTCAGGAAGGCGACTTCCCCAACCTGGGCTTTGGGTTTTTGAGTGGTCGCGATGTATCTGTCTTCCGAATCCAGGTAAACAAACACCTCAAGCTCATCACCAACCTGACACCCTTCAGGCACCTGTCTGGTCGGCAAAAGTATTTCACCCAGCCAGCCAGCTTGCAAATAAACACCCTGAGGTGCCCGTTTAATCACTGTAAGCGTATTGACACGTCCGATCTCTGCCAAGGCGAATCCCCCAATGAGAAAAAGAGCCCAGTTTATCGGTCAAGACTCCGTAATGCTAGCGCTGTTCAGGCAGTTTGTCGGAAATAGACTGATACAGGAAGGCCGCGAACAGGATAATGATGGTTGGAATAAGCAAAGTGTAGTAATCGATGATCGCATAGCAAAACGCACCAACGACTGCACCACCACAAAAGCAATACCAGATGATGGCCTGAAACACCAGGGTAGGCTTGCTGACCTCGCGCCCCGCCAGCCAATTACCAATACTCGCGCCCATATCCGAGGTCAGCCCCGTCAGATGAGTGGTGCGGATCACCGCTCCACTGTAGGTTGCTACCATGGCATTCTGCAAACCACAGGCCATAGCGGCCATTAGCTGACCGAAATAATCGTGATGCAAAAAGAGCAAAAGACTGAGAGCCAACAATAAAGATTCGATAAACAGGGCAAGGCCATACCGCTTGCCCAGTTTCAGCGAGGCTTGCCCGACAACGAGGCCGCTGATTACCGCCCCGGCCAAAAATGCCAGCAAGGATTCCGTAACAAAGAGCAAACTCTGCCAATCACCATGGGCAATGGCTGCTGAAAACAGGGTGACATTTCCGGTAACATGCGAAACCGACAAATGAGTAAAGCCCATCAATGCCGTAGCATTGACACAGCCTGCACTAAAGGCGAGAACACCACCACCGATGAGTATCCATGCGGGAAGCCTGTCAATCATTTTCTTCGTAACACTTCAGTTTTTTACTCAAATGCCCATCGTAAAAACTGCTTTTTTTCTTCCTTGCTGGCCCGTTTCCACATAAGTTTGAGAGCATCCAGTCTCGGCAGTCTGGCGGCTGGGTCCGCCGGAGAATCGGGGGTGACAACCGGTAAAACAACGGCTGTTGCCGCAGGTGTTGCAACCGCCTCCTGATCGGCAGACTTTGCAGGTTCAGGATAAGAAGGAGTCTGGGCCCGGGTGCCGGTAACCACACTGGTCACACCTGAAACCAGTGAACGCATCGGGTCAGCCGTAGCCGGAGCAACCTTTTGACCTGCGGAGACACGATAGGGTTTTGCAGAAACAACACGACCACCTGAAGCCGCGTTCAGGTGCACCATAAAATTCTCGCTTAACGCCTGTGCATGTCGCCTGTTTTTCGGTTTCACATAGTCGAACTCATAGACCTCCCCCCGGGTTGCAGTGAAATCAACCCGCAACAAACCGGACTCAATCAACTCTGCAGAAGAAGCCGAGTCAGCATTACGCTGTTTCGGTGCAGCCCACACACCGGAATAACGCAAAATTACCGTATGTGGACCTGGAAGCAGGTGATAGTCAATATCCAGGTCAGACAACAAATATTTTTTCATCGGCTTGCCATCGATCGCCACGATATCAATATCGCCGGTTGCATGGAGTATCGCCACCTGATCATTCGGAAGCGTATCTCCATCATAGACATTGATTGTATTGCTGCTACAGCCAACCAGTAACAGCATCACACCCACTGAAGCAGTACGCAGTAACGCACGGAAATCTGAAAATATCACCAACATTCTGGCTCCTTGGTTTTTGAGTTGTATCTGGAGAGATTATGGGGCACGAGAGTACGGCACAATGGTGTCCAGATCAATGGGTAGCCTGATTTTACACTCTTCCCTCGCAAGTAAAATACTTTCAGGCAGGGCGGTTGCCAAATCAAACAAAGACCGATGTCACATTTTGACTACTTACTGCACATTGCAGGGTTGATTAATTCATCTACACTTGTCATTATCAGAATCCGGGTTAATTATCAATTTTTGTTACTTTTTGTGATTGTTCTGTTAACACGTACGGCGCCAGTTTTTTGAGTTGTACTGTTTGACCGCGACACCACCGATGAAAGGCTGTAACCCGGGTTGCGACCGTTAACTGCACTCGATCACAGTATGTAACAAAAAAACAGGTAACAACTGGCCGGGTCGAAAAAATGGAGATGGCAACAATGAGTAGTGAAATGGAACTTGTTAACAGAGCCGGTGAAAGTGGCAGGATTCCCTTCCGTAGCAGTCGATTTTTCTGTGTCGGAAACAAGTGGTATTTTTCAACCCGCGAGGGTTTTGACAGCGGCCCCTATGCGGACAAGTGTCGGGCGGAACTAGGCCTGAAGCGATTCTTGCACATTCTTCAGATGCTGCCTCAGCCACACACCGAACGTCAGGCTCTGGCTTCTTCGTCATCATAGGAATCAGGCTGTGATCGGATATAAAACCCGGTCTATCCAATCACAGCCGTAATCCGAATGACGGCCTGCAGGCAGACCCACGCCCAGATGCCGGCCAGCACGTCATCCAGCATAATCCCCAAACCACCTTCTATCTTCTGATCCGCCCACTTTATTGGCCACGGCTTCCAGATATCGAATATCCTGAAAAGAACAAAGCCCGACACTATCCAGTACCAACCGGCCGGAGCAAGAAACATGGTAATCCAGTAGCCGACAAACTCGTCCCAGACGATACCTCCATGGTCGTGCACTCCGAGCGCCCTGGCGGTGTAATCACACAACCAGACTCCCAGGACAAAAGCCGCAACAACAACAACAAGATATGTCGCCACCGACAACCACTGCAAAGGCAAATACAGAAGTAACGCAACAACTGTGCCTGCAGTACCCGGCGCCCGGGGAAACAACCCCGACCCCAGCCCCAAGGCAAGAAAATGCGCAGGGTTACGCAACATTGAAACGGGTATTTCTACATTTTTCGACATAGCGCCTGCTTCTCCTGAAGCATATACTGTTGATGTCCTGCCACGGCATGCCAATTAAAAAATCCGGCCTGTCACACAACAACAGGCGCTATCGTTTTCGGCCCTCATTTTTCCTCAAGCGTGGCGCAAGCCGATCCAGGATGCCATTGACGAACTTGTGTCCGTCCGTCCCGCCAAACTTTTTGGCCAGGTCAACCGCCTCGTTGATAACCACCGGGTAGGGAACATCAATACGATGCTTCAATTCGTAGGTTCCGATGCGAAGCAATGCCTTTTCAATCGGATCCAGAGCGTCAACAGACCGATCCAGATAAGGGGCAAACTCGGCATCGATTGTGGCTACCGAACCGGGAATTTGTTTGATCAATTCCCTGAAATAGGGCACATCCACTTTCGTCATATCATTTTCAGCATGAAATTCGGCCTCAATTTGGGATAAATCACTGCCGGACAACTGCCATTGATAGAGCGCCTGAAGAGCCAGCGTTCGCGACTTGCGACGCTTTGACGCCATACCGCCCCCCCTGCTGGCCCTGGTATTTTCGAGAGGCCGCTCTTCCGGCCTGGGATCATGGTTTACCGAATTGGACACTTAATTCTCCATTTTGCTGATGAGATTCACCATTTCAAGCGCTGCCAGCGCCGCTTCTGCACCCTTGTTTCCGGCTTTGGTGCCGGATCGTTCAATAGCCTGCTCTATGGTATCTACAGTCAATACACCAAAAACGACAGGCAGATCAAACTTGAGTGCGACACTGCCAAGCCCGCTGGAACACTCGCCCGCCACATAATCAAAATGTGGTGTCCCACCACGAATTACCGCACCCAAAGCGATAACAGCATCATATTTTCCCGATTTGGCCATTTTCTGAACTGCCAAAGGAATTTCATGGGCACCCGGAACGCGATAAAGCTCAATATTTCCGGCGGGAACGCCATGCCTTACCAGCGCATCCACAGCGCCTTCGACCAGACTTTCAACAACAAAACTGTTAAATCGGCCAACAACAATCCCGTACTTGCCCCGGCCGCCCGTCAAATCACCTTCGATACACTTGATACTCGATAACAATGACACAAATTTACTCCTTACGCTTCGTATGGGATGTACTCGACCACTTCAAGGTCGAACCCGGATAATGCTGTAAATTTCATGGGTGAGCTTAACAGACGCATTTTTCTCACCCCGATATTTCTCAGAATCTGGGAACCCGTACCCACAGTCATATACACACCGCTGGATGCGGAAGACGACACCGGATTCTGGCCTTCCTCGGAATAAAAGTCTCTTATCTGGCCTTCGATATCTGCACTGACTTCGCCGCCATCCAGAAGCACCAGAACACCAGCGTCCTGCCCGGCGATTTTCTCCAGGGCCCTGGATACAGGCCAACTGGTTGACCCCTGTTTTTTCGCACCCAGCAAATCCCGGAGTGTGTCAGCGACGTGCACACGCACCATCACAGGCTGGTCGCCTGATATATCGCCCTTTACCAAGGCGAGATGCGTATTGCCTCGAAGGGTATCGTTAAACGACACTAACTGAAAGGTGCCGTATTCTGTTTCAATTTCTCTTTCTTCATCACGCTCTACGGTTTTTTCGTTCATTACCCGGTAATGAATCAGGTCTGCGATGGTGCCTATTTTCAAACCGTGTTCTTGTGCAAAGACTTCCAGATCCGGACGGCGCGCCATCGTACCATCTTCATTCATAACTTCGACAATCACCGAGGAAGGTTCAAACCCGGCCAACCTGGCAAGGTCACAACCGGCTTCCGTATGCCCGGCCCGGCTTAGCACACCGCCAGGCTGTGCCATAATCGGAAAGATATGGCCTGGCTGAACAATATCTTCCGGTTTGCTGGCTCGCCCGACGGCTGCCCGAATCGTCTGTGCCCTGTCAGCCGCAGAGATACCGGTAGTCACACCGGAAGCCGCTTCAATGGAGTTGGTAAACCGGGTTTGAAACCGGGAATGATTGGCTGGCACCATAGGCCTCAAGCCGAGAAAATGGCAGCGCTCTTCCGTCAGTGTCAAACACACCAGACCCCTTGCATACTTCACCATAAAGTTGATATCTTCAGGCCGAACCTGCTCTGCTGCGATAATCAGGTCACCTTCATTTTCCCGATCTTCATCATCCATCAGGATCACCATTTTACCCTGACGAATATCATCGATAATCTCTTCTATCGTATTAAGCTGCATTGACAATTACCTGTTTTGAATGGCATTCGGTGGATGGCGGGAGATAGTACCACACCACAATACCTCTTTGCGTAAAACCGGTTACTCTTTACCTGAAACCGGCCACTCCTTGCCTGAAACTACGTTTTTTTCGCGGTTCCGGGAACATAGATAAAACGGATATCCTGGCCAATCATGCGCATATCCCTGAGTTCAAGCGGCTTCCTGTACGCCATCGAAGTCAAGGGCAACTGAAGCAGGGGTCGGGCCTCGCTTCCCATCAAAACCGGTGCCATATAGACCCATAGCTCATCGACCAGCCCGGTCTGAACAAACTCTCCGGCCAGACCGGCACCCGCCTCGATCAGCACTTCGTTACATGATCGCCTGTTCAGCTCACGCACAAACGCATGGAGATCAATAGCCAGTTTGTCACCATTAACAAAATTTTCGGCATTGGCTACTGTGACAAACTGAACGGGTAGCAGCTCGAATCTGGCTTCCGCAAAGCCTGCCAGATCCGGTTTGCGGATTGAATGTGCATTGATGCAATCAGGGATAACCAGACAGGACTTTCCCGGTTGATAAAAAATCCGGGATGCAACAGGAATCTGACCGGTGGAGGAGATAATATATCTGTCAGGCTGCGGTTTTCGCTGCAACAACCGGCGCTGCAGCAGCTTTGTTTCAGGGTCAGAGGACAGGGAAAGTGACTCCGTGCGCACTGTCATTCCAGGGTCGTCATACTGGACTGTGCCAACCCCGGTAACAATTGCGGATGAACGGGCTCTCAGTTTTTGTACATCAGCGCGAGCCTGTGGGCCGGTAATCCATTTGCTTTCACCTGATTGCATGGCCGTTCGACCATCCAGGCTCATTGCCAGTTTGACCCGGATATAGGGCCGCCCCTGCTCGAAACGATGAAAAAAACCGGGATTCAGAGCTTTTGCCAATTCTGCCAGCATACCTTTTTCCACCTGGATTCCGGCATCGATCAAAAGTTTGGCCCCCTTGCCTGCCACCAGCGGGTTAGGGTCAACCGTTGCAAACACGACGCGACTGACACCTGCGTCAATCAGGGCTTTTGCACACGGGGGAGTTTTGCCGGTGTGAGCACAGGGTTCAAGTGTCACATAGGCTGTACTGCCTCCCGCTTCGGCACCGGCAGAACGCAGTGCGTGTACCTCGGCGTGAGGTTCACCGGAAATCTGATGCCAACCCTCACCGATGACCCTGTCCTGTTTGACCAGAACGCAACCAACACGGGGGTTGGGATCAGTAGTAAACAGGCCCAGTTGCGCCAGTTGGATGGCACGGGCCATATATTCAGTATCGGAGCGCAAAATGGTTACCCAATTTTCAGATCAGGCGTCCGGGGCGGACGATTCCTTTTTTTTCCCGGACAAACGGTTATTTTGCCCGGACAGGCGATCAACTTCTTCTCTGAACTCATTAATATCCTGAAAACTTCGATAAACCGAGGCAAAACGCACGTACGCCACTTCATCCAGACGTCGCAGTTCAGACATCACTTCTTCACCCACAACCAGCGACTTGACTTCACGTTCACCGGTTGCCCGAATCCTGTATTTGATATTAAAAACGGCAGTATCGATATCTTCAAGGCTGACCGGGCGCTTTTCCAATGCCTTGACGATCCCCTCCCGCATTTTTTCCTCATCAAAGGGTTGGCGTGTACCATCCTGTTTGATGATTCCGGGCATCAACAACTCTGCGGTTTCATAGGTTGTGAACCGCTCCTTGCAGGACACACACTCGCGTCGCCTGCGCACCTGATCCCCCTCTGCAACCAGTCGGGAATCAATGACTTTGGTATCGGCAGCACTGCAAAAGGGACAATGCATCAAGACACTCCTGAAAAGCGGTTAACGATAAACCGGGAACTCGGCACAAAGCGCCTTTACTTTTTCTTTCACTTCCGCGATCACAGCCTGATTGGAAATGTCTTCCAGTACATCACACATCCAGCCGGCCAGTTTTTTCGCTTCCGCTTCTCCAAAACCTCTGCGCGTGATGGCAGGGGTTCCGATACGCAACCCGCTGGTCACGAAGGGTGAACGAGGGTCATCAGGTACCGCATTCTTGTTCACAGTGATATTGGCGAGTCCCAAAGCTGCATCCGCGTCTTTACCTGTAATATCCTTCTTGATCAAATCAAGCAGGAACAGGTGATCATCAGTACCATTTGAAACAATATCGAAACCTCTTTCCATAAACACTCTCACCATCGCTTGCGCATTGGCGACGACCTGTTTTTGACAGGACTTGAACTCGTCTTCCATGGCCTCTTTAAAGCACACGGCCTTTGCGGCAATAACATGCATCAACGGGCCACCCTGGCTTTCCGGGAATACGGCAAAGTTCAGTTTCTTCTCAATTTCTTCGTTGGCTTTGGCAAGAATCAGGCCGCCACGAGGGCCACCCAGGGTCTTGTGAGTGGTTGTGGTGGTTACATCAGCGATTTGAACCGGGCTGGGGTAAACCCCTGCGGCAACAAGACCGGCAATATGTGCCATATCAACCAGCAGGTAAGCACCCACTTCATCGGCTATTTCACGAAATTTGTTCCAGTCAATCACCCGGGAGTAAGCGGAAAAACCCGCAACGATCATTTTTGGTTTATGTGCACGCGCCAGTTCAGCCACCTGATTATAATCGATTTCACCCGTTTCCGGGTTCAGGCCATACTGTACCGCGTTGTAAATACGACCGGAAAAGCTGACTGAAGCTCCGTGCGTAAGATGCCCGCCATGTGCCAGACTCATACCCAATACAGTATCGCCTGCCTTGCACAGAGCCATGTAAACTGCCGCGTTGGCCTGCGATCCGGAGTGTGGCTGAACATTGGCGTAGTCTGCCCCGAATAGCTCTTTGGCACGATCTATTGCCAGCTGCTCGACCACATCGACATACTCACAGCCGCCGTAATAGCGCTTGCCCGGATAACCTTCTGCATATTTATTGGTCAGCACAGAACCCTGCGCTTCCATCACTCGCGGACTGGTATAGTTTTCGGAAGCAATCAACTCGATGTGCTCTTCCTGTCGCTGAACCTCCGCCTGCATCGCAGACCAGACCTCGTCATCAAAACCGGCAATTTTCATATCCTGGGTAAACATCTGTTATCACAACCTCTACAAGTGAGCGCGTGGAGAAAGGCGGGTATTTTAACCAAATAATGCACAGTATCCTAGCCGTTATTCAGGTTTATCAGTTATTTCTCAACGCCATTCGCCCCGACATTGTTGATCGCCGCAGGATATCCTGGCAACAGATACCCGGAGACTGGCAACAGATGCCTGGACAAAAGCAACAGAAGCACATTACCGCCCTCTGCGTAATAACCACCATGCGCCAATGGAATAAAGCAAAAACAGCCCCCATAACTGCCCAATCCCTGCGGCAGCATGAAAAAAATCTTCACCCATCTGATTCAGATGCAATACCGCATTAATGGCCGCCGTCGCCGGCACCCACTGCACCAGCCAGTTAATCCAGAATGGAATCACGCTGACGGGCCAGACAAATCCGGCACTGAATACAAGAGGCAGGGAACTGAGAAGCACGAAAAAGGTTGCCAGCTCTCGTCTTGGCAGCAACTGACCGAGAATAACGCCCAGGGCTGTGGCTGAAAGCAGGAATGGCACAAAGAATTGAACAAGCTGACCAATGCTTGCCAGTCGCGGCAAACCATAGTACTGAAAACAGTCACCGAAGTAATACAAAATTATGGGAATGTAGATAATAAAAAATGCCAGCAACCTGATCAGAAGCAACTGCAGTGGCTGCGCCTGCTGAAAGTACCCGTTTTCTCCCCTGCGTTTTTTCTCTCTTGTCGAGACACCGTAAAGAGCGACCGCGATCAACAGGGTCTGATGAATGATGAGCACAAAAACCGCCGGAACAACATAGGTGACATAACCTGTGGTCGGATTAAATGCCGGAATGGCGTTCAATACAACCGGGCTGAGGCTATCCCCGGATGACAGCATCGGCTTTCCGGCAAGTGCCACTCGATGCAATCCCACACTGTCGTCCAGCGCTTCGGCGGCAGCCGTAATACCCTCGGCAATTGCACCATAAACCAGGAAGTATGATCCGTCGCCCGCATAGACAAGCGGTGGACTGCGACGAAGGAGAATATCCCGACCAAAGTTTTCCGGAATCTGCAGAAAGCCTCTGATCTGGCGCCGAATCAGCATATCCCTGGCATCTGCCCGGCTGTTGGCGTTCACCACAATATCCACTTGCGGTGTC
This sequence comes from Pseudomonadota bacterium, assembly GCA_002747395.1. Lineage (GTDB taxonomy): Bacteria > Pseudomonadota > Gammaproteobacteria > Pseudomonadales > Oleiphilaceae > LZORAL124-50-18. Next base: position 75,827 of record PDPE01000029.1, read on the forward strand.
GCCTGTACCATACGAATCAGTTTACGACTGGTCACCGAATTATCATCATCTATGATAGCAATCTTCTGTTCTCGGGGAATCTGGTGAAGATAAGGCTGAGGGTAAAGAAAAGAGTAAAAGAGAATACCCGCGATCACCGTAAGCAAGATGGTTTTATCCGACAAAATGCCTTTTAATTCATTATACAAGAGGTGATACCAACTCATAACACAGCTCCCCTGTTTTTGTTGCGTACCCGCCATATCACCAAAGCAACCAGGATATAAACAGGTAAAAAAGCCGCCAGATTCACCAGAGAAGGTACTATTGCCGATAAGGGAGCAGCATGGTTCAGCACACTTATCTGCACCTCCATGTACGAAGCTATGGGCAGAATGGCATTCCAGCTTCGGGCGAACAGATCCATATCGGTCAGGGGAAAAGTCACCCCCATAAAGGCAAAACCTGGCGCTGTATAGGCAGCAGCCACACCGAGCGCCCGAGCCGGATCACGAACAAGCAGATAAACAAGTGTCGCCACCCCCTGACAGGCCAGGATGGTCAGCCACTGGGAAAAGAGCACCCAGCGTATTTCACCGTTCATCGGCCACCCCATTGAGGCAAACAGAGAAAGGAAGAACAGGGAAAGAGCGAGGAAAATCACCTGGTAAAAAATCAGTCGCACCAGCATTTTCGGAACAACGAAGCCAAGCAACCAGCGATCCACACCCGTTCTTCTTTCCTCGGCAGCCCAAACCAATACCATCGCCGAGACCATTATAATCTGCCAGATAGCAGGAAGAATTGCCGTGACCAGAAACTGGCTGTAGTCAAGGCCGGTATTATAAAGAGAGGTGATCTGTCTTCGGCTGGGAACAGCCTCGCCCATCGCCTGCAGCGGCACGGGGCTCCCGCTCCTCATCTCGCGCTCTGTGGCAAGAGAGGCATTGAAAGTGGCAATGACCGCTTTGGTGGCAGAATCAAGTATTTTACCCACCAGGACAAACTGATAATTGCAACGAGTGGTCAGTCTCGGGCTGAACCCTTTTATGACATTTTGCTCAAATCGGGCCGGAATAGTGACCGTCCCGTAAACCTGGCCACCCCGCAACGCCGTCGCGGCGTCTTGTTCAGAGGGCATCACACGCAACTGAAGACTATCATCACCATCAAGCGCCATCAACAGGGAACGAGAGAGCGAAGAATTATCGTAGTCCACTACCGCCAGGGGCAATTCGTGAACAATGCCCTGACGAAAAAGCAGAAGAAAAAAAACAAAAAGAGCAACAGGAATAAATGTAACCGAAGCAAAAAGCCAGGGGTCGGATAACAATAACTGCCGCTCACTGCGCAACAGTGCGATCAACCCCGGTTTATCGGAACACTCAGACATCAGGGCACCAGCACACTCATCCCGGCTCGCAAATCAGCCACCGGTTCAATGGGACGCGCTTCCACAGCGAAGGTACGCATATCAAAATCCTTTCTGATATCCGTGGCGCGCCAGGTCGCGTAATCTCCCATTACGGCAATGCTGAAGACCCTGAAGCGAACAACCCTGTTACCAAGAGCGGGGATTCGTCCGTCAAACTCATAGCCCTTTTTCCACTGTTGCAGCGAGTCTTCACGAATATGCATGACGACCCAACTGTCCTTCATATCAATTACCCTTACCACGGGAAATCCCTGAGGAGCCAGCTCTCCCGGATAAAGCAGAACCTGACTCACCTGACCATCATACAGACTGCTGATTTGCAGATCAGCGGCGATGGCCTCAACTTCGGCTACGGCACCCGCCGCCATCTTTTCACGCTCTCTGGCCGCTTTTTTGGTTTCACTGCGGCTACCCTCTTCTGTCATTTTATACATCTGCAATGCGGCGGTTGCGGTGTGCCTTGCTGCCTGCCAGGCAGTGTATGCCTCATCACGCTTCTGCTCTGCCACCACGCCATCGCGGTAGAGGTTTTCCACTCTGCGGTAGCTCTTTTCTGCCAGCTTTGCGACAGCATCCGCCTTTCGCCACTGTTCTTTCGCCACATCAATCTGCTGGCGGCGAGCTCCGGCCTCCGCCTCCTCCACCAGGGCCCCGGCAGCCTGCTCACCCGCTTTTGCCTGTTCAATCCTGGCCTCGAGTTCCGGGCTATAAAGAGAAAAAACAGGCTGCCCCTTTTTCACTGCATCGCCCTTGCGCACATAAAGCTCACTGATCCGGCCCGCAACCTTGGATGAGATACTGTAACTGCGCGCTTCAATCTGTCCCTGCAGATGCACGGGTAAAGGCTGATAAGCCTGCCAGAAGCTGTAACCGAGCCAGCAGAGCAATGCAATAAAAAAAGTGGCAAGAAGGAAATCAGGGAGTTTGGCCATAGTGTTTTTCATTGCTCATTACCTCTCGGGGTCACCTCTTGATATCGCTTCCTGGCATAACTGTCAAAACTGCCCATTTCACCACTCATCGCGAGCAAACGAGTCAAACGAATCACATAATCATATGAGGCCACCAACTGTTTGGTCTTGACTTCTTCAAGGAAAAGATGGGCATCCACGACATCCAGGGAGGTCGAGACACCCTGGGAGAAGCCTTTTTCCCGCAATCGAACGGTTTCTTCCGCAAGGGTGATACTGGATTTCAAGCCACGAAATTCGCTGGCCGATTGTATGGCTTCCTGCCAGTTCTTTTCGACCAGAACCGAAAGATCGCGCTCAGCCTGGCTGTAAAGGTAGCCAAGGCTGTCAAGGGCAGAACGAGCTGCCCGCAGTTTACTGCCACGACCGCCGGGGTCAAGCAACTTCATGCCAATACCAACCCCTGCTACCCAATCAGGAGCAGACTCCCCGACAATAGAATCATCCTTGTAGAGCTTGTAGTGACCAAAAAGAAAAATATCCGGGTAATAATGGCCCTTTTCCATCTCAATCAAACTTTCGGCCTGCTTCTTTTTTACCTTGAGCAGGGTCAGCCCGGGATGGTTATTGAGAGTCTGATCGACAAAATGCGCCATCTCCGGCAAATTGCCAGAAATAAAAAGGGGCGTTTGGGGAATAACACCCTCCTGTCGCAACATCCGGTCAAGGGCAAGCTCTGCAATCTCAAGGGCTCTGCGTGATTTTTCGCTTTTAACCTTTGCCCGATCAAAGGCTGCTTCTGCCTTCAATCGCTCTACTTTGGCAATCTGCCCCTGTTTCTCCAGGGCACGGGCGTGCTCAAAATGTAACTGAAGACCTTTTTCTACCTCTTTGTGGGTAGCCAGAACCTGCTTTCTCAATACCAGCCCGAAATAGACTCTGGCCAGAACCTCATATTGCACTCGACGCAGCAAGGATAATCTGGCTTTGGCTGTCTCCGTTTGTTGCTCGGCGATATCCTGTACGGCCTGTATTCGCCAACCGGTAAAAACAGGCCAGAACGCATTGATCGAACTGGTAAAAACATTTTCATCCAGGATCTCGGTGGTGGTATCCAGGCCTCCGTCCGCAACGCCCTGCAACAAGGCGCCCATTTCAGCAGCAAATTGCGGTGAAATACTGCCTGCCCGAACAAGCCCTGCCAAAGAATGTTGAACCCCGGCAGGAGATAGAGAAGCCATGGGTTCCATCTCGGCGGCGTCCATTTCAACCGGGTCTGATAATCGGGTATAGCTTCCACCCAGGGTAATACCGGGAAGATCCAGCGCAGCGGCAGCCTGCTGCAGTTCTTTCTGCTGCTCTATGGCTGAGCGCCGGGCAGCAAACAGGTCACTGCGCTCTTGCAACTGCTGCCAGGCTTGCTCAAAGCCCAGACCTGCGCCGGTATTGTCAGATGCCATCAGGGAGCGAGGCGGCATCACCGCAAATACCACAAAAAACAGCATTAAAAAAAACGGATTATTTGTATTCACGACATTTGTTGATTCCGAGTATAAACAGAAAAATTTCTGCTTCTGCCTGATTGATGCGGTGATCTGCAACGGGGCATTGCACCGGTCAGCAAAGGCATTGAGCTCGCTTCAGCCTGGCCAATGCCTGCCCCCTTCTCCCGGGATGATGTTCCGGCACTCAAGCCATTAATTTCAGCTCTTCGATCAAGGCCTTGTCCTCGGTGGCCATAATTTCGAAAATATGCTTGTGCAAGCGCCGCTTGTGCTCGCCAAAAATGCCGCGCGGCTTTTTGAAGGTCGCAGCAAATTCCAACGCCTGAACCAGAGTCGCCTCCGCATCGGGACAGGCACTGTGAATAACATGATGGGCTTCAAGCTCGCTGGCGGTTGCCCGTCTGCCCGTCAGTTTCAGGTCATTCAACAGGTAATGGGGCATGGCTTTTTTAACAAAGGCTATCATGCTCGGCATAAAGGGAATGGAAATATCCACTTCGGGGAAGCAGAAGTAACCCCGATCCGCTCGCATAAAGCGGAAATCGCAAGCACAGGCCAACATCGCGCCGTTGCCGAAGGCGTGGCCGGTGATCGCTGCAATAACAGGGAACGGTGCTGACAGAAGTCGAGTAAAAACATCATTCATACCATACATGAATGCCTTGATGTCATCATGGCGCTTTTCTTTCAGCGCCGCACCCAGGTAGTGCAAATCAACTCCCTGACTCCAGTTTTTCTTATCGCTCGAGGTAATCACCATCGCACGAATACTGCGATCCGCTTCCGCCTGATCAATCGCAGCCAGCATCGCCTGTGCAAACTCCAGATTCTGTCGGTTCTCGCCATTATTCAGGGTTACCAGGGCAATTTTGCCACGTGTTTCATACTCTATTACCGCCATTTGGTTTCTCGCTTTCGTTGTCAGCTTTGATAAAAATAAGGAAGGTTAAGAATAAGAAGCATTCGCCACCATTTCAACCCTTCGTGTACTCGTATCTCCACTTCTCTTGCGATAAACTGAAGTCATCATCAATGAGGAGAGGTGCAGCATGCCGACGGTACAATTGCTTTTGACGGGTAACGAGCTGATGAGCGGCGATATTGTTGACAGCAACTCGGGCATGATCGCCAGATTGTTGCTGGAACAGGGTATTCCACTGGAGCGAAAAATCACCCTTGGCGACAATTTGAAAGCACTGAGCAGAGAAATCGAGTCGATCAGCCAGCATGCAGACATACTCATCGTCAATGGCGGTCTGGGCCCAACCTCGGATGACCTGACAGCCGACGCCCTGGCCAATGCTGCCGGAGTAAAAACTACCGAGCACGCTGATGCCCTCGCACAGATTGCTGCCTGGTGCAAAAAACGCGGCTTCGACCTGAACGAACCCAACCGCAAACAGGCACGCCTGCCCCAGGATTGCGAGATTATTCCCAACCCTGTCGGTAGCGCCCCCGGATTTCACCTCACGCTGAACCACTGCCTGATTATTTGTACTCCCGGCGTGCCTGGAGAACTGAAAGCCATGATGAACGGCACCATCATACCGCTTGTCACTTCCCGCCATTCCGGCCAGGCACCCTGCCGGACTCAACGATTTCAGGTTTTCGGGTTGGGCGAAGCCACAATACAAAAACTGATCTCCGGGCGATTGCCTGACTGGCCTTCAGATATCCAAATTGGCTACCGGGCCTCCCTGCCTTTTATTGACATCAAGCTCACAACCGCATCGACAATCGAAGCCGCACAGGTGACCAGGTGGCTTGACAAGGCCAAAGCGGTGCTTGGCCATCATGTGATTGGAGACAGTGGAGCGCCGCTGTCAGAAATCGTCATTAACCAGCTACGCAGCCAGGGCATCAGACTGGCAACCGCCGAAAGCTGCACCGGCGGGCTGATCGCCTCTCAACTGACACGAATTGCAGGAGCCTCTGATGTTTTCGATGCCGGCTTTGTGACCTATTCAAACGCAATGAAGTCAGCCATGCTCGGAGTCAAACCGGAGACACTCGACACGCATGGTGCCGTCAGCGAGGAAGTAGTCAATGAGATGGCAATGGGTGCCATCGACATTAGCGGCGCAGACCTGGCCATTGCCGTTTCGGGCATTGCCGGCCCCTCGGGTGGAACCGATGACAAACCCGTCGGCACAGTCTGGATTGCCTGGGGAAGCGCCCGAAAACTGAATTCCTGCCAGTTGTACATTCCCGGCCATCGTGAGTTTTTCCAGAATATCGTCACCCATATTTCACTCGACCTGATACGGCGCCTGCTACTTGATATTGATGAACCCCCGCAATACTTTTTCGACCGATCACCAAAAACCGATCACCAAAAAGAGTAGCCACACAACACCACTGGACCACTGCTGCCAGCAAGGCTGTCAAACGCATTTATCGGGATGTATCCGGTCTGGACTGTCGGCTACCGGTCATAGTAAAAAGTAAAAACCAAAAAATAAAAGGGGGCAGAATATGAAAGCGGATAAAGCAGATAAAGCGGATATCGGCGTAATCGGGTTGGCCGTTATGGGGCAAAACCTGATATTGAACATGAATGATCACGGATTCAAGGTGCTCGCCCACAACCGCAGCACTCAAAAAATTGATGACTTTCTCAACGGCCCCGCTTCCGGCACCCGAATAGAAGGCGTTTATTCCCTTGATGAACTGGTCGCCAGACTGAAAACGCCCCGCAAAATAATGCTTATGGTAAGAGCAGGTGACGTTGTCGATCAGTTTATCAACCGCCTGCAACCTCTGCTCGATGCTGGCGATATCATCATTGACGGGGGTAACTCTCACTTCCCGGACACATCACGCCGGGTGCAGGCACTCAAAGAAAAAGGGATTCGCTTTATCGGCACCGGCGTATCGGGCGGAGAAGAAGGCGCTCGCCTTGGCCCCTCCATGATGCCTGGCGGCAACCCCGAGGCATGGCCGTTTGTCAAACCCGTTTTTCAGGCCATTGCCGCAAAAACCGAAGAAGGGGCCCCCTGTTGTGACTGGGTAGGTGACGGTGGCGCAGGGCACTTTGTAAAAATGGTGCATAACGGCATAGAGTACGGTGACATGCAACTGATCAGTGAGGCCTGGCACTTTATGAAGGAATCCCTGGCAATGAGCTACCCGGAAATGCAGGCGGCTTTCGTTTCCTGGAATCAGACAGAGCTGAACAGCTACCTGATAGAAATTACCGCTGACATTTTGGCGGCAGTCGATGAAGTTGAAGGCAAGGAGGGTCAACCCCTGCTGGAGAGTATTCTGGACTCTGCCGGGCAAAAAGGCACCGGAAAATGGACTGGCATCAACGCGCTGGATCTCGGTGTCCCCCTCACTCTGATCACTGAATCCGTCTATGCCCGGTGCCTGTCGTCGCTCAAAGAACAAAGGAGCGCGGCCGAAAAGCGGTTCAACAAAACAATCAGGCCGATTGACGGCGACAGATCACTCTGGCTGGAGGCGCTCCGGCAGGCGCTGCTAGCCTCTAAGATTATCTCCTATGCTCAGGGCTTTATGCTGATGCGGGAAGCCTCGGAGCAACACCAATGGGGTCTCGATTATGGAAAGGTTGCCCTGATGTGGCGCGGTGGCTGCATCATTCGCAGTGGTTTCCTTACTGATATTCGCGATGCCTTCCATGACAATCCCGATCTCCGGTTTCTGGGTTCCGCTCCATATTTCCACAGCATTTTGAGCGACTGCCTCGCCTCCTGGCGAAAAATCGCAGCAAAATCAATGGAGACCGGAGTGCCCATGCCATGTATGACCTCTGCCCTGACATTCCTGGACGGCTACACCAGCAGCCGGTTGCCTGCCAATATGATCCAGGCACAACGTGACTATTTCGGAGCACACACCTACGAACGACAGGATCAACCCCGGGGACGGTTCTTCCACACCAACTGGACGGGACGAGGCGGAGATACAGCCTCGACCACTTATGATGTCTAGCCGGAACACGGCCTCACAACCACACAACGGTAACCATACAGACAAGACCATGCAGGATGATTGCGGAAAAATCGCTGTTTTTGTCGATGTACAGAACATCTACTACACCACACGCCAGCGATATCAGCGCCAATTCGACTATCGACTGTTCTGGCAACGTATCAATCAGCAGGGGACGGTGGTCACTGCACTGGCCTACGCCATTGACCGTGCAGACACCCAACAACAAAAGTTTCAGTCTGCACTTCGTCATATCGGCTTTGATGTCAAACTCAAACCTTTTATTCAACGCTCGGATGGCTCCGCGAAAGGTGACTGGGATGTCGGCATTACCATCGACATAATTGAGACCGCGCCCCATGTCGACACAGTGATTCTCCTGTCCGGGGACGGAGATTTTGCCTTGCTGCTCAGTCATATAAAAAACAAATACCAGGTAAGGACGCAGGTTTACGGAGTTCCCTCACTGACCGCAGACTCCCTGGCCGGTGTATGTGACCGGTTTTTTCCGATTGAAGAAGGCCTTCTCCTTTGCTCCGGATAACAATTCCATTTTTTGCTGCAGCTGTTTTTGCTACAACTGTTTTGCCGCAACTGTCTTGCAAACTCGCATTTCGGCTATTTTTTTGCTTTCTTAATTCTGTTTTCAATAAAAAAGTAATAAAATTACGCGCTTCAAAACCATCAATACCTGACTAATTTACTCGGCTATTGTACAATACGCCAAAATTTCCATGTTGAACGGCTTGGTTGTGCATTTTTTGGCCAGTTATCACCCCATCGGTATCATAGCGGAGAGTACCAGGATGAGCAGTACCAACAAATCAGTTGATGAGCTAATCAAAAATGAATACCAGCATGGCTTTATTACCGACATAGAGTCAGAAACATTTGAACCAGGATTGAATGAAGACGTTATCCGCCGACTCTCTGCAAAAAAAAATGAGCCGGAGTGGTTGCTGGAATGGCGACTAAAGGCGTATCACCACTGGCTGACCATGGAAGAGCCTGAATGGGCGCACGTCAACTACCCCAAAATTGACCCCGATTCCATCTCCTATTTTTCGGCACCGAAATCAACCAAAGACGCTCCCAAAAGCCTGGATGAAGTAGACCCGGAACTGCTTAAAACCTATGAAAAACTGGGCATCCCCCTGCACGAACGGGCCAGGCTGGCTGGCGTTGCCGTCGATGCGGTATTCGACTCTGTTTCCGTCGCCACCACTTTCAAGAAGCAACTGAATGAAGCCGGAGTCATCTTCTGCCCCATATCAGAAGCCGTACAAAAACATCCCGAGCTGGTGAAAAAGTATTTGGGAAAGGTGGTTCCCCAACGCGACAACTACTACGCCGCACTTAATTCGGCGGTGTTCAGTGATGGCTCCTTTGTCTATATTCCCGGGGGGGTGAGATGCCCGCTTGAGCTGTCCACCTACTTCCGTATCAATGCCGCAAACACCGGACAATTCGAAAGAACGCTGATTGTCGCAGACGAAGGCAGTTATGTCAGCTATCTGGAAGGTTGCACTGCACCCATGCGGGATGAAAACCAGTTACATGCCGCGGTAGTTGAACTGGTCGCGCTGGACGATGCACAGATAAAATACTCCACAGTTCAAAACTGGTATCCAGGAGACCATGAAGGCAAGGGCGGCATCTACAATTTCGTCACCAAACGGGGAGCCTGTAACGGACGCAACTCCAAGATTTCCTGGACCCAGGTCGAAACAGGCTCGGCCGTCACCTGGAAATATCCCGGCTGTGTTCTGCGTGGCGAAAACAGCGTCGGCGAATTTTACTCTGTCGCCCTGACCAACAATTTCCAGCAAGCCGACACAGGCACCAAAATGATCCACCTGGGCAAAAACACCAAAAGCACCATTATTTCCAAGGGAATTTCTGCCGGAAAGAGTAATAACAGTTACCGGGGGCTGGTTCGATTCGGCCCGGGCGCGGCAAAGGCCCGGAACTATACCCAGTGCGACTCGCTGCTTATCGGCAGTGAATGCGGCGCTCACACCTTTCCCTATATCGAAAGCAGGAACCGGTCGGCGATTGTCGAACATGAAGCCAGCACGTCAAAAGTCAGTGACGACCAACTGTTTTTGTGTCGTCAACGGGGCATCGATACCGAGCAGGCCGTTTCCATGATTGTGAACGGATTCTGCAAGGAAGTGTTCAAGGAGTTGCCAATGGAGTTTGCCGTCGAGGCCACCAAGTTGCTGGAAGTCAGCCTGGAAGGGGCAGTAGGTTAACCAGACCGCCCAAAACAGGTAACCGGATAACCCGGATACCATCTGCACAATCTGAAAGCAGCGTATGCAGTTCAGATCAAGAAATAAAGAAGCGAGATGTTGTAATGAGCGAGACCATGCTACAAATCAACAACCTTTACGCAAGTGTTGAAGACAAGCAAATCCTGAAGGGCATCAACCTTGAGGTCAGGGCCGGTGAAGTCCATGCCATCATGGGGCCCAACGGTTCAGGAAAAAGCACCTTGTCGCAGGTGCTGGCAGGTAACGAAGACTTTAACGTTGACTCTGGAGAAATCAGGCTTCAGGGGGAAGATATCAGTGAGTTATCCGTGGAAGAGCGAGCCTGTGAAGGCATCTTCCTCGCGTTTCAATATCCCGTGGAAATCCCGGGCGTCAGCAATTTGCAATTTTTGAGAACCGCACTGAACAGCAGGCGCAAATATCGCGGAGAAGAAGAGCTGGATGCCGTATCCTTTATGAAACTGGCCAAACAGAAAGCCGAACAGGTCAGGCTGGATCAGTCATTCCTGAAGCGGGGCGTCAACGAGGGATTCTCCGGTGGCGAGAAAAAGCGCAACGAAATCATGCAGATGCTCTTGCTTGAACCCAAATTGGCGATACTCGACGAAACAGACTCGGGGCTGGACATTGATGCATTGAAAATCATCTCGGAAGGCGTGAATGCATTGCGCTCCCCGGATCGTGCTGTTGTCATGGTCACTCACTACCAGCGATTGCTGGATTACATTGTCCCCGATTTTGTTCATGTTCTGGCCAATGGAAGAATTGTCAAATCAGGTGGCAAGGAACTGGCTCTGGAGCTCGAAGAGAAAGGCTACGGCTGGCTGGGCATCAACGAAACAGAGCAGGCACAGGTGACTTGATGAGCGTGACCAACAGATTTCCAGACCCGTTCCTGACACCACAGGCCACCGGGGGTACCTGGCTCGCCGACATTAACGGCAAGGCATCAAGGGCACTGGCCGACCTTGCCCTGCCTGACCGCAAAACAGAAAACTGGAAGTACTCCAGTCGCTATATCGCATTGGACGACGCCCTCGCCAGAACCAATAGCCCGATCCAGGCAACGGAAGAACGACATCTGGTGGATGTCGGCGGCTATCGCATTGTCTTTACCAATGGCAAGTATGACCAGGCAGCTTCCAGGTTGCCCGATTCGGACGAACTGACGATCCGGCCCTTTTCTGCCATGGACAGCCTGGGTCCGGAACTGGCTGACACTCTCAATAGCGTGACAGGCAATACAGAATTTCCCTTTGCCACCCTGAACGCCACCAAACTGGCAGACGGCGTACTTGTTCGCATCGCCCCGAACAGCCGGATTGCAGAGCCGGTTCAGGTTATTTACGATCACTGCACGGCAACACCCGGCTCGGCTCATGCGCGCATCCTGGTAGAGGCTGGTGCCGGCTGCGAAGCCACCATCATTGAAGAATACACCGGCCCTTCAGACCTGTCCCTGCTGACCAGTGCGGTGACTCAGTTTTATGTCGCAGACCAGGCCAAAGTCACCAACATTCGCCTCTGCATGGAACCGGAGGACACCAGGCATGTCGGCCTGACAACCGTTGAACAACACAGGGACAGCCAGTTTCACGCGCATAACATCGGATTTGGCGGAAAATTGCGTCGTCACGACCTCAACCTGAAATTTCACCAGCCCGGTGGTTTCAGTCTGGTCAACGGTATTTATCTGACCTGCAATTCCCAGCACTACGACAATCATACCCGCATGGAACACATTGCTCCGAACTGCGAGAGCTCTGAGACCTACCGGGGTATTGCGGACGGTCACTCTCATGCCGTGTTTAACGGCCAGATCCTGATCTACCGTGATGCCCAAAAAACCCTGGCCAACATGAGCAACAAAAATCTTCTCCTCTCTTCAGAAGCACAAATCGACACCAAGCCGGAGCTCGAAATCTACGCGGATGACGTAAAATGCTCCCACGGAGCGACCATTGGTCAGCTCGATGATGATGCACTCTTCTATCTGGTATCCCGAGGCATTCCATCGGACACGGCGGCATCCATGCTCAGTATGGGGTTCATCAACGAGCTGCTGGAACAGGTGCCCAATGAAAAGGTCAGGGAGCTGGTTACCGAGCGACTCGTCGAGTTCCTCAGTCAATCATTTGCCACTTCATCTGAACCCGTTACCGGAAGGAGTTGATGGAGCCTTATGGACGTAAGCGAGATTCGCAAGGACTTTCCGATTTTGGGGCAAAAGGTCAATAATAACTCACTGATCTATCTCGATAATGGTGCGAGCGCACAAAAACCCCGCTGCGTCATGGAGGCCATGAGCCACTATTACATGACGACACACTCCAATGTACACAGGGGTGCACATACTCTGGCCGACCAGGCTACCAGTGCATTTGAAAACAGCCGCAAAACCGTTCAGGCATTTCTCAACGCAACGAGCAGCGACGAGATTGTCTGGGTGAAAGGCACCACGGAGGCGATAAACCTGATCGCCAATGGCTGTGCATCACAGCTTGGCCCAAAAGATGAAGTGATTATTTCTGCCATGGAGCATCATGCCAATATCGTCCCCTGGCAAATGCTGTGCGCAAGAACGGGTGCTCAACTCAGGATCATCAATGTCACGGATCGGGGCGAACTGGATCTTGACCATTATGCGTCACTGCTTGGCCCGCAAACGAAAATCCTGTCGATTACCCATGTATCCAACGCGCTGGGCACCATCAACCCGGTCAGGGACATGATAGCCAGGGCCAGGGAGTATGGCGCACTGACCGTCGTTGACGGAGCCCAGGCTGTGCCGCACATGCAAGTGAACGTGCAGGATATGGATTGTGACTTTTACGCGTTTTCCTCACACAAATTGTTTGGCCCGACAGGCATCGGTGTTCTTTACGGAAAACGGGAGCAACTGGAAGCCCTGCCACCTTACCAGTTCGGTGGCGAAATGATTGAGCATGTGACCTTTGACAAGACCACATTCAATACCCTGCCCTATAAATTTGAAGCAGGCACTCCCGCTATTGCTGAAGCGATAGGCCTGAGCACGGCCATAAACTACCTTGACTCACTTGACAGGTGCGCCATTGAAACTCACGAAGCCGAACTTTTGGCACAGTCCATCGAACTGGGCAAAACCATACCCGGCATGCGATTGGTCGGCACCGCAAACAACAAGGTGCCTGTGATGTCCTTTCTGATAGATGGCCTGCATCCAAGTGATATTGGCACTCTTCTCGACCAGCAGGGCATCGCCATCAGAACCGGCCATCACTGTGCCATGCCACTGATGCAGCGGTTGGATATTCCAGGAACGGCGCGTGTCTCCTTTGCGTTCTACAACACCGCAGAGGAGGTTGAAACATTTTTTCATGCACTGGCCAAAATCCGGCGGCTGTTTACCTGATCGGTGGCTGTTTGCCTGATTATTGGTTTTACCTGATTATTGGTTTTACCTGACTATTGGCGCTTGCCTGATCATTAAGGAGGATCTGCCATGAGTGCGGAACAATTTATACCCCACCAATTTATACCCCGTAATAGTATGACAATGACCCCGGAAGCCATAGAGCACACCCGAAAGCAACTGGGCAAAAGCAATCATGCACTTGGCTTGCGTATAGCGGTAAAAGCCAGTGGTTGCTCGGGTTACAAGTATGTCACGTCAATCGCCAGCCAAAAGGAAGAAGGCGATCAGATTCTGCATATAACCGATGGGGTGGATCTGTATGTTAACCAAAAAGACCTGCCCATGTTAGATGGTATGGAAATAGACTATGTTACCGAAGGGCTGAACAGGCATCTTGTATTTAACAACCCCAATGCCACCGGCGAATGCGGTTGCGGTGAAAGTTTTTCGGTAAGCTGAGGTAAACATGGCATACGAAAGAGAAGTCGTACTGACCAAAAGAGACATTGAGGCCAGAATCATTCCGGCCGGTACAGAGATCGTGATTCCGGCCGATACCTTTGTCACCATCACACAAAGTCTCGGTGGCACCTTTACCGTTTCTGTCAATGGCAACCTGGCACGTGTGGAAGCAAAGGATGCTGACGGCTTGGGCAAGGAATCCACCCGGGAAGACTTTACCCCTCCCGAAGATGGAAGCGTCAACGAAAACCAGATTTGGGAAGCGCTCCGATCCGTGTACGACCCGGAGATACCGGTCAATGTCGTAGACCTCGGGTTGATTTATGACTGCAAACTGGTGAATGACAGCGATCAGGGAAACAGGGTGACCATTACCATGACGCTTACCGCACCCGGTTGCGGAATGGGGCCTGTGATCGCAGACGACGTGAAGAGAAAGGTGGAGCATGTCCCCAATGTTGACCAGGTCGAGGTGAACCTGGTGTTTGACCCGCCGTGGAACAATGATATGTTGAGTGACGAAGCCAAACTGCAGTTGGGGCTGCTCTGAGCTGACAGTGTGAATCACAACAGAGCCGCAACCAGGATAAAATTGTCCGAAAAAGAACCTTGAGAAACCAGATGACCGAATTGACCACATTTACCCAAAGCCCCCTGGGCACAGTCACAACAGCCGAAGAGGTACGGGATGCCTTTTCATTCCTGGACGAATGGGAAGAGCGCTATTCCTATATCATTGACCTGGGAAAGAAGCATCCGGCCTTCCCTGAAAGCGAGAAAACAGAAGCCAATATCGTTCATGGGTGCCAAAGCCAGGTGTGGTTGATACACCACTATGATGCTGCAACAGACAGGCTCTATTTCCTGATCGAAAGCGACGCAATGATAGTGCGAGGCCTCGCAGCAATTATTCTGACCCTGCTCAACGCCAAAAGCCCCCGGGAACTCCTCGATATTGATGTGGAAAGCCTGTTCGACGAGCTGGATCTGTTCAGACACATCAGCCCGACCAGAGGCAACGGCCTCAGAGCGATGCTGCAGAGAATAAAGCATCTGGCAGAGTCGTTGCGATAGCCGCTCCCGACGAACCGGAGCACAGACCGGCCTTCCATCTGCCGACCGGATTTCCATCTGTCGATCACACTGGCCCCTGGGGTCAGTCATTGAAAAATCTGACCAATGTAGACCTTTCGCTAATGTCCTGACCTGGCCATTTCACTGAAAATAAAAAAGCTGGTACTGACTCTTGGGAGCTCCTGCTTTTATGACTGTAAAGATATCCGAAAAAGCAACCGAACTGCACAATACGGGAGCACTCATCTCTTTTCTGCGACTCCATGCCCCATTCAATCAAATGGAGCGGAGCGAGCTTGCCTATCTGATCGAAAACTGTCGAATTGCCTTTTTCCCCAAGGGGCAACTGGTTTTGTCCGAAAATGACGGGGTTGTCAACGAGCTTTATATTGTAAAAAAGGGCCAGATCGTCGGCGAGCGCTCGTCAGGCCGTAACGGAGAAACACAAAACACCTTCTCCATTTCAGTCGGAGAGTGTTTTCCCATGGCCGCCCTGCTGGGCGAGCGTGCAACTCGCACCAACCACCGTGCAGAAGAAGACTGTTTTTGCTTTATTTTACCCCGAAGTGCCTTCTCGACCCTGTTTGCACGATCGTACGTTTTTCGTGATTTCGCCGTAAGAGGCATCAGCAGCCTGCTGGAAATGGCCAACAAACAAGTGGTAACACAGGCTTCCGAGGCCGCCCAGGACGGGTATTCACTGGATACCGTACTTGGTGAAATAGCCAGCAACAACCCGATTGTATGTGCCCCGGATCTGCCTGTTGGAAAAGCCGTGGAGCGAATGCACGAATACCATGTCGGCAGCATCGTGGCGACAGATGAAACTCGAAAGCCCGTTGGTATTTTCACCCTTAGAGACCTGAGAAAAGTGGTTGCCAGGGGTCAGCATCAGTTTGATGTACCCCTTGCCAGAGTGATGACACCCAACCCCAAAAGCCTGCCACACACAGCCACTGCATTCGAGGCCGCACTGTTGATGGCCGAACACCATTTTGCCCATGTTTGTCTGATCAACGAACACGGAGAGCTGGCCGGCGTCATTTCCGAACGGGATATTTTCTCGTTGCAAAGGGTGAATCTGGTTCACCTCACACGAGCGATAGCCAATGCACCCAACATTGAGGCGATCATCTCGATTCGAGAAGATATTCCAAAACTCACCAATAACATGCTGGCGCACGGGGCCTCTGTCGTTCAAATCAACAAAATCATCACCCTGCTGAACGACTATACCGCCCGGCGGATACTGGATTTATCAATACTTGAATACAACGGCAACCTGCCGGACTTCACCTGGCTCAGCTTCGGCAGCGAGGCGAGAATGGAGCAGACCCTGGTTACCGACCAGGACAACGGTATCGTATTTCACACCTCGGGAGATCACGAACGCGAAGCAGATCGTCAGGCCCTCATCACTTTTGCCACCGGAGTCAATCAACGACTGGATCAATGCGGATTTACCCTGTGTAAAGGGAATATCATGGCCTCGAACCCGGAGTTGTGCCTGACTCAGCAGGAGTGGCTCAACAAGTTCTCCCGAATAGTTCAAACCACAACTCCGAAAAACCTGCTGCAATCCACCATTCTCTTTGATATCCGGGCCATTTGGGGAGATGAGGAACGGGTAGAAGAACTAAAGCAGCACATGATAACCAAAATCGCCAACAATACCCTGTTTCAGAAAATGCTGGCGGGGAACGCGCTGCTGAACAAACCTCCACTCAATATGTTTAAAGGCTTTGTTACCCAAAAAGGGCCGGACAAAACGAAAACCATCGACCTGAAAATACAAGGGCTAAGCCCCTTCATCGAAGGCATACGCATTCTTGCTCTCGCAAACGGTATTGTCGAGACAAACACCTTGAGTCGACTGGAGGCACTGACACAACTGGAAGTGGTCAAGAAGCCGGATGCTGATGCCTGGAACGAGGCCTATTGTTTTATTCAGGTACTCAGGATGAAATTACACCATAAGCAATCACGATCCGGCCAACCTCCAACCAATCTTTTTCCGGTTCACAGCCTGAACCCGTTAGACAAGCGCGTACTGAAAGAGTCTTTCCGACAAGCTCAAAGACTGCAGCAAAAGCTGGAGCTTCGGTATCAACTGTAGCAAGAAGAAGTGAGAATCAATAATGATTGGCAACTGGTTTAACCTGTCCGGAAGACGGAAGCAAACCGACAATAAGAATAGCCTCGCTGCGATCTCGCTTGACCCGACACCAATGGAAACGCGACTGGAACACACCAGGTTTACCGTATTGGATTTCGAGACGACCGGTTTGAATATCCGGAAAGACGTGCCAATCTCGATTGGTGCCGTATCCATTTATGATAGTAAAATCGAACTGGGAAACCAGTTTGAGCATATCATTTACCAACCCGAGGTAAAACCGGGGGAAGCAACACTGGTTCATGGCGTCTCGCCCGAGGAAATTGAAGGGGGAAAAGACCTGACCGATGCATTGGTCGAGTTCTATGAATATGCAGAGCATAGCGTATTTATCGCATTTCATGCACCCTTCGACAAGGCAATACTGAGCCGGGCGACAAAAGCCAAGTTCAACCTTCAGGCCAACCACCAGTTCCTTGACGCCTATGATGTTGGTGTCGCGTTTTTTCCGGAGCGTGGCAAATCGTTAAAGGGGCTGGATAACTGGGCAAAAAGCTTCGGACTGGATATTGAGATTGACCGTCACCATGCCTCGGCGGACGCATTAATGACGGCTGAACTGATGCTGATTTTTTTATCGAAAGCGCAGTCTCAAGGCATCCATACCCTGGGCCAGTTCCTGAGAAAAATAGAACAGTCTCAGCGGCTCTCGGGCATCAGGCACTCGATATGAAAAACACGGCACATTAAACTCTCCATTCTCCATGCACTCCATATCAGACGGCAGGCCCACCCGTTATCCTCAGCCGCAAAATCAGGTCGATGCAGCCTGCTCTCCGATCACTTTGGCCTGAATCGAGCTTTGGCACAAAATATGAGCAGCCACCTCGCTGCGCTGACCGCCCTCTTCAGTCAGATAATACACCTTGCTTTTATCCAGGGTCGGTATCCGCTGACGGAGGTCTGACAATGGAATATGCAGACACTGTGGCAGAGGAGCAAACTCAAACTCGGCAAAGGAACGAATATCGAGAAGCTCGTACTTGAGACCACTCTCTGCGATTTCAGACTGATATTCCTGCCTGGTCACGTGTTTGACCAGAGGGTCATTCAACAAACTCTGGAACGATTCCTTATCCAGCCGGGCAAGCAGGCCATCCTCGTTCATCACCACTGTAGCCGAGCGCACAGTATCGGAAATCAGTGCTTCTTCGCCAAAATAGGAACCACTGTTTAACCGGATGGGGCGAGACTCGTCTCCACCAATAATTACCCTCGCACTGCCCTGCATCAACAGGTAAAAGTAATCACCTTCATCCCCTTCCCTGATAATCACCTGATCTTTCGCCACTTCCACCTTGCTGAACTTGTCCAGCAGCATTTCCATATTGGAGGGTGGCAAATTGAAAAACAGGGGAAATTCCATCAAACTGGTGACCCAGGTGAAGTGCTCCTCATCAAATTCTTCGTTTCCGGATGCCTCCGCATTGCCGCTTTCCGGGCTCGCATCTTCCGATGTAACTGCAGCCATTTGCCGGGTTTTTGCTATTTCGTCAAGTTCGACTTCAGACCAGCCAAGTGCTCTATCGAGAAACTCCTGGTCAACCAGCAACATATACCCCTTTTCTATTGCCCTTGCACCGACACCGTCAGGGATCTTGCTGTTAATTGTGTTCAGACAACCAGGGCTGTCTGCATCCAGCGTTTGCGAGGAAAACCATCCGGCTTTCACCTTGAGTTTGCCGCTCAGCAAGTAGTACGCAAAATCCAGGCTGTGTTTTTTTTCAAACACCACCTCGCCTGCTTCGAATGTCAGAACCCGACTTCCCTTTAATACCTGAGACAGATATTTGCGAGACAATTGACCCAAAGGCGAATATTTCGCCATCAATTCTTCAGTAATTTCAAGCTCTTTAAGTAACGACATGCCGACATTCCGTTTATTTGAGAGTGGTTACAGTTTCCATACACAGCCAATATATACCATTGCTGTCCATCGGGGCACAGTCTACCACAAAAAAGGCTGTCACAAAAAAGGCGCCGTATCAGGGCGCCTGAATGATATCTGTCTACCTGATGCCGATCAGAAGAAAATTACTTTCCTTCTGACCTGCTCATCGATAGCATGCTGTCGATAGTCGATAGCCTAGTGCTCGGCAACCGGAGCTGCCGCTCCACGAGGAACCCGAATATCTTCAACCAGATCCTGAATACGCTCTGGTGGTGGTGGCGTCACTTTACTTACCACGTAAGATACGATGAAGTTAAGCAGCATACCGAAGGTACCTATACCTTCGGGAGACACACCAAACAACCAGTTGTCCGCCGTGTTGGCAGCAGGATTAACGAACTTGAAGTAGACGATATAACCGAAGGTAAAGATCAGACCGGTCAGCATACCCGCTATGGCACCCTCCTTGTTCATCCTCTTGTTGAATATCCCCATAAGAATTGCCGGGAAGAATGACGCAGCAGCCAATCCGAAGGCAAAGGCAACCACCTGTGCCACAAAGCCTGGCGGATTGATACCAAAGTAACCGGCAACGATGATCGCACAGGCTGCGGCAATACGTGCTGCCAGCAACTCCTGTTTCTCCGAAATATTCGGGGCGATATTACTCTTTAACAGGTCATGTGATATCGAGGTTGAAATAACCAGTAGCAAACCTGCGGCGGTAGACAGCGCGGCAGCCAGTCCACCCGCAGCAATGAGTGCGATAACCCAACCCGGTAACTGGGCTATTTCCGGGTTTGCCAGAACCATGATGTCACGATCCACATACAGTTCGTTGGCGTTGTCTGTCGGTGTGTTCGTTAACACGCGCTGGCCGCTGGAACCTCGTGCACCTTCCTCAAACGATGGCTTGCCGACAAATGCCTTGCCTGGAAAATACTGAATCCTGCCGTCTTCATTTTTATCCTGCCAGGCAAGCAAACCCGACTTCTCCCAGTTCTCGAACCAACCGGGCAATTCCTGATACCTGGCATCCGACACCGTTTCAATCAGATTCACGCGAGCGAAAGAAGCGACCGCTGGCGCAGTGGTATACAAGATAGCGATAAACAACAATGCCCAACCGGCCGATACCCGGGCATCAGACACTTTGGGCACAGTGAAGAATCGAACGATAACATGAGGCAGTCCCGCTGTTCCCACCATCAAGGCCACAGTGATAAAGAAGACATCGACAGTATCCTTGTGCCCGGCAGTGTACTGGTTAAAACCGAGTTCCTGAGACAACCCGTTCAGCTTGTCCAAAAGGTAAACATCTGATCCATCAACCGTGCTGCCAAAGCCCAATTGAGGGATAGGATTCCCCGTTATCATCATGGAAATGAAGATGGCCGGAATCATGTAAGCAACAATCATTACGCAGTACTGGGCAACCTGGGTATAGGTAATCCCCTTCATGCCACCCAACACAGCGTAGAAGAAGACTATCGCCATACCTATGAATACGCCCATGTTAATGTCAACTTCCAGGTATCGGGAGAAAACGATACCAACGCCGCGCATTTGTCCTGCGACATAGGTAAACGAGATGAAGATAACGCAGATAACAGCGACCATTCGTGCCGCTTGTGAATAATAGCGTTCACCGACAAACTCGGGCACGGTAAACTTGCCGAATTTACGCAGATATGGTGCAAGGCACATGGCCAGCAACACATAACCGCCAGTCCAGCCCATCAGATAGACGGCACCGTCACGGCCGACAAAAGAGATAATTCCTGCCATGGAGATAAAGGAAGCGGCTGACATCCAGTCGGCCCCGGTCGCCATTCCGTTGGCAACAGGGTGCACGCCCTTGCTGGCAACGTAGTATTCACTGGTTGAACCGGCACGCGACCAGATTGCAATACCGATATACAGCGCGAAGGTTCCGCCAACAAATAAATATATTAAGGTTTGTGTATCCATTCTCTCTATTCTCCTGATTATTATTCTTCGTGCATGTCGTATTTGCGATCAAGTGCCGCCATACGAACAACGTAAACAAAGATTAATACCACGAAGGTATAGATCGAGCCTTGCTGCGCAAACCAGAAACCGAGAGGGAAACCTCCGATTTTAATTGCATCCAGTGCATCCGCAAAGATAATTCCGGCGCCGTATGAAACCGAGAACCAGATAATCAGAAGGACCCCCAGTAACTTGAGATTCTCCTTCCAATAGGCTTCTGCCGCCTGTTTCCTGTCTTGTGACATATTCTCTCCACCCTTGTTTATTACTGTACAACTTGTTTTTATTAACAGACCTAGGGTAGAGCCTTTATAAAAAGCGGGATATACGACTTTGGTCAAAATACGGATCTACTTTAGTCTGATCATCCGGTCTGAACGTTCGTCAGCCGGGCGGATTCCTGATGCAAGGGCACGACCTTGACCCTGTCAGGGTTTGACTCCGCGGGTATCAGTCACATTTGCCCCGAAAATCACCGATTATTCAATCGCCTGGCGCTTTTCTGCTACACTGGATTTTCTGTTACTCTGTTACACTGATAAAAAACAATAGAATCATCAACAATGATTTCCGGCTTTCTTCTCATATCAATATCACTGCTCTATGTCGGCTTTCTGTTCGCGATTGCCTACTGGGGGGACAAAAACCAGACTCTCTATAAAAACCGGATAAGCCGGGGCATTATTTACAGCCTGTCGCTGGCTGTGTATTGCACATCATGGACGTTTTACGGAGCAGTTGGCCGGGCATCCAACGAAGGCCTCGGCTTCCTGCCGATTTATCTCGGCCCTTTCCTGGCACTGCTGTTCTGTGCTCCGCTCATCAAGCGTATTCTTTTTATGAGCAAAAATCAGAACACCACGTCAATTGCAGACTTTATCGCATCAAGATATGGCAAATCCCAGATTCTGGCCGTAATGGTCACCCTGATCGCAACAATAGGCATCCTGCCGTACATTGCACTTCAACTGAAAGCGGTCGCCATGAGCTATACCCTGCTTACCGATGGCCATATCAGTGAAAATGTCACGGTTATCCCCTTCAACCATGACCCGGCATGGTATGCGGCCCTGTTCATGGCCGCATTCACGGTATTGTTTGGCACGCGACACGTGGGAGCAACAGAACACCACCAGGGCATGGTACACGCAGTGGCATTCGAGTCCATAGTCAAACTGATTGCCTTTTGTGCAGTCGGAATCGTGGTCTGCTATCACATGTTCGATGGCTTCGACGATATCCTGACACGCATCAACAATCACGCAGGGTTGAGCGATTTCAGGCTCGCCGAGTTCAATATGACCTCGTTTGTCACTCAAACCGTGGTTGCCATGTTTGCGATCATTTGTTTACCCAGACAGTTTCATGTCACCATTGTAGAGAATACCAACGCCAGGGACATTCACTACGCACGCTACATTCTTCCGGCTTACCTTTTGCTTATCAGCATGTTCGTCCTGCCCATAGCAGCTGCAGGCCTGATTGAATTTCCTTTCGGAGCAGTCAATACCGACACCTTTGTACTCAAGCTGCCGATGAGCCAGGATAACACCTGGCTCACCATATTCGCGTTTATTGGCGGTGGTTCTGCAGCAACGGCAATGGTGATTGTCTCAACAGTCACACTAAGCACCATGATATGCAATGAAGTAGTCATACCCGGCATATTGACCCTGTTTGGCTCCCAACTCCGCAAACGAAAAGACCTGAGCTCGCTCCTGCTTGTTATTCGTCGTGTCGCAATTTTAGGTATTATTACCGCGTCATACGGGTTCTACAAAATTGCCGGCAACACATCCAGCCTGACGTCTTTCGGTTTGCTTTCATTCGTGGCAGCGGCCCAGTTTGCACCAGCACTGATAGGAGGTGCAATCTGGCGCAAAGGCAACTTCCAGGGAGCCATGATCGGCTTGCTGGTCGGATTCAGCATTTGGTGCATCGCCCTTCTCTGGCCTGCAATGAGTAACTCAAGTGATCTTGTCCCCCCACTCTCTCAATTCGGGTTACCGGAAAATCTCTGGGCACAGATCAACAGCAGTCACAATTCCGAAATGGAGAGAATTTCTCAAGGTATCATATGGAGCCTTTCGGCCAATCTGTCGTGCTACCTGCTTTTTTCTCTTTTCTCTCGCCAGCAACTCCGTGAAAAAATTCAGGTAGCCGCTTTTTTTCAGGAACCGCCAGGAGAACCTGGCATAACCCACGAAAAAGAATGGGTTGGCGTCGCAGGCATCAAAGATATTCGAGCCGTTTCCGAGCGCTTTCTCGGCAAGGAGAAAACAGCTTCCCTGTTTGACTGGTTTGAAAAGCGACACCATACCCGGCTGGCCCCCGGCAAGCTTGCAAGCCCGGAACTGCTGCGCTTCGTTGAAACCCAACTGGCCAGCGTCATTGGCTCCTCAACTGCAAAAGTGGTATTGGACTCGACCCTGAGGGGGAGGGAGATGCAGATTGAAGATGTCGTCAACATTGTCGATGAAGCATCGCAGGTCGTGGAGTTTAATCGGGATTTATTGCAATCAGCCATCGAGAACATCAGCCTCGGGATCAGTGTAGTTGACTCCAGGCTCAGACTGGTCGCCTGGAATCAACGCTACCTGGAGCTGTTCAATTATCCAAAGGGGTTTGTCCAGGTTGGCAGGCCGATTGAGGATCTGATTCGCTTCAATATGGCGTCCACCAACCTGAGCCAGGAGAAGATCAACGAGTTGGTCGACACCCGCATTGGCCAAATGGCCAGAGGAGAACCGCATGAGTACGAAAGGGAAAAGGCGGACGGCAGTGTATTGCTGATAAAGGGCTCCCTGAACGCCAAGGGGGGGTATGTCACCACTTTTTCTGACATTACCAAAATGCGGCGTACCGAAATTGCATTAAAAGAAACCAATACCTATCTGGAGCAACGGGTTCAGGAAAGAACAGAAGAACTGTCAATATTGAATGAACAGCTCAGCAAGGCAACCCGGATCGCAGAAAAGGCCAATCAGGGAAAAACACGCTTCCTGGCATCCGCCAGCCATGACCTGTTGCAACCCATCAACGCGGCGAGGCTGTTTGTGTCCGCGTTATACCCTCAAATTTCCAACCAGAAAGGGCCTGCTCTGGTACTGGAACAAATTGACAACTCCCTGACTGCTGCGGAAGAAATTCTCAGTACACTGCTGGATATTTCCAAAATGGATGCCGGTATTATCGAAGCAAACTTCTCCGTCTTTGCCTTGAGAGATGTTTTGCTACCGCTAAAGAACGAGTTTACTGCGATCAGCCTGAAAAAAGGGGTTTCTTTCAGGTTCGTTCCCTGCAACCTGTTTGTCAGGTCTGATATTCAGCTCCTCCGCAGAGCCATCCAAAACTTCCTGGCCAATGCGACTCGTTATACCGATAGCGGAAAACTGCTGTTGGGCTGCAGACGAACCGGGCAACACGTGCGCATCGAGGTCTGGGACACCGGGCCAGGCGTACCGGACAACCAACTAAGCCACATCTTTGAAGAATTCAAGCGGCTGAATCAAAAAGGGGGAGAGAAAAACGGTCTGGGCCTCGGCCTGGCGATTGTCGATCGAATCAGTCACACGCTGCAACACCCGGTGGATGTGCGCTCATGGCAGGGAAAGGGCAGTGTGTTTTCCATTACCGTGCCGATTGCTTCCCCTCCGGCAAGCCAACATCAGGCTCCGGCTGAAAAAACCCAGCGTCCACCCGGCAGCCTGGCGGGAGTCACACTGCTATGTGTCGACAACGAAGAAGCCATCCGAAACGCGATGAAAGCATTATTGGACGGGTGGGAATGTCAGGTGATTCTTGCCGCCAATCTGGCCGAATCCAAAATCGCAACACAAACTGTAAAGCCGGATCTGATACTTGCCGACTATCAACTGGATAACGATGAAAACGGCCTTGACCTGATGGATGAACTCAATTTACACCTCAAGCAGAAAACGCCCGGCTTGCTGGTCACAGCAGCCAATGATCCGTCACTTCGGGAAAAAGCCCTTAAAAGGGGCTATCAAATGCTGAACAAACCGGTGAAACCCGCCGCACTTCGCGCTTTGATCACCAGGATATTGAAAGACTGAGTGAAGAACGCCGGAAAATTCGCTTTTTTGCGTATGCTGGCCTACATTTATTCCATACCATTGAAATTCAATACCCCGGATATTGACGGCAACTGCCGACTTTATATGAAATGCCCTGACGCACTTATGGCCCCGATACAGCAATGAATGAAGCACAAAGACAAATCAGGCTGGCAAAAATCTATCGTGACCTGACCATACTGGTCGTCGACGACTTCGAAAATTTCCGACTGGCAATTACACAGATGCTTCGTGCATTCGGTGTACAAGACATTCACACTGCCAGCAATGGCGAACTTGCCATTAAAAAGTGTGAAACCAGCCGGTACGACATTATCCTGTGCGACTACAATCTGGGCGACAAAAAAAACGGCCAGCAAATTCTGGAAGAACTCCGGTTCAAGGAGGCTATCAAGTACGACACCATCTTTGTCATTGTCTCTGCCGAAACGGCAAAAGGCATGGTGATGGGGGCCCTTGAATATCTCCCGGATGGTTACATTACCAAACCCATCAACAAGGATCTGCTGCAAAAAAGGCTGGATTCGCTGCTGGAACAACGTACCGAGCTTGCCGACGTCATTACCGCTCTGAACAACAACAACTGGCAACGAGTTATCGACCTGTGCAAAAAAGCGGTCAAGAACCATAGCAAGCACACTACCTGGTGCCTTCGCACCCAGGCCAGTGCTCACTATATGCTGAACCAGCATGAAGAAGCGAAAAAAATCTACGAAGCGATACTAACGAAACGAAACATAGGCTGGGCTTGCCTCGGAATGGGAAAGGTCAACCTCGCACAAAAGCAGTTTGACGAGGCAATAGACAACTTCAGAAGCTTGCTGGACAAGAATCCTGACGCGGTAGATGCCTATGACTGGCTGGCCTCCACGTACGAACAGATGGGCCGGTTTCAGGAGGCCCAGCAAACCCTGGAAAAAGCCGTATCCATCTCGCCCTACGCTATTTTACGCCAGCAGAAACTGGCTGATATCTGCATCAAAAACAATAACGTGGAGCGAGCGGCAGAAGCGTATCGTTCCACGGTAAAGCTCGGCAACAACTCGATACATGACAAACCGGAAAACTATCTGCAACTGGGTCGATGCCTGTCCGATCTGTCTGAAGGTGACAAAACGGGTGAAGGCAAAAAACGCGCAAAAGAGGCCATTGCCACGCTCGACAAGTTGAATCACAAGTTCAAGGAAAATGCCAGTGCCAGGCTGCAATCCATGTTTATAGAATCTCGCGTCCACATGGGGCAGGACAATGCCAAAAAGTCGCAAAACGTTTTGGCAAAGGCATCGCAGCTTATGAACCAGGTCGAACTGCAACCGGAAGATCAACTGGAGATGGCAAAAACACTGTATGCCCGGGGTGAAACCGATGAAGCCGAAAAGACCCTGTCGTTACTGGCTCAAAACCACGGCACGGACCCGGCCTTGATGAACAGGATTGAAAGTTTGCTGGATGAGCCGGTCAGCCTGAGAGAAAGGCTGAAAGCGCGATCACTCAACAAGGAAGGGATCACCTTGTTTGGAAATGGAAAAATGCAAGAAGCCATGGAAGCGTTCAATCAGGCATTGGAAGTCACCCCCAAACACCCGGCGCTCAACCTGAATCTGGTACAGGTCATGCTTGCAGCAATAAAAAATCGCTCGGAAGACCAGACCGAAATGATTCGCAAATGCCAGGTGTGCCTGGATAATGTGAAACATATTCCCGAGCGGCACCGACAGCACAAGCGTTTCGTGCACCTGTCCCGAAAAGTCGCGTCGCTTGGTTAGAGTGCTTCCAGAGACCTGCGCTGTTCCAGGCCTGATTAATTCCAAACTGACACAGTAGAGATAGATAACACATTCATGGCTACCATTCAGGCAAGGCTGGTTCGGCTGCTCGTGAAATACCGCATCAGCAAAATATTACAGGCAGACATTCCGGTTAAGGACCAGAGAAAACGCCTGGAGCAACTCTCTGTTCTTTCATTCGCCTCCCCCCTGACCAAAATAAAAGATGTTTTCATCGGGGATGTTTCTGCCGAGTGGGTCACTCACCGCCGGGCAAAAACCAATCAAGCCATTCTATATTTACATGGAGGCGGGTATGCAGTTGGTTCTTCCGGCGCCAGCAGACTTCTGGCAGAAAGGCTGTCCGCCAAAAGCGAAGCCGTTGTGCTGGTTCCCAACTACCGATTGGCTCCCGAGCACCCGTTTCCTGCTGCACTGGAAGATGCGATCAATGCTTATGACTGGCTGCTGGAAAGGGGGTTTGCCCCGGATAAAATCGCCATAGCGGGAGATTCCGCCGGTGGTGGCCTGACGTTGGCCACCGTATTGAAGCTGAAACAGACTCGCCGGCTCATGCCCTCAAGCCTGGTCGTTTTTTCACCCTGGGTTGATTTGACGCTAAGTGGTGAATCCATGACAAACAACAGGAAAAAAGAACTCATGCTGAATCCGCAATGGATGACCCTGATGGCTCGGTATTACGCATCCGGTGCACCCGACGACACCCCCCTTTGCTCGCCCCTTTTTGCTGACTTGAGCCACCTTCCACCTGCCATGATCCAGGTGTCACGGCAAGAAATACTGTACGATGACTCCAGACGCCTGGCCGAACGCTACCAGCAGGCGGGCAACCATGTGGTGCTGGATGAATGGACGGGCATGTGGCACGTCTGGCAACTGTTTGTCAGGTACCTTCCGGAGGCTAACCAGGCAGTAGCCCGGGCAGGAAAATTCATCCGGCAGCAGTGGTCTGACAAGTATCCGGACATCGCAAGACAAAACTGACTGCCTTGCGCCCGACAAACAGCTAGTCGACGCTCAGACCGTGCTTTTTCACAATTTTATAGAAGTCCGAGCGATTGCGTCCTGCCAGGCGAGCGGCCTCCGGAATATTCCCTCCCGCAATGGTGAGAATACGCAAACAGTAGTCACGCTCGAAGGCTCTTTTTGCTTCGGTAAGAGATTCTATTTGTGTATCACCTTTGGGTAAATTGAACTCCACCACCTCTTTTGAGACGACTACGGAAGAGGTCAGGGCAACGGCCTGTTCAACCATATTATTCAACTGGCGAATATTGCCTGGCCATTGATATCCAAGTAACAAATCCATGGCATCGGAAGCGAACCGTTTTTTTTCCTTGCCGGTTCGCTCGGCAATGCGCTTCAGGAAGTGTTCCACCAGCAGCGGAATATCTTCACAGCGATCTCGCAACGGGGGCAATCCCAGATTCACCACATTCAACCGGTAGTACAAGTCCTCACGGAATTGCCCTTCTTCAACCATGCCCTCAAGGTTCCTGTGTGTGGCAGACACAACCCTGACATCAATTGGTTCCGATACCGAGGAGCCAACCGGCCTGATCTGCCTCTCCTGCAAAACCCGCAGCAACTTTACCTGCAAGTGCAGAGGCATATCCCCTATCTCATCCAAAAACAGCGTACCTCCATTGGCCGTCGCAAACAAACCGACGTGATCGCTCACCGCACCGGTAAAAGCACCTTTCCGATATCCAAACAGCTCGGCTTCCATAAGCTCCTGGGGAATTGCGCCACAGTTGACGGCAATAAAAGGCTTTTTCCTGCGTGTACTCACCTGGTGGATCGCTTCGGCAAGCAATTCCTTACCGGTTCCGCTATCTCCGACCACCAGCACATTCACATCACTGGCCGCCACCAGGCGGGCCTGCTCCAGTACCCGAAACATGGAGGAACTACGGGTAATAATATTTTCGCTCCAATGGCTGTCTGTATCTTTTGTCAGGTCGCCGGAAACAGCGCTTTCCAGGGTGGAAATCAGCTCTTCTTTCTGTACGGGTTTGGTAAGAAATGCGAACACTCCCTTTCGGGTAGCCGCAATCGCATCCGGAATGGAACCGTGGGCGGTCAACATGATGACCGGCAACATGGGCCAGCGCTTCTGAATATTCATCAGTAACGACATCCCATCCATTTCATCCATTTTAAGGTCTGTAATGACCACCCTGGGTATTTGCTGATGAATCGCGGCCAAAGCCATCTGACCACTTGTAGCGGTTCGAACCCCGTAGCCCGATGCTTCGAGGCGCATACTCAACAGCTCCAGCAGGCCGGGGTCGTCATCAACGATCAGCACCTCTTTTGCTCCATAACATGTTTTCCCGGATGCACTAACACTCATAAATTTGCTCCTCCGCTGCCCGGCAGCCCTTTCCATGCCAATCCGCCAACCGTTACCTGGCATTTATTTCCTTTTCAATTGCCGACAGAGCATCAATTTTCCGCTGCAACTCCTGACGAATATTCTCTTTCTCTTTTTTCAACTGTAAAACCCTTTCACCAAAATTGGCCAGCAAATCGAAAACCAATACCGTATCGGTATCCAAACGGTTCGATTGAGCCATCTGCGTGTAGTGTTCAATAAAATCTTCAGGTGAATCTGCCACAAAACAACTGCTCACTATCAGCCTCGTCAACTCCTCGACAGGCAAGAGACGCAATTTGGCAGGTGCCGCTTTCAGTAACCTTTGTACGGTTGACACCGACAGGGTCGATACCTGCCTGCCAGCCTTGTTTTGTTTTGTTTCCATTCGGCTGTCACCGTCAGTAATACTGTCGCTGCCGGTAATACTATCACTGTTATCAGACCCGCCACTGTTATCAGACCCGCCACTGTTATCAAACCCGCCACTGTCGTTATCCGGCCTGGTATCAAGAACACGAGGGTTCATAACATGACGACATTCTTCCTCTCTTATAGATAAAATAATCGCCGCTGACGACGGGATGTTTCTTTTTACAATTTTCAGCTCTTTAATAATAACAGGTTCCTGCTTCTCCGGTATCGGGCACTCCTCCTCTACCACCTGCCCTCCGCTACGCAGGGCTATCGGCTGACACCCGATCAGGAAGAAAAACAGTAAAGCTGTTCCGGCGTGATAAAGATAATCCCTGTGTGTTGACAAACGAACTCCAACTCCTGTGCTATTGACTCTGCGATTACTATCTATCATGACTCACTATCACTGTTTTTTTGTGAAGAACCGGGCAAGGCCAGATCTCCGGGAGCCAGAGGGTGGTCAAGGTTGCGAGGTAAAAAAACCATAAAGTTCGCGCCTTTTCCCGGCTCACTTTCGACCACTATTCTACCATGTAACGCGTTGACACACTCCCTGACAATCGACAGCCCGAGACCACTGCCCTTGATCGCCCCTTCGCGCAAGGCTCCCCCCTGATAAAAAGGCTGAAAGATCATATCCTGCTCGGCTTTGGCTATACCCGGCCCCTGGTCTTTAACGCTGATACCCACTTCTTTCCGGTTTCCCTGCCAGGCAATGAAAATAGTGCCACCATGTTTGCTGTAGTTAATCGCGTTGGAGATCAAATTGCTCAACACCATTTCGATACGTGCCGACTCACTCATAATGGCCAGATGGCCGCCTTTACATTCAAAAGTGATCTGCGATGCTTCGGTCAAATCCTTGACACGCTCGATCTGCCGGTAAACCAGTGTCTGAATATCGAGGTTTGCCGTGATTTCCACCTGTTCTGAACGAACCGTATTGTAGTTCAGCAACTGCTGAATCTGTTCCAGCAACTTGTCAGCATTACTCGCGAGAATGGTCAGCACCTGTTGCTGTCTGGCATTGATCGGGCCTGGGACCTGATCCGACAGGAGAGAAGTCGCCTCTATTATCGAAGACAGGGGAGTTTTCAACTCGTGAGTAACATGACGAAGGAAAACGTTTTTTTGCTTCTCAAGCGATAACAAACGCAATCGCGTCCATTCCAGGCGATCACCCAACAACACCAGATCGCGCGACCCGCCTATTTCAATCGGCTGCTCCAGGTCCCCCTGGCCGAGAGACTTTATCGACGACCCCAATTGCTTTAACGGGCGTGATATGCGATAGGAAAACAGCAACATCAGTAATCCGGACAAAGGCAGGATCAGGGATCCGATCCACCAGATGTACCGCCTCTTCTCTGCATATTCCCTTTCTGTAAGTTTGAGGGAGTCGTCAATAAACTGTTCGGTCAGAGATTCCAGCGTCCATATCTGCTTGTTGACATCATCAAATACTGCCTCAAGCTGATTCAGTTGCTGCTCTCTGGCCTCTTCCTCCCGACTTTTTTTCGCTTTTCCATCAGAGTCCGCGATTGCCACCTCCGGAGGCCCTATTTTCGGGCTGGCTACGACCCTGTACTCAACCGGATCAGCACTGTTTGTCTCGGACCCGGGATATTCGGCGGTCATCGGGCGGTGAATGCTCGGAAACACCCGGCTGCTATCGATCAGATTGAAAACCATCAATACAGTTTGACTCAATTCAGGTTTACCAATAGCCTTATCCAGTTTGTTCAACCGGCTGCGAACCATCTGCTCCTTGTTCTGGTACAGCTCTGCAAACCGCACGTCAGCCAATACCACGTATTGTTTGGCAAACCGCTCCAGTTCACGCACTTCCTCAGCCACCTTTACCGATAATTGGTTGACAAGAATAACCGTATTGACCAGCCTGTACTGCCCCCGATTCTGCTGCTCGATGGAATGGATGGCATAACCAATGGCGACCAGCAAGGGTAACAGGGTCATTATCGCAGCGACAGCCCATTGGTGCATCAACGGTGCACGACTTTGTAAAAATACAGACTCCAGTTTTCCGGCAATTTTATCTGACACGAGTTTTATCTGACGCTGGTTTTATCTGAAACAAATCACCACCCGTTGCCAATCAGCAACACATTCTGCCGTTGTTGAAACGGCCAGACACAGGGTGAATCCCAACCAGTAAACCATCACGAGATGACAAAGCAAGTCATTTTAATCAATTCGCGATAAATCACGATAATTCTTCACCTGTATCCGCTATTTTGCCCATTTCGACAGGGTAAAACTCCCGGAGGCGAAAACAGCCTGTCAACACATCAAACAGATACACAACAGCCTGTCGCCCTTTTGCAACCAAATAACTCTCTGTTTTATATACCTTTTTCATTATAGGCGAGCTTGCATGTTGCATTTTGCCAACATATTCCGGGTAAAACAACGAGACCCATGCCTGACCAACAGGCACAAACCAAACCAAAACCTCATAACATATTGATTATAAAGAATTATACTGCTTTCGGCACAGTTCGAGCTTACATACAGACAGAATTTGATTACGGCGAGAGTGCTTGAATAAGGCTTGAAAAGGAAAGGAAGCTCTGCTGTCGCCGCATACTATCGTAACCGTACACGGAGGTGACAACCATGGTAAACCCGCACAGGTCAGCTGCAGAGAGTCAGGTCTCGGGTCAGGCATCCATTGAAGGGGGAGACATTCATCATCCCTTCACGATCCTTGCCCTGTTTCTGACCTTTTTGGTTCTCATCTCGCTACTGGAATATGCTGACTGACTACCTCCCTATTTAGCAGTGGTTAGCATTTTTACCGCAGTCAGGCATGCCTCGCTCTGACTGCGGTTTTTTCTGTTTCCACCCCGCCCGGAGGCAGGCGCTTCTTCCGCTCGCGCCTTTCCGGGCAGTAACTGACCTGGACAACCGGCCTAATCAACGACAGGCTTTACAACAAACAGCAAATCACCTTTGTTAACCTGCTGACCATCCACCCCTTTTACATGAGTAATACGGTATTTGCTTTCCGGGCAATAGAGGTCGCTGCCTGCCTGGTTAAAGCTCGCCAGGGTTAATGGCTGAAACATTTTCATCACTTCAAGCAGGCATAACGTATGATCTGTAGTGATAATGTCACCCTTTTCAACAAATTCAGGCTTTCCGGGTGAAGGGCAGCGATACATGATACAGTTGGATGGAGCAAAGACTTTCAGCTCGTCCGACCCCTCCACCCTGATTTCACTTTCCCAGTCCACCTTCCGGGCAGGAACTGCACTGGCACCCAGATGGTTGCTCAACTGCGCTTCTGACCTGATTGCCAGTTCAGGCAGATAGGCTGTGTCATAGTCACCACTGACAAACACACTGTCTTTCAGTATATAGGAGACCAGCGCAATGTTCGTGCTGATACCCGTCACCTTTACCGATGCCAGATAATCACTCATTTTATCAATGGCATCCTGGCGATTCTCACCATGCGCTATAATCTGGGCCACCAGGTTATCATAGTAGGGTGGAACCGGTTTATCACTACCAATGGAAATAATTCCGGATATCCCCTCCCTGTCAGGAAACTCACACACCTCCACCTGACCGGGAGTCGGCTCGACATTCACTTCGGCTTTATGCACTGTAACCCGCTCTGCATTGATCCTTACCTCCAATGCATAGCCTTTTTCCTCAATGGCAAGGTTTTCAATCGACTCACCTGCGGCTATTTTCAATTGTTGGGCAACAATATTGACTCCGCTTACCAGCTCGGTCACGGGATGCTCGACCTGCAGACGCGTATTCATTTCCATAAAGTACAGGTCATTTCGATCCAGATCGAATATAAACTCGACCGTTCCGGCTCCAACATAGTGGCAGGCATTCGCCATATTGATGGCACATTCCTTCGCCTGAATTTCTTTTTCCGGAGGCAGCAGGGTTGACCCGGACTCTTCGATAATTTTTTGTTTATTGCGCTGAATACTGCAGTCTCGAATACCAAGGGCAAAACAATGGCCAAACCGGTCTCTGAGTAACTGAACTTCAATATGACGAAAACGGGTAACAAAGCGTTCCAGATAAATATCATCCCGACCAAAGCTGCTTCGGGCCTCTGCCTTGATGGTCAGGAACTTGGCCACCAGAGAGCTTTCATCCTCAACAACCACAATTCCCTTGCCACCGCCCCCATGCGCCGCTTTCAAAATAACCGGAAAGCCGGTCTCCCGAGCTGCCTGCAACGCATGATGCTCATCAACAAGCACACCATGACTCCCCGGAACAACAGGCACCCCCATACTCATAGCGGTTTTGATCGCCTGGGACTTGTCCCCCATCATCTCCATGCTTTGGGGGCTCGGGCCGATAAAGTTCACCCCCTGGAGCAGGCATTGCCTTGCAAATGACGGATTTTCCGACAAAAAACCTATCCCGGGGTGAAGTGCCCGCACGTTCTGCAAATTGGCAATGCGCAACACACTGTCACCATTCAAATAGCTTTCATCCGAGGTGTAGCCACCGAGACAAATCAGTTCATCGGCTTCACCAAGTCTGTCTGCAGCCACCGAGTCCATATCCGGGTCAGACTGTACCAATACCACCTTCAAGCCTGCTTTCTGCACCTGGTCTATCAGTTTTACTGCCGTGCATCCCCTGGCATGAACCAACACCTTGTCAAACGGCTCGAAAATCTGATCCACCTCATCAACGGGCTGCTCATCCGGGTGACTCTCCAACGGATGGGTGCCGATCAACCAGTGGTCGATCACTTCGTTAACTCCCCGGGCAGCCAGAATGATATCACTGTCAACGGCAGCCAGCTTGGAGTCCAGATCAGGAATAAAGGGATGGCGAACCAGCCCCTGCATACTCCCTTCCCGTTTCACCAGATAGTTTGACAGGGTGGAAGTAACGGGCAAGAAATCCGGCACGACAATCCGTCCGGCAAATGGCATATTGGTACCGGAGAAATACCAGGTTTGCACCAGTGGGTGCGTCACCAGGCTGGCTTGTGCTCCCCCTGTGCAATCACCGTAGCCGAAAAATAAAACAGATTGGCCGACTTCGGCAACAAACCGGTTGATTTGTTCGTTCACCACCGCCATTGAAAACAGCGAAGCCGCACCTTCTTTGGTTTGCATTCCGGCCGAGCACAGAAAACCGACCACGGGCAAATGATGCTTGGCACAATGGGTCAGCAAACGACAAAACCGCTCTGCGCTGGACATATCAAAGGCACCGGCCTGAAACGCATGATTGGAGACGACAACCCCTACTTCCTGAAAGGAGGAGTGAGCGGCTTTTTCAGGGGAATCATCCGCCGCTTTCGCACCGGCTGCCAGCGCTTTTCCAGGGAAGTACCTGGCTACTCCGGTAATAATCCCGGAAGCCGGCCTTCCCTTTTTCGCCTGTTTCGCTATGGCAAGATCAAACCCCGGAAAAGAGCAAGGGTTGGAAGTAGTAAGCTCTGCATCAAACTCAATAAAGTCCTGAAAAAAACGCCCGATCAAATCCAGGGGCTTGAGACTTCCGGTCGGCTTGACATCATTTAATACCGCCTGAATGCGCAGGTCTTTCTCGGCTTCAACCAGGCGGTTCCAGAAATCCTTGCGCCGACCTATCGACACCGGGGTAAACTGACCACCGAAGTTTTTATTCTCTTGTATGGAAGTAAAGTAGTCGGGGAACAACCGATCAAAAAAGTAACTGACGACGACAAACAGGACTTCAGACATGCGAGGGTGCTGGGTTCGCTTCCATTGCTCGGCAAACTGCATATACCGGCTCAGATTTCCGGTTTGTTTCACCTGATTCAGCCAGATCAAAAAATCCTGGCGAACATCGCCAGAAATATCGGCAAAGCCGAGAAGGGATTCGATCAGATTGGCAGACACCCGCTGGTTTTCTGCCAGTTCCGTCACGATATCTGTCATATGATCCAGAATGACATCGTAGAGCCCGTCAAGGCGAATAAGATGCTGTGCGCAAGTAATGATAAAGCCGGAAAACAGCTCATCCCGGATCACATCCAGCAAGGTCAGACAATCTTCCGCAAACTGATTGGCCGAACAATCAGGCTCGTGTTTTTCAAGGTAATCCACCAGGCTGCGCAAATGATGAACCGCATCATTTTGCCATCGGTTATAAAGGTAGAAGCAGACTTCAAAACACAGTTCCCGGTAGGCTTTTTCGTACTCATCTTCCGGATCTCCAAGAAACAGCGCCGCCACATAGCTCCGCTTTTCTCCCCTATGTTCCTGTGATTCCTGAAAACGCTTCCATACCTTTAACAGGGTGTCTTCATAGACAATGCGCTCTTTGGCTTCGAGCCACAGGGCAAAACGCTCCGCCAGAATGGCATTGATAACCTCTTCTTCTTCCTTGTCCGCTTCCTGGTTCATCGGACTCTCGGACACTTTTTGAGTCGACAGCTGGCCGACGGTGGAGGTTCTCAACCTTCCCCGCAGAACAATAGAGCGCTGCAGCTTCAGGCCGTATTCAATCACTGACGGATAATTTTCCGGGCTATACTGGTACAGGATATTGGTCGGCCCCGTATCACGACAATAACCAAGGCTGGCCTCCAGATAGGCAAATCCCGCTTTTTCTATTTTGTCAATAGTATGCTGGGCCGCATTGATTGACCATTCGATCGACTCCAGTATGGCCTGTATCAGGTTTTCCATACAGGTGGAACCATCTTCCGGTGAATAATCCACCACCGAATCAATGACGCCTTCCCTGCATAATTCGGCCGCAGAGACACCTACCTTTTGAGCGCACGCGAACCAGGAAAGACGCTGCTTTCTGGCGATGGCGGCCAATCCCCTGGGCTGGATAGTGTTGAATAACGCATCTTTAACGGACAACAAAACGTTCCCCGAAGCCAGTGGAATCGCCCCGCCAGAGTACCCGACACCCAGTACCACTCCCACTACAGGTACAGTAAGGTCAGCAATCTCGGCAATGAGACGGGATATGGAGTGGGCCTGGTTTTCCGCGTTGGCCTTTTCCCCGGCATCCGCTCCGGGTGTATCCATAAAGGTGACAATGGGAAGTCCAAGCTGCTCCATTTCGCGAACCCACTCACAGGCAATCGTGTGATGCTCCGCTCCCCATGAACCATTGTCCACTTTCCGGTTTTGCCCCATGAAGGCGACCTTTCTGGGCCCGTCCG
The DNA here is from genome assembly GCA_002747395.1 of Pseudomonadota bacterium. Taxonomy (GTDB): domain Bacteria; phylum Pseudomonadota; class Gammaproteobacteria; order Pseudomonadales; family Oleiphilaceae; genus LZORAL124-50-18. The sequence continues at coordinate 112,746 of PDPE01000029.1, forward strand.
GGCCAGACATTTCCCCCCGCGCCAGATACAATGCACCGTGTTTTCGCTCATCAAACACTTTTTCGCACACCTGCCTGATAACCCGGGGAGCAGGCCAGCGGTCAGGACTTTCAACCGGAGTGATCACTATGTCCCGATACTGATCGCCGGTCAGACTTTTCAGTTGACGAACCCTGGCATCAACCTGTTCTGTTCTCCAGAAACACGAACTCTGACTGCCAAACCGGAAACCGGCCCCATCAGCGTAATAACCCGGCCCCAATGAACGCTTCGGAGAACCTTCCGGCAATTCCTCGACCGGCTCGGGTAAGGGTTTATTGGCCAGACCCAAAACGACTTTTTCCAGTTCCGCAAATAAGCTCCTGGCGGCGAACCTTTCATTTTTATCAGATTTCTGCATAGAATTTTACTTAATAACCTGGAGTGCTGAATAACAAACTGTGACCTGTTGCGACTCTCGTAAAAGCCTCTACTACCTCTACCCCCACCTCTACTACAAGCGGTGCTCTTTACAGCGGGCCTGACTGTACCGTGCAGGCACGAAAAAAGCGGCGCGATGGTAATAAGACATCAAACAGCCAAGAGTTTTCAATTACCGGGTAATATAGCACGGCCACCCGCTTATATATCATAAAAAAATCTCATTTGACCAATAAAAAACAGAGCATCCTGTCTTTGCATCCATTTGGAAGAGATGCGTCTGAAGCATGAAATACCCGGGTCAGTGTTCTTCAGTTTCTTTTATCATACAGAGGCACCTCATTTTTATAAAGCCAATGATAATAAAAGTAATAATACTTCTCATTACACTAATATTGATATACGATTATGTCATTGTCAGCTTTGTCAGCCAGTTCTCGCGCCCGGATTCGTTTGGGCCAGAGTCGTGGTGCAGTTAAGTCAGCCTGGAGAGGTGCAACTTGGAGAGGTGCAACGATGAAATTTGAAAAATACAATTCCGGTTTTTCAACCGGCCTGTTGAAGGCAGGGCTACTGGCCGTAGCGGCCTCGATGATGGTCGCTTGCAATGATAGCGATGACAAGTCGAATGAGACTTCGTTGGCTGCCGGCACAAACAATCTGACCATTCAATCCGGTAAAACGGCAAATAAATTATGGTTTGAATATGACCAATGCCGGTCGGGCCAGGTTAACCTATGAAATAGCGGTCCAGCCGGTTCATGGTACAGCGTCGATCGATACCGATGGCACTATTACCTATACGGCAGCAAATTATATAGGTGATGATAGGCTGGTGGTGGCGGTGAGTGACGGCACCAACACTGTTGATGCAACGGTCGATATCGCACTTCAGGCGGAACCGGTATTTGATTATCAATTCTATCGGGTGGAAAATCCGGAAGTGCCAGGCACCTGGCAAATTGTTCGTTATGATCCCAATGATGATAACCCGGCTTCCAATCAGGTGGTTGTCAAGCAAGGTGCGATCTTGAGCAACAAGGTGTTTGTCATGAGTGGTGCAAAAACTGATGACAGCATGGTGTATCTGAAACGCGAATATGCAGTGTTTCAGGAGCGAGGTGCATTTGAAGTCCGTCAAACCTCGGATGAAACACCGGTTGAGTATGCATTTTATTCAGACACGGTGCTAAAAACTTTTGATGCCAGTAACACCAATGCTGAAAAGGTGATTTATCGCGGCTCCATGTTGAGCGATGAAATGAAAGCGCAGGGTGTGGCTGTACTCGGCACTCAATACAAGCTGTATACCACAGAATCGGATATTGACAACTCCTATGTTCAGTTAAAGGCTTTTGATTCCCTGCCGGATTTATTGCGCAGCGAACATGAAGGCGAAAAGACACAGTTGCCTCTGGTGGTGCGAATATCCGACAGTACCGCTGTTGTGGGTCGTATGATAGCTCCGATAGTGAATTCCAGCGGGGCGGTAGAAAAGGTATTGATCAATGAGGTGGGGGCCTATACAGACGACACTCTGGACTCGGTGGCAAAAACGCTGAAAGTGTGTAATGCAGCGTTGGTCTCCTGTAAACCGATTCCCGATAGCGATGGTGTTTATTACCTGCTGGCCAGGAATGATGCAATGATTTACATGGCCAGGGCAGGCGAACAGACCATCTATGCTTACTCGGTTGCCGATGACAGTGTCAGCGTCGTGACCGGCGTTCAATATCCGGCTCCATATGATGGCATCCATCACCAGATTGCCTACAACGGCGGCCACGGTGGTTCGGGTATTTTTTCAAATCTTTACAATATGCCAGGTGTTGTTGATACGCTTTCTGACGGCGATATCAGTTATTTGCTGATCAATTACAATCTGGATACTCAGGATCCCGCAGGCGAAGGCCGCTACAGTTCTCATGGAATGGATCCTTACGTGCATAAAAATGCCATGGTTCTGACATTGACAGGCACCCGGGGTAGAAAAGTCTACGATAATGGAACCGGTATCGACCTGATGAATGAGTCAGACGACATTGTGCCCTCTTATAACATGTCGCTGGCTGCGGTAAAAAATGGTCACCTGTTTCTGGAAGCATCCAGATTTAATGGTTCCGAGACCAAAGATTTCCACTATTTGGCTGGCTGGCTGGACACCAATACGGAAACCACCAAAACAGACCTGGACAACACCCTGATTGACAAGGATATTTCCTACTTCACCTCGATTCGCGTACCACCAGTGGCTGTTGGCGAGCATATTTACGTGAACGAAGACACCTATTTGAATGGCGAAACCAGTGGTTCATCCAATCGCGTTTACAATGTTTATAAAATACCAATTGACAACCCTGCCCTGACCAAAGAGGATCCCGCAGTTGAGCATGTAACCGGACGTATGTACTTCGAGCGCAGTGCCTATAGAACTTCGGGTATTTACAATGGTAATGTCTTGCTGTGGGATCGACACAACAAAGGCATGGTTATCAATGCGACTACCGGCGAGATTATGGGTGTTGCAACAGAAGATGTGGATGAGCGTGTATCCAATGTCGTAGCCGATCGGGTTGGCAACAGAACCCTGGCCGGCATTGGCGGTTTGTTCGGTCTGCATATGACCACCACCCACGGCGGCACTCCGTTCCTGGTTAGTGGCCAGTCTGCCGCTGCCGGTTCACTGAAGTCGGCCAACCAGATCAATGGCTCCTGGATCATTGATTGACCGGTCACCATATCAGTTGACCTTGAACAAAACCTGTGGGGCAGGTGCCCTGCAGGTTTTTTCTGCCTGATCCGGCTCCATCCCGACTTCTGTTACCTACCCGTATAATGCTCACGTGTTAAAGGCAGTTGCACCATGTTCGCAAGACGATTCCAATCCGTTATTGTTTTACTATCTATTATCGTTTTACTACTGTTGTCTCCTCTGGTACCAGCCGCAGAAAACGAGGTTGTCGAGCTGGATAAAGTAACAGTTGTCGGCGAAAGGAACGTCTCGGACAGAGACTGGGCAACCAGAGAGGATCAGTTTTATCGATCCTATAGTCGTGAAACCATTGGCAGCGAAATCATTGTCGAAGAGGGCGCAGCAGATATCGCGGAAGCTATTTCGGATATTTCAGGGGTGTCCATCAACGCACAGGGGGCGTTTAGCAAATCCATTACCATACGTGGCCTGGATGGGCCCCGGGTCGGCACCAGTGTCGATGGTGTTCGTATTGCCAATCAGGGAATGAACCATACCGGTGCGGGCGAAATCAATATGACCGACCTGAATTCGGTTCTGTCAATCGATGTCATAAAAGGCAGCCCGTCGGTGACCTTTGATCCGGGTGCTTCAGGCGGTGTGGTTCAGGTACAAACATTGAGTGCACCTTCCAAAAGGGGCGTATCGGTCAGGCAAAGGGCAAGTTATAACGAGGGGTATGGAAAAACGCAGCTGGCTACAACCGTCGCTGCCGGTAACGGTCGAATTGGCGGCCTGATAATGTACAGTCAGGATGATGCCAGTGATTACAAGATTGCCGGTCAGGCCGAAGACACCGAGTTATTGATCAATCGGTATCGACTGGATCAGGAAATGAGTACCGGTTCCAAAACCTTGAAGGATCTGGGTTATGATGCGAATAGTCTGACTGCCAGAGGTCGTGTCGACTTCGGCAGCAAAACCCGTCTGGATTTGGGGCTGGATCGCTGGCAGGCAAAGGATATCGTATTTATTCATGGCAACACCACAGATCGCTCGGCAAGTATTTTTCAATACGATAAAATGAAGCGAAACCGGCATACGATCAGCCTGCACAGAACGGAATTGGCAAACCTGGAAAATATTGAAATCAAACTCGCCAATCAGCAATTGTACCAGCTTGGTTCCTCGGAAACGATACTTGACAGCAATACGGTTTCGGCCGGCTTTGATCTTGCCGTCGGAGATGCCCGCTTGTTGCTGGGTGGCGAATTGATTCTGGATGAGGCCGAGACCCTGGTTTATTCCGAGCAAGACTATTTTGCCGGTTACCTTCAACTCGAGTATGAAATCTCCAACTGGATATTCAGCGGCGGGGTACGTGCCAATTATTGGGCAACGCGCCAGCGATTGCCAGCCGGAACCAACGAGGTGGTTGCCAGTCAATTGCTCGGCATTTCCGGCATAACTCCGGAAAAAACCACAGCAGAACCAACCTGGGCACTGGGCCTGGTTTACAAACTGACCTATAACCAGCATATCGGTTTCAATCTGAGTTCTACGTATCGAATCCCCGATCTTTACGAGCGATATGCCTTTGGCACCGGTTTTGTCGGAGGTGGTTTGCAGTTGCAGGCCGAGTCCGGTAAACATGCCGAGTTGACCTGGAAGTACCTGAGCCATAATCTGGCCGTCAGCGCATCTGTGTTCTACAGTAATTTTGACCACTTTATCAATACCAAGGCTATTCGCACCATTACGGATTACACCGGTTTGCAAGACTGTATCCTGATTGGCAAATGCGATCCGGCAAACGGTGATTACAATGATCAGGAAAGTCAGTTCTTTTCACAATATGTGAAATACTATAACGCAGAAGATGTGCGTAACTCTGGTTCTGAAATCAGTGTACGATGGGAAGATGGTTCGACCACGCTGAAAGTTGGCGCATCCTATAGCGACTTTGACTCTGACGATTTATATGTATTGGCTCTTGCTCACCCCTTGCGACTGGATGCGTCGTACAAGTATCGATTTTCCGGTCAGTGGAAGCCCTGGCTCAAGCTAAAGGGTGAATACGTTACTGACTACCCTGAAGTCAGGCAAAAACGGGGCTTTGACCCCTATCTCAAAGTCGATTGTTATGCCGGATTGAAGTTGGGTGACCTGACCCTGAATGCTGGCGTAAACAATTTCTTCAATAAGGTTTATCGGCCTCCTTACAACGGTATCAACGGCCTTGAGCGTTCCTATTTCGTGAATATAGACTACCAGTGGTCTCGCTAGCATGTTTTTATTCTGAATATAAAGAGGTTCGATCAGCCCGAATAATTCACAAATAAAGAAGGCAAAATAATTGCAGTTCGTTATAATTTGATTGGCCAGGTCGAATCATGGCAAGGTGTTGCCTTCTTTATCTATGAAGTATCCGGGTTAGCAGGCACCATTTTCCCAACCACACCCGTCAACCCTGCCTGATCTTGCCAGCAATGAACGTATTCTTAATCAGGAGAGAGTAGCCGGCCATGTCGCCGAATAACCTGGAGCAGCCATGGCTGGATGAATTCGAGAGCATCAGAAGCTTCCATGACTGTGAAGTGAGGGAGCAGGTTGAACAACTTGTTCACTCGGTGCAGTTTAATCTGCAGATGATGCAACTTTTTTTGGGCATTTCTCCGGACAACAGCGAAACAGCCACCCGGAAACTGGCTGACCTCAAGGAGTCCATGAAACAGGCTGACACTGTCAGCGAATTTCAGCTGGTCGAGAAGCGCTTCCTGTCTGACGTGTTATCCGGCATGTTAAACCAGGTGACCGTGTTCGGCCTGGAAAATCTGTCAAAACAACAAAACCACCTGTTTATTTCAAATCATCGGGACATCGTGCTTGACCCCCTGGTACTCAATTGGGCACTGCTTAAAAACGGGTTTGCCACCTGCCATTGCGCCATCGGAGACAACCTGCTGGCGGAAGAGTCTGGAAAACGTTTGGCCAGGCTGAATCATTGCTTTGCTGTTATGCGTTCTATTCGATCCCCCAGAGCAATGGTCGCAGCCATGAAAGTCCAGTCGGCCTACATCCGCCATATCCGGTTCAATCAATCCGCTCCGGTATGGATCGCTCAACGGGAAGGCAGATCAAAGGACAACACAGACAAGACCAACCCGGCACTACTGAAAATGCTCGCATTGGCAAAGCCTCGGGAAATGTCGTTTACCAGCTACATCCGACGCCTCAATATTGTTCCGGTAAGCCTGAGTTATGAATGGGATCCTTGCGACATTCAAAAAGCAGAGCAGGTATGCTCTGAGCAGCTCGGCAGTTATAAAAAAACCGGCAACGAGGATTTACAGGCAGTAAAAGCCGGCATAACCGGCGAGAAGGGACAAATACACTGCCAGTTCAACGCCGGGTTCAACAAACACCTGGAAGAAGAACTGAATCACCTGGAAGTAGCCGCACGCCTGGATCACGCCATTCATCATGGCTACAGACTCTTTCCTGTCAACATTGCGGCATGCGAACTGATAAAACACCCATTACCGCCAACCACAGGACACGCCTTTACCAATGAGCAAATCAACTCTGCCAGGGCAGCTCTCGAAAAACGCATCGAAAACCAACCCGACATGATACAAAACCGGATAAAAAAGAGCTACGCACAACCTGCACTGAACCTGGCCGAATCAGGCTGACCAGGCAACAAGCCAACCGGCAAGCAACCGAAAACGACACCCGGGATCAGAAACGACCGGATTGAAAACGACTTAACTGACCTGACACATGCCTGAGCATCGCCGACCCTGACAGCCCGGCGATCATCCCCAGCTTCTCTGCCCAGCTCTCGGCCTCCACCCATTTCACCTCGAAGGCGTTATGAGTTTTACAAAAGGCGGTGATCACGGCTTCACTGGTACCCAGTTCATCCACCAGTTTCCTGGCAAGCGCCTCCTTGCCATAATAAATATTGCCATTTGACACAGTATCGAAATCATCAATGGAGCGATGCATTTTCACATGCTCCCTGAACAGCTCATGTGTTCTGACAACATTCTCCTGAAACTTCTCCCGACCTTCAGAAGTATTCCTGGTAAATAGCGAAAGTGGTTGCTTTTCATCCCCTGCCACCACCTGCTCAAACTCGATACCAACCTTGTTGAGCAACCTGTGGATGTTCGGCACTTCGGCAATAACTCCGATAGAGCCTACAATCGCGAGCGGCGCAGCAACAATGCGGTCTGCAATACAGGCCATCATATAGCCGCCAGATGCAGCGACCCGGTCGATGCAGATAGTCAGTTTTATATTGGCTGCTTTCAGGCGCTCCAGTTCAGAACTTGCCAACCCGTACGCATGCACCGCACCGCCCGGACTTTCCAATTTCAGCAGCACTTCATCTTCAGGGCCTGCGACCTCGATAATCGCGCTGATCTCCCTTGCCAACGCCTCCACGCCGGAGGCATGCGTGTCACCCAGAAAAGACAGGATAAACAAATTGGGCCTCACCGCATTTTTTTGTCTGAAGCGCTCTATCAGATCAAACAGGGTAAATCCTGCCTGACTCCGAACACCATTCTGTGCAAACGTCCTCACCATGTTTGCGTAAATCTGATTCACGCCCCTGATTTGAAGATAACCCTGTGCTGTCCTGGACATATACTTCGTTTACCTTTTCACCTGTTTTGCTTTTTTGCTTTCCGCCTGAGCGGTGACTGAACACCGTACGCATTTGACCCGTACGCATTTGACCCGTACACATCTGACATAGTACACCGCCTTCCCGGTTTCGCATACCGGTTTCACAGAGTGACGATGAGTAACAATAGAGTCGAATGGCCAGCCGGCTTGTGATCCCTACCCTTTACCGCCTGTTTCTTTTTTATGAGCTTCCATCTCCTCCCTGTCAAACTCTTTGATTTGCTGCATGCGGCGCCGGATTTTTCCGTAGACCGAATTTGCCGGGTATTTATTCAGCAAGGGATACCTGGTTGATGCCTTTGGCCTTCCTGCCGGCATACCTGTCAACAGCTCAACCGCTTCTGCAACATGTGATACGGCATATACGAAAAACTTTCCTTTCTTGCAGGCTTCCAGAACGTCGGCTCTCAGCATCAGGTTTTGCGCATTGACAGAAGGAATGATCACCCCCTGGGTACCTGTCACACCAAGTATCTGGCAGGTATCGTAAAAGCCTTCAATTTTCTCATTAAGCCCGCCAACGGGCTGAACCTCACCTTTTTGATTCATTGAACCCGTGATTGCCAGATTCTGGAAAACCGGCACACCAGACAGGGTCGACACCAGTGCACAGTATTCCGCCAATGTCGCGCTATCACCATCTACCTCCCCGTAAGACTGCTCGAACGTTATACTGGCCGAAAGATGCACGGGCTCGAATTGCCCCAACAGACTTGCCAAACAGGAGGAAAGAATCATCACACCCTTGGAGTGAATTGTCCCCCCCAGTTTCACATCTCTTTCAATATCCAGCACATCACCGTCACCGTATCGACTGGTTGCGGTCACCCGGCTCACCATACCAAATTCGCTTTCTCCCACCCTGTAAACAGACAACGCATTGACCTGGCCAACTTCACTCCCCCTTACACTGAGCAAGGTCGAGCCGTCCCTGACAGATTCATAAAGGTGATCTCGCACGCTTCCGGTTCGATAATCTGCGCTGGTCAACGCACGTTCAACGTGCTCCTTGCGTATCAGCTTGCTGTTTGCCTGTACCGCCCAATAATTCGACTCTCTTAACAGGTTGGCAATACTGGCTGCGTGCAGGGACAGCTTTTTCTGATCCTCTGCGAGACGGGAGCCTTGCTCTACCAATCTCAGCACTGCTTTTTTATCACAGTGCAACAGCCCCTTCTCATGCACCAGGCTGGATATAAACCGGGCATATTGATACTCGGTATCCACATTGCGTGGCATTTCACTTTCAAAGTCAGCCGCCACTTTAAACAGCTCCATAAACTCGGGATCATACTGCTGCAACAACAAACAGGTTTCCCGGTCACCAAACAAAATGATTTTCACATCCAGAGGAACAGGTTCCGGCTCCAGGGAAATTGTGCCAGACAGGGTCAACTCCCTTTCCAGTGAGTTAATACTGATCGTTTTGGATCTCAACGCCCGTTTCAGGCCATCCCAGACAAAAGGTTGCTCCAGCACCTTGATCGCATCCATCAACAAATACCCTCCATTGGCACGATGGAGGCTGCCTGCACGAATTAACGCGTAATCGGTAAAAACCGTTCCCTTGAAGGTAATGCTTTCGACATAACCAAACAGGTTATGATAATTGGGGTTATCCTCAACCACGACAGGAGCGGAGTCATTTTCACGATGAACCAGGGCGTTAACCTGGTATCTGCGCGGCATTTTCTTATCCAGGGAAGCGTAGGCAATGGACGCCTGCTCTTCCGTATCCTCAAGAAAAACATCCACATTTCGTATGATGTCTTTTCTCATGCCTGAAAAATACTCAACCACCTGAGGCCATTCCCGGTATTTTTTTTCCAACGCCGCAAGGTGATGGCCAATCACCGCAGTGGTCACTTCATCGTTCAATTCCTGCTGTTTATCGGTATATTCCTGTTCCCATGTCGCCAGCTTTCTAAGCACACCACGCAACTTTTTTTCCAGTTTGCCTATCACTTCTTCAAAATGGCCCTGTTGCTGCTCCGTCAACTGCGCAAAAGACTCTGCCGAATGAGGCTCTTCACCATTCATGGCGACCAGGCGATATCCCCCCGGGGTAGTAATGGTCAAACTGACTTTTTTTCGCTTCGCCGAGTTTGCCAGTTGCGCAAGAGCAGACTCCTGCTTCTGTGCCAGTTCATTTTTCAACTGTTCCGAGCGTTCATAGTATGAGTCATTATCAAATGCCTGGGGAATCACCTTGACAAACCTTGCCATAAGCGACTCAACATCATGTTTCAACTTTGGCCCGAGACCGGCCGACAACCTGATCACTTTCGGGTTTCTTGTATCAGCGAAGTTATTTACGTAACACCAGTCACTTGATCCGCCGCCCTCGCCTGCGTGCTTGTTCAGGTAGCGAAGCATCATGGTTCTCTTGCCCAGACCGCTGCTGCCTACCGCATAAATATTGTAACCACTGCGGGGCATGGACATGGCAAAACGGATCGCCTCACGGGCTCTCGACTGGCCAATGATATCGTCCAGTGGATCCAGTTGTTTCGTCGTATTGAAATCAAATTGACTGGCGGAACAATGTCGGTACAGCTTTTTGGTCGGTAATGCTGAGTGCTTCAAAACGGGCTTCCTGATTCAATGGGGAGTAATGAAGAGTAATGGAAAGTCGGGCTGTATTTTCCCAGTATGGGTCAACACAAGCAAATAATCTGCCTCCTGGAACCGGTTTTCTGTCCGGCAACCCCTGCCAACACCGGAAGGCATCGAGGCAGAGCAAATATGCTGTACGGATACAGAGGCTTCAATGTATTGCCTGGCAGCATCTGCAGCCTGTTGATTGAAAATACCTGCTCACGCCTCCGTGATCTGTGCCGGGCGGGCGAGCAATTGCGTCCGGGTGCGCAGTTACGCGTGAAATAGTATTTTTACTTTTCAGGCTGACAACGATAGAATTAACGCAATAAAAACAGCGAGTTTCAGCATTCTTGCCAGCAGCGGCGTTTTCGTATTCTTTCGTTGCGATTATACAATAACAGAAAGGAACAACAGAGAGGTAGCGACCTGCATATGAGGCAATTCTCTCATAGCCGTTTAAGGCCAATCAGCACATTTGACCGACGTATAAAGGCCCGGCACCTGGCACCTTGCCTTAAAATTACCATCAGACGTCCCGGTTTGCTGCACTTGTTCTGCAGAAAGCTGAGTGCAAAATGTATCGACATCAACCGGTACGGTATTGGCATTGAGTGTAAGGAGGGGCTCAAGGCAGGAGACCGGGTCATCCTGGACTTTGCAGGTAAATACATCTGCCAATCCAATATCAGGGCAATAGTGTCAAACGCCCGGGTGATCAATGGAATCAACCGCTACGGCCTGGTATTCAGCTATTTCCTCAGCAGCAAAAACTATTCAAGAAAAGAAGATAACGCACTCTCAAGAATTGAGAGTCTCTACAACAGAACAACAAACAGTTTCAAGTGAATACCGGGAACCCGGAGTCATCGCTGCCCCCTTTATCGCTGCCCCCTTTCATGTACTGCCCCTCCCTGCATGCGCTACCCCACTTCATGCCATGCACATGAACAAAACAGTCAGGCAAATTCCTTCAAGGCAACACAAGGCTGACACACAGAGGCCGTGCCAGCCTTACGCCGCACTCGATACAGTATACAGTCAGTCGCCAAAACCCTAAAGCCTGGTTCCCTGATCATCATCCGGCGGCAAATCATCCTGTTCGGGTGGTGTGACATAAAAACGCTTCTGATCCAGCTCCTTGACTTCCGGGTCCGATACATCGACCGTATTTTTGCCCCGTTTGAGCCAAAGGATAAAACCACCGATTACCACAATCCCTAACAACCACTTCAACATAGCACCCCTCTCCTCAAAAAATGATTGCATTCCCCTGATTGACCATTCCGACCATGCGATCAAACCCTGCCAATTGTTACTGGATTGGCATGGAATCGGGAGGAATCAGAAAAAGCAGCATTTTATTGCCCATGACTGAACATAACAGCCCATGACTGAACATGATAGTACCTAATGCAAGAATGACCAAAAGTAGCAATTCCTTACGATCGTTGCCAAGAGCTGATCCAGCCTGACTATCTAACACCCAAGTCTAATTGTATTGACCGGGACACCTGGTCACAGTCGGGTTGAACCCGAGCTTTTTAGCACATCTTTTAATATAATCCAAAGAGGGTATGTTATGAGTTACAAAGCATCAATTATCGGTTCCGGAAATGCCGGACTGACAGCAGCCTGTCATTTTTCCCTGTCTGGCGTGGTTTGGGGGTCAGCCTGTATACCGAGCTTGACATGATGAATGCCCTTTATGGTATGGATTGCAAATCAGTGTATGAAGTGAATCGCACATCGGAAACCCACGGCAAACTGAACAGCTCG
>PDPE01000056.1 GCA_002747395.1 Pseudomonadota bacterium
ACCCATCAAGGCCAATGGCAAAATGGCGTTTAATCTCTCACTCAATTATCAACAATTTTTAGCCGGCACCATTATACCGGCACTACTGCATGTTCTGGCAACGGTTGTTGGTGTGGGCGTAGCCGGACGGGAGTTGCGTAACAAATCGCTGGGCAAATGGTTTTGGGGGATATCCGGCGGCAATATCGCCCGCTCATCGTGCTTTGGGGTATTGTTTGTCGCTTTGCTGGGCAAATTGTTTTTCTATAGTGTGGTATTTTGTCTATGGATTACCCTGACTTTACTGCTGGTGGCATGGGCGGAACACCCGTCGTTAAACAATCTCGGTATCACCTTGGTAACGGCTTGTCTATTTATGTTGATATCCCTGCTGCTGGGCGTCATTCTCGCTATGCTGACCATGTCAAAACGTAAGGGACTATCAAATGCCGGCATGATTACCGGCCCGGCCTATGCCTTTTCCGGCATTACCTATCCTTTGATGGCAATGCCCGCGCTCGCCCAGAAAATTGCGATGCTATTACCGCTCACCTACTACTTGCAATTGCAGGTGGCGCAACTACAAATGCGACAACCCTGGCAGTCCGGTTTGCCAACTGTATATGGTTTTTCTCTCACCGTTGTCGTGATGATAATAGTAGCAACCCTGTTGACCTTGCCTGCCCTGAAACGCAAGCACCGTTGGGGGATGCGATAATGTTTCAATTTTTCACTGCATTGCGTGATACCTTAAAGGCTGTTTTTACCGATTCCGCCGTGTTGCTGATTTTGGTTATTGCACCGGCAGTCTACGCATTTTATTACCCCATGCCCTACAGCAATGAAATCGTTCACCGCTTGCCCGTTGCCATCGTTGATCATGCCCAGGACAGCTTGTCAAGAAAACTCATCCGTATGACTTCCGCCGCCCCGGCGATTAAAGTGCAGGTCGTCAATGACGAACAACAAGCGCGGCAACAATTACTTAATAATCAGGTGATGGCCCTGATGGTTATTCCGGCCGACCTGAAGCGTAACGTCACTATTGGTAAAACCGGTACCGTCAATATGATAGGCAATGGCGGTTATTTTTTGGCGAGCAAATCCGCGCAACAGGCGATGGCAGGCGCGATTTTGACCGTATCGGCAGGTATTGAGATTAAGCGCCTGACTCCCTTGGGTCAGGGCGACGAGCGAATGAACGCCATACGTGACCCGGTTCCCTTAAGAACACAACTGCTGCACAATCCCAACGAGGGCTACAGCAGCTATGTTGTCCCGGCTGTAGCCTGGCTGATTTTGCAGCAAACACTGTTAATTGGTTGTGCATTACTGATCAGCACCTGGTGGGAAAAAGGCAAGGCCTACGCTTCGCCAACCGTATGGGTAGGACGGCTGTCGGCCATCAGCGTGATACACTACCTGGTCTGCCTCGGTTACACGGGGCTGATGTTCAGCTTTTGGGGCTATGAATCCGGGGCAAATCCTTGGGGCAACCTGCTGCTGATTGCCATATTTTCACCCTGCGTAGCAAGCCTGGGCTGTTTACTGGGGCTGCTTATCAAAGATAGAGAGCAGACGATGCAAATTTTGATTTTTACAGCATTGCCAATGTATTTTGTCAGCGGTTTTTCCTGGCCGACACAATCATTGCCCGAGTTTTTACAATATCTGCGTTGGGTTTTGCCCAGCACCTCCGCTATTCAGGCCGGCATCAGCTTTAACCAGTTGGGCGGAACAGTATTGGATAACCGTCAATACCTTATCGCATTAACAAGTATTGCGTCGGTGAGCCTGGCATTGTTATTTTGGTTTGGTCGGAAGAAGCATAAAACCGCATAGCAGTCGCTTTGCCCCGTTTTAACACAGACAAAACCTGGCGAGACAAAAATTATGAAAAAATCCCCGCTTACCCTGTTAATCGCCGGTTTGGCCGCACAACTGGCACTGGCCGCTGATCCGGCTGACCGCGTCCTTATAAACGGCGATATTTATACCGTTGACAGCAGCAAGCCTACCGCACGGGCCATTGCCATTGATGACGGCAAAATTGTCTTTGTCGGCAGTGATGAAGAGGTAGAAAAATACATCGGTAAAGATACGCAAGTAGAAGACCTGGACGGTGATTTTGTCCTCCCCGGGTTTATTGATACGCATGCTCACTTTACCACCGGGGCGGTGATGTCAAAGGCGGTAAGGCTGAAATTGGGCGACTCGGTTGAGCAATGGAAAAAAGACATAAAAGCATTTGCTGAGGATCACCCTGACCAAAAGGGCATTTTGGGTCTCGGTATTTATGCCTTGCGATTTGGCAAAAATGGCCCGACCAAAGAAGAACTGGACGAGCTTGTCCCCGACCGCCCTGCCGTGATTATGGATGAGGGCGGGCATTCGGCCTGGTTTAATTCAAAAGCCCTGGAAATGGCAGGCATTACCAAAGATACACCAGACCCGGTTCCGGGCGTGCATATGTATCAGCGTAAGCCCAATGGCGAGCCGTCGGGTTGGAACAAGGAAGCGATGACCATTTTCCCATTAGTCAGAAAACTCAAGTTGATTTCACCCGAAATGGTAGAAGAGGGTGCAGAAGAAATCTTTGAGTTATTGCCTGCTATTGGTCTGACCACCTACTATGATGCCGGCATGATGCAAATGGAAGATATGATGTATCCGGCCCTTGCGTCATTAGAGAAAAAAGGCAAATTATCGGTGAAAGTAGTCGGCTCGTATATGGTGCAATCTCCAGCACAAGTGCATGTTGCCATTGATAAGATCAAGGATTATAAAAAGAAATATGCCTCTGACCTGATCAGACCCAGCACCATAAAAATTCATAACGACGGCACATTGGAGGCGAAAACGGCCGCTTTACATGAGGACTATAGCAATGAAAAAGGGCATAAAGGCGGCATTTTACTAGAGGGCAGCGTGCTCAAACACTTTGTTGCTGATATTGCCAGAAATGACATCCATGCACATATTCATGCGATTGGCGACAAGACCATTACCGAAGGGTTAGATGCCGTGGAATTTGCAAGAAAAGAAGTGCCAGATAGCAAAAGTCGCTTTTCTATTGCCCACGTTGTTTTGATACAAGATGAAGATACCCCGCGTTTCGGACAGCTGGATATTGTCGCACAGACTACACCTGCCTGGATAACTACCGAAGACATTGATAACCCGGATCTTGGCACGGAGCGTTCAAAAAAACGCTATCGCATTCAATCGATTGAAAACGGTGGCGCAAAAGTTACTTTTGGCAGTGATTTCCCCGTTGGTGGCGAGTTTGGGCTGTACCCGTTCTACAATATCGAAGTCGGTATGACACGCAAAGGCTTCGATGAAGACAGTAAGGTTCTGCCGTACAAAAATGAGAAAATGTCGCTGGAAAGCATGATTAAAGGCTATACCATTAACGCCGCCTATCAGCTGGGCATGGAAGACGAAATCGGCTCAATTACTGTTGGTAAGGCTGCCGATATTATCGTCTTGAGCGAAAACCTGTTTAAAATTAAACCAGGTGAAATTCACGATGTCAAAGTCAAAGAAACCATTATGAATGGTAAAACTGCCTACGAAAGAAAGTGGTATTACCGGTTAATGGGTTATTAATCTGACAGATACGCTGATTTTTTAATAAATCCAACAAGGTAAAGCTAATGAAAAAAATCCTTCTCACCCTGCTCATTGCAGGGTCAGCGATACAGATGGCATTTGCCGCTGCCCCGGCTGATATGGTCTTAAAAAATGGTGACATTCTTACCGAAAACGCCAAACAGCCGCACGCCGAGGCCATTGCCATTAGTGGTGGCAAAATCGTTTTTGTCGGCAGCAATGACAAGGTGGCTGAATACATCGGCAAGGATACCAAAGTCGATGACCTGAAAGGCCAATTTGTCATGCCGTCATTTATCGACAGCCACACCCACCCCGGTATGGTGGCGATTACGTCAAGCAATGGTGAGTTGGCCAAATACCAATTACCCACTACATCAAAAGAAGATACCTACGCCTACTTAGGTAAAATCGCCCGGGAAAACCCTGAATTGCCATTTTTGATGGTTGGGACATGGGCAAATCCGCTTTGGGGCGTTAAAGGCCCTGATAGGAAGGAAATTGATGATATTTTTCCCAACACCGTGGTCATTTTGCTCGACAGCAGTGGACATAGCTATTGGTTGAATAGCGCAGCATTCAAAGCTTTTGGCATTGATGAAAACACCCCTGATTTAAAGGAAGGTTTATCATTCTTTGTCAAAGATGAAAAAGGTCGTAAAACAGGTTGGGTGAAAGAGTTTGCACTGATGCCTTATATAGCGGCAGTGATGCCAAAAATTGAGCCTGCCATGCTCGCCCCCGCCGTACAGGGCTACCTTGATTTCCTCGCTCAAAAAGGCGTTTCCACTGTGCTTGATGCGGGTAATTTTAACAATGAGGAAACCATTATCAAGGCTATAAAACTGCTTGAAAAAGAGGGAAAACTCCCTGTTCGCTACGAGGCGACGCATCATTTATATATGCCGAGTCAATTAAAAAATGCGGTTAAAACGGTACTTGGTTACAGAAAGGAATACGGCAGTGATTTATTGACGTTTAACACCATTAAAATTCATTTTGACGGTGTAAATGAAATCAATACGGCTGCTGTACTTGAAGACTTTGCCAACGAACCTGGTAATAAGGGTGGCACGCTGTACAATGAAGACGAGCTGCAAGCCTTATTGCTGGAAATGGCAAAACACAATATTAACTTGCATTTGCACAGCGTTGGCGATCGCTCGGTCAGAACAGCGTTGAATGCTTATGAAAAAGCGCAAAAAGCATACGGTAAAAAACTGCCAGTCGAGATGACCCTGTCACACCTGGAAGTGGTTGATTCCGCCGATATGCCGCGCTTCAAGGAACTTGGCGTACACGCCAACTTTACGCCACACTGGTTGGGTGGAACCGTTTTCAAAGGCTCTGATGTTGCTTTGGGCAAAGAACGGTTTTCTCACAATCAACCGGTCAATTCGCTGATCAAGGCAGGAGCGAATGTTACCTTTTCCAGCGATGTGGTTTCTACGCCGCAGCAATATCGTGCCAACCCGTTCCTGGGTGTTCAAATGGGTGTAACCCGACAGGACCCGGCTTTGGGAAAAGACACTCCGGTTTTTGGGCAAGAAAGCGACCGTGCCAGCGTTGCAGATATGATTAAAGGCTATACTATCAACAACGCCAAACAAATGGGCATCGCCAATGAAACAGGTTCAATTGAAGTTGGCAAATCCGCTGACCTGGTGATTTTACCAGCAGCCATTTTTGAAACGGATATTTATGATATTTCCAAAATCGAACCCTCAGAGATTTATTTTAAAGGTAAACGAATCGATAAACATCCTTGAAAGGAGGAACCAAAAATTTTTATTGATTTGACTTGAAAAGAAGTAGTTGGCAATTCCCAAACAATATGGGATAAGAAAGAACGTATCCCTCGCTATATGGAATAAAAAAGAATGTATTTACCTCTCGCTATTCTTGCCACGTTTGCGTTTCTGTATAGCATTGTTGCCGGACGTATGGAAAAAACACCGATTTCTGGCCCCATTGTCTTTATCACTTTTGGGGTTTTCATAGGACCACTTGGATTCGGCTGGCTGAATCCCAACACCACGGCGACAGAATTGAAAGTCATGGCGGACCTGGCATTGGCCATGTTGCTTTTTTCAGATGCTGCCAATGTTAAAAAGGCTGCCCTCAGGTCAGGCTCACATATTCCGCGGCGCATGTTACTGATAGGCCTCCCTGGTGTAATTGCCCTGGGTTTTGTCATTGCCTGGTTGATGTTTGATGAGTTATCGGTCTGGACTGCCGCCATTCTGGCAACAACCCTGGCTGCAACAGATGCTGCACTCGGAAAAGCGGTCGTTACAAACAAGGCTGTTCCCGTTCACATTCGCACTTCCCTTAATGTCGAGAGCGGTTTGAATGACGGGCTTTGCGTGCCTGTTCTGTTCGTGTTTGTCGCCCTGGCCACGGCTGGCGGAGAAAAACTCGAGACAACGAGTCTCGCCATTCAATTGGTTGTTACCGAAATTGGAATTGGAGTCATCGTGGGTTTTGTTATCACAGCGATTGGGTATTGGCTCGTTTACCAAGCATGGAAACTTGGCTGGATTACTCAGCTTTGGAAGCAGCTGCTGGTCACAATGCTCGCTTTGATGTGTTTTGCCGTGGCGCAGTCCCTGCATGGAAGCGGCTACATTGCGGCTTTTGTTGGCGGGTTTCTGTTTGGCAGTCTGACCAGAAAGAGAGCCCATGAATTCGTACTTGCTACGGAGGGTCACGGTGAGATGCTCGGGATGCTGACCTGGGTTCTTTTTGGTAGTGTTGTGATAGTTAAAGTAATTGATTACTTCACTTGGCAGATTCTTTTGTATTCACTACTTAGCCTCACCCTGATTCGTATGTTGCCGATCGTATTGTCACTCTCAGGTTCGGGGGAGCGCATCGAGAGCAAGCTGTTTTTGGCATGGTTTGGACCTCGAGGCCTCGCGAGTATCGTTTTTGCAGTGATTGTGCTGAACCATCAAGTGGTCGGCGCTGAATTTATTGCCGTGATAGTTACCTGTACGGTATTGCTGAGTACCATAGTTCATGGGATCACAGCAAATCCACTTGCGTTGGCACTGGGTTCAAGAACCCGAAAGAATGGTGAACAGGCTTCAAATAATCACGGTAATTGCAGGTAACCGAGTGTTCCAACTGGCCATTTGCCGGGGCATCACATTGACGAGGGTAAAACCGCTTCCGTCAGCAGCAATGACAGAGTGGCTGGAGTAAAATTATTGGTAAGGTAAATTATGATTTCACTGATGGTTAAACTTGTAATTCAAGGTTTGCGAGAAGATAGGGAATTTCGTTTTCTATTGATCTTTATCGCACTATTACTTACCGGTTCGACGATGTTCTATATGATAGCCGAGCACTGGACAGCTGTGGATGCCTTGTATTTTTCGGTAATGACGATGACAACCGTTGGTTATGGAGACCTGACACCAACAACCAGTATCAGCAAAGTATTCACGATCATTTATACCTTTCTTTCTATCGGCAATTTCGTGATATTGACCGCCAAATTTGCACAGATGATGCTGATAAACTATCAGAAAAATTTTTCTTCGGCAGAAAATGAAAAATGACATTTGTGTTGGTCTGATAAATGTACTTCCAAATTGCATCGATCAAATAATCAATAGTAAACGTGAAATTTCAGCAGATACTTCACTTCGTCCGGCTTCATTCGTCGGTCAGTCCCGCGTTAGAGAATTCGGCCAGAAGGATCAAGTTCGGTAACTTTGGCCCCGATTGACCCGTCTTCAATAAAAACCTTGATTGACTGACCCGGTTCAGTCTGGGACAGTGATTTGATTATCCTGTTTTCTTTATCCACTACAGCGGAATATCCCCTGGCCAGTGTGTGTAACGGGCTCATGGCATTCAGTTTTGCGAGGGTGATGGCAAACTGCTCGTTTTTGCCGGCAAGGTGGCGGCCCGTCAGGTTCGCCATTCGGGTATGCAGATGGGTGACTCTTGCCTGTTTCGCCTCGATCTGGTGCAGGGGAGAATAGATACGCAGTGTCTGCAACTGGCTGTCTACGGTATTTTTGTGGAGCTCAAGGCGCTGTTGCAGGCTGCTCATCAGTCTGCGAGACAGATCCTGCACATGGCGGAGCTTTTCACTCAGCATGGTTTCCGGTGGCTTCAGGCGTTCAGTGAGGGAAATAATAATCCGGGATTTAGACAGGAGATAACGCTCAAGTGCATCTTCGAGTCGTTGTTCCAGGTTATCGATTGTCTGGGCCAGCTCCTGCTGATCCGGGCTTAGCTGCTCTGCGGCTGCCGATGGTGTGGGTGCTCGCGAGTCGGCAACAAAATCGGCGATGGTAAAATCGGTTTCGTGGCCGACAGCGCTGACTATCGGGATGGTGCTTGCAAAAATCGCGCGTGCCACGGATTCTTCATTGAATGGCCATAAATCTTCGAGAGAACCGCCGCCCCGGCCGACAATCAATGCATCCAGGTCGGGCACCTCGTTTGCGGATCGTATGGCTTGCACCAGTGTTTTTGCCGCGTCCTCACCTTGAACCTGAGCCGGAAACAGTGTCAGTTCAATCATTGGACAACGACGTCCAAAAACAGAAATAATGTCCCGAATTGCCGCCCCTGTGGGTGAGGTAACGATGCCGATATGTTTGGGGAATGAAGGCAGTTGGCGCTTGTTTTCTTCGTCAAACAAGCCTTCCTTGAGCAATTTCTTCTTTAGCTGCTCGAAGGCCTGATGGAGATTACCACGTCCGGCCGGTTGCAGGGTGTCGACAATCAGCTGGTAGTCGCCCCGACCCGTGTACAGGCTGACCCTGCCACTGATCACCAGTTTGTCACCCTCGCCCGGCAGGGATTTCACTTTCAGGTTTTTATTGCGGAACATGGCGCACCTGATCTGGGCTTTTTCATCTTTAAGTGTGAAATACCAATGACCCGAAGAGGGGCGGGAGAAGTTTGAAATTTCCCCTTGAACCCATACATTGGCAAAGCTGATTTCCAGCAGATTTTTGACCTGGTGATTGAGGTCAGTCACGCTGAAAGGTGCCCTGATATCCTGATTTGAATAGGTTTGTGTCGTCATGTGGTTCCTGAACTGGTTTACGCCTTCCCGATACGACTCTATAATAAACCGATTTAACATGACAAGGTAACAATAAGGCGAGACTTATGCTCCGAATCGCTCAGGAAGCGCTAACATTTGATGATGTACTTTTACTCCCGGGTTATTCCGAAGTATTGCCCAAGGATGTAAGTTTGAAAACCCGCTTGACTCGGGGTATCAGTCTGCAGATTCCGCTTGTTTCTGCAGCAATGGACACAGTGACCGAATCCCGACTGGCCATATCCATGGCTCAGGAAGGGGGGATCGGTATCATTCACAAGAATATGACCATAGAAGCCCAGGCATCGCATGTAAGGGCAGTGAAGAAGCACGAGTCCGGCGTGGTCAAAGACCCCATTACGGTCAGCCCGGACACAACGGTAAGAGAGTTGCTGGATATTACCGCCGCCAATAAGATTTCAGGGTTGCCGGTAGTCGATGGCAAGGATCTGGTTGGTATTGTTACCGGCAGGGATATCCGCTTTGAAAGTGGTCTGGATACGCGCGTATCTGAAATTATGACCCCCAAAAGCAAGCTGGTGACCGTTGTTGAGGGAACCGATCTGGATACGGTCAAGCATCTTCTGCACAAGCACCGTATAGAAAAGGTGCTGGTGGTTAACGATGATTTTGAGCTGAAAGGGCTGATGACTGTGAAAGATATTCAAAAGTCGCAGGATTTTCCCAATGCTTGTAAGGATGATCTTGGTCGCCTGAGGGTAGGAGCCGCTGTTGGCACCGGCGAGGAAACCGAGCGTCGCGTTGCCGCGTTGGTCGCAGCGGGTGTGGATGTGGTAATCGTTGATACCGCTCATGGTCATTCCAGGGGCGTCATTGATCGGGTGAGGTGGGTGAAGCAGAACTTCCCTGATGTGCAGGTGGTCGGGGGCAATATAGCCACGGGTGAAGCGGCCATTGCCCTTGCCGAGGCAGGTGCCGATGCGGTCAAGGTCGGTATCGGGCCAGGCTCGATCTGTACTACCCGGATTGTGGCGGGCATAGGGGTGCCCCAGATCAGCGCGGTAGCCAATGTCGCGACCGCACTTGAAAAATACGATGTGCCATTAATTGCCGATGGCGGTATCCGGTTTTCCGGTGATATTGCAAAAGCCATTGCAGCAGGCGCGTCTTCCATCATGGTTGGCGGATTGCTGGCGGGAACCGATGAGGCACCGGGAGAAGTCGAACTCTACCAGGGCAGAACCTATAAGTCCTATCGTGGAATGGGTTCTCTGGGGGCGATGTCAGGGAGCCAGGGTTCCAGTGATCGTTACTTCCAGGATGTGGCTTCCGGCGTCGAGAAACTGGTGCCGGAAGGCATTGAAGGCCGTGTTGCCTGCAAAGGCCCCATGTCAGCGGTGGTTCATCAGTTGATGGGCGGAGTACGTTCCAGTATGGGGTACACGGGCAGTCAAAACATGGAAGAAATGCGCACCCGTCCGCAATTTGTAAGAATTACCTCGGCGGGCATAAAGGAAAGCCATGTGCATGATGTAACCATTACCAAAGAAGCACCCAATTACCGACTCAGCTAGCCACAAATTCAGCTAACCTTAAACAGAGGTTTTGCGGTTTGGGTAAAACCGGACATCTGCCCACGGCAGCTTGTAACCGGGTCGGTGAGCAATAAAAAACAGTCAATTACCTACCGGGGCATCATTGCCCCGTTTATTTTTCAGGAGCAGTTGCTTGTGACCACGCACAATATCCATGACCATAAAATTCTGATACTCGACTTTGGTTCCCAGTACACTCAGCTTATTGCCCGCCGGGTTCGTGAAATAGGTGTGTACTGTGAAATTCGCGCCTTTGATATGACCTGCCAGGAGATAAAAGCATTTGTGCCAAAAGGCATTATCCTGGCCGGAGGGCCGGAGTCGGTGACAGAGCTGGATTCGCCGCGTGCCCCTGATGCCGTGTTCGAGATGGGGCTGCCGGTGCTGGGAATATGTTACGGCATGCAAACAATGGCGGAACAGCTCGGAGGCAAGGTTTCCTCCTCAGACAAACGTGAATTTGGTTATGCACAGGTCGAAGTTGTCAAGCCTTCCCCTCTGTTTGCCGATATTGCCGATCACCTGTCTTCCAGTGGCAACCCCCTGCTGGATGTCTGGATGAGTCATGGTGACAAGGTGACCCGCATACCCCGGGATTTTGAAGTGGTAGCAGCGACCGAGAGTGCCCCCGTATCGGCCATGCAGCACCTGAGCCGACCCCTGTATGGTGTTCAGTTTCACCCTGAAGTGACGCATACCAAACAGGGTAAACGTATTCTTGAGCACTTTATATTGGGTATCTGTGGTTGCGAAGCATTGTGGACACCGGCTCAGATTGTCAAGGATGCCATTCAGACCATTCGTGACCAGGTGGGTGGCGACAAGGTTTTGCTCGGCCTGTCAGGTGGTGTTGATTCTTCCGTCACCGCCGCGTTGTTACACAAGGCGATTGGCGATCAGTTAACCTGTGTTTTTGTCGATAACGGTCTGTTGCGATTGCATGAAGGCGACCAGGTGATGGATATGTTCGCCAAAAATATGGGTGTGAAAGTGATTCGGGCCGATGCGGAGGAGCTTTTCCTGAGTAAACTGGTTGGCGTGGCTGACCCGGAGCAAAAGCGAAAAATAATCGGCAATACCTTTATCGAGGTGTTTGATGAGCAGGCCCATCAGATTACCGACGTAAACTGGCTGGCCCAGGGCACCATCTATCCCGATGTCATTGAATCAGCAGCCGCAAAAACCGGCAAGGCACACGTCATCAAGTCACACCACAATGTGGGCGGCCTGCCTGAAGAAATGAAGCTGAAACTGGTTGAACCATTGCGCGAGCTGTTCAAGGATGAAGTGCGTAAAATCGGCCTGGAACTGGGCTTGCCTTACGATATGGTCTATCGCCATCCTTTCCCCGGCCCAGGGCTGGGTGTGCGCATTTTGGGCGAAGTGAAAAAGTCTTACGCCGACATTCTCCGTCAGGCGGATGCCATCTTTATCGAAGAATTGCACCAGGCAGGCTGGTATCATAAAACCAGCCAGGCGTTTGCGGTTTTCCTGCCGGTGAAATCGGTCGGGGTTGTCGGTGATGGCAGACGGTATGAATATGTTATTGCCATACGAGCCGTTGAAACCGTCGATTTTATGACAGCCAGATGGGCTCACCTGCCTTACGAACTGCTTGAAACTGTGTCTAACCGGATCATTAATGAAATCTCCGGCGTGTCTCGCGTCACCTATGATGTTTCATCCAAGCCTCCGGCGACGATAGAGTGGGAGTGAGGTGGTCTAATAGACTTGTATAACCCGGTTAAGAGATAATGATCTTAACCGGGGAAAAAGAAATGACCAAAAGAAAAAAGTATCCAAAAGAGTTCAAGCTGGATGCGATCAGCCTGGTGCTGGAGCAGGGTTATACCCGTATTGAGGCGGCCAAAAGTCTGGAGATCAATGCCAATATGTTAGGCTGGTGGATTAAAGAAGGGCACTTTTAAGGGTTTTCACAGCATTCGAATTAATTCGCAATGGCGAGTTGTGTTCCGGTGGAATGCCAATGCAGCTCATGACGTCCAGGTTGTGGACTATCACTAATACAGGTGACTTATGATTCCTTCAAATAGAACAGCAACACATCCAGGCGTTATCTTGCTTAAGGAGTTTCTTGAGCCGCTTGAATTAACCCAAAAGGCACTGGCTACACATATTCATGTGCCTGTTCAGCGTGTTAACGAAATTGTTCGAGGTAAGCGGGGAATTACACCAGAAACTGCGTGGTTACTTTCAGAGGCTTTCTGTACTACACCAGAATTCTGGCTCAACCTGCAATCTGTGCATGATTTGTCAGCAAATCGACCTGATCGTCATGTTCAGCCATTAGTCGCTGTCGGTATGTAACCGAGGTGTTATGCTTTTTATTGATATGCTCGATCGATACTGATATTGTAAAACAGAAGGGTTGACGATAGAGGAAGATGACATGCAGACGGTTACTGTTTCCCCAAAATTTCAAATTGTTATACCAAAACAAATCCGTGAAATATTACAATTGAAACCTGGACAAAAAATGTGTGTTATTGAGTATGATGGTCGCATTGAATTAATACCCGACCGAGCCATTTCTGAATTAAAAGGCTTTGTTAAAGGAATCAATATAGATTTTTCCCGTGAAGGTGATCGTATATGAACATTATTGATTCCTCTGCATGGCTTGAAT
>PDPE01000049.1 GCA_002747395.1 Pseudomonadota bacterium
GGGAATGCATCAGGGCACCAGGCTGGGTGAAGCAACGTTGCTTCGCACATTATTAAAAAAGCGGTTTGGTAATTTACCTGACTGGGCAGATCAAAAATTAAATAGTGCCACCACCGAAGAGATGGAATTGTGGGCGGGGAGAATGCTTGATGCCGAACGGCTGGATATGGTTTTTGATTAGCTTGTAGTACCCGATCGCGGTTAAATTCACCACTATTACCAACACTATATTATTGACCTCTCATTCCAGGCCTGACCGGCCTCCCACTGAAAAATGGTTGATAATATCCCGATTCAGGATAGAATGTATCCTCATTTCTACAACGCGAAGCTGCTCATTTGATGGCCAATAATAAAGTTGAGCTTGACAGGCTATATTTAGGCGATTGCCTGGACCTGTTAGCCACTATTCCAGATGAATCAATTGATTTAATTGTTTCATCACCACCCTATAACATTGGAAAAGAATATGAGAGCCGATCCCCCCTGAATGTTTACCTGGAAGCACAGAAAAAAGTTCTGGTGGAGTGCCACAGGGTTCTTAAAAAAACCGGTTCTATTTTTTGGCAGGTCGGTTCGTATTCTTATAAGGGCACATTGGTTCCTCTTGACGTTAAGTTTTTCCCAATTTTCGAAGAACTGGGCATGCTTCCAATCAATAGAATTGTTTGGTTAAGGCAGCATGGTCTTCAGGCAAAAAACAAGTTTTCATGCCGACACGAGACTGTTCTGTGGTTTGCGAAGTCTATGGATTACAAATTCAGTCTTGAAGAAATTCGCGTACCTCAAAAATATCAAAACAAAAAGCACCATAAAGGTGAAAAGAAAGGTGAGCTATCCTGTAACCCCGATGGAAAAAATCCTGGCGATGTTTGGGCTTTTAGAAACGTAAAACACAACCATGAGGAGCAAACAATTCACCCTTGCCAGTTTCCAGAAGACTTTGTTAATCGGGTAATTCTTTCTACAACTATAGAGGGAGATACAGTTTTAGACCCTTATATGGGTACAGGGACTGTTCCCGTAGTGGCGAAAAATACCAAACGTCATTTCTACGGTGCCGACCTGGATGAAAAGTATTACGGTGTGGCAAACAGAAGACTTTCCGGCAAGCCAAATAAAGAAGGCTATTTCCCTAATCTGAAGTCATTACGTGATTACATTGAGATAACTGGCGAGCCTGCTTCAAAATATCGGTTTGATCTGCAAAAAGGAAAAGTTGCATCAGATCGGAGTAAATCCAAAATATTTGATGAAGAACATCATCTGAATGAGTTCTATTCGAGGATTGGTTATGAAGAAGAGGCGTTTTCTTGCAGAGTAAAGGGCCTTGAAATTCCCAGAGACCCAAAACTGAATGGAAATGGAAAACAAACGCCTTCTAAAAGCACTATACCTGACCTCTTTGATGAAGGAGGATAGTCTTCTTTACCTGGTTATAACGGCTCTACTTCTTGCGGTGTTGCCTGGCGCTATATCTACGGGAACTTTTTCTTGCTGAATAACTTTTCTTGAGTAGCGCGGGTTATCATAGGTTGTCCAAATAGAAGGAATATTTCTACCCATCGGAGACTCTAAACCTGCCAACCTGACAGGTATGCTGAAGCCACCATGTTGAACCAGCGCATCCAACTGGTTAATTGCCTGTTCGTAATACAGGGTGCTCTGAGATGCTGGAAACATATGGGCCTTCGCAACGATAATAAGCAATTCTGCTTTTGATCTGCCAAGAACAGTTTCAGATTTAAAAAACAGGTCGCTTCGTTGAATATTATTCATTAAAAATGGATAGTTAGAAAATTGAACTTCTACGAGCAAGCCTCTTTTCACAAAGTCAATGTCTTTCCCAAGGAATCTGAACTCATTTGGTATGTTTACATTTGAGCCCCAACCGCAACCAGTCATCTTACTTTTTATGTAGGCATTTGTGCCAACCGGGTCGAAAATCGCTTGACCTTTTAAACCAGCCTGATCTGATGCCTTTAAGTGGAGTGGCATATCAGATAAAACCCGGGATATCTGATTCCATTCATTTTGATAGTTTTTATTAATTAGTGTGGAGACACTATTGTAGTCTTTAAATCTTAAATCCATCTATCTTCTCCAAAGTAAGGCAATATTGCCTAATAAAATCCGAGGGTGAGTCTCCCAGGTATTGAATTAACTCAATTAACTCTATTGCATCGATTTTCCGTTCCCCGCTTTCGTACTTGGAAACGAAAGATTGTGGTTTTGAAAGTTTCAAGGCCAGCTCTGCTTGCGTCAAATTCAATTCTTTACGATGCGAAACAAGCATTTTCCGCAAAATAATTCTTTTACTATCGTTTAAGCTCACAGCCGGTCTCGAAATATTTTGGAAATAGTGTATAACCTGTTTCAGGATATCCCATTTCAGGATATCCTTTTTTTCGGATTAGTAACCAAACAACGCCACAACCGAAGAACTGGAGTTATAGACGGAAAAAATGCCTGATGTCAAACAGCTGGAAGCGTTTTTTGACTGGTTTGCACCCAATCGGAGTTTTATAGTCATTTGAGGGGAAACGGGGTTCTGGATTATTTCGCAATCAAGCCTGCCTCTTTTCTTTTTTTGTTCGGCATCCGTTTTGTTGTGGTCTATTATAGCCGACTGCTATCAAATTGCCGGTGTGCATCAAAAACCGGCGCACTTTTAGCAGATTCGCACGAGCTTACGAAATATCTCACGGATTCGCAACAATGAAAACAGTCGCAAAAACAGGCCATAACCTCGAAGGCCCGCGCCACACAGTAGCTCGCCGCTTCTCGGTGGCACCCATGATGGACTGGACCGACCGGCACTTTCGGTATTTTTGCCGACTCATATCCAGTCAGGCACTCCTGTATACTGAAATGGTCACCACTGGTGCCTTGATTCATGGTGATCGGAAGCGTTTTCTTGATTTTTCTGGAGCAGAACAGCCTGTTGCACTGCAATTGGGTGGCAGTAATCCGGATGAATTGACAGCCTGCTGTAAAATGGCCGAAGACTGGGGCTACAACGAAGTGAACCTGAATGTGGGTTGCCCGAGCGACCGGGTTCAGAATAACAGGATTGGAGCCTGCCTGATGGCCCACCCGGAGCTGGTTGCAGAGTGTTTTTCGGCAATGCAAAACAAGACAAACCTGCCCGTTACAATCAAGCATCGTATCGGTATTGACGACCAGGACAGTTATGAACACCTGCACCACTTCGTCAAAACAGTATCCAGCGCAGGGTGCAAGACCTTTATTGTTCACGCCCGAAAAGCCATACTCAACGGCCTGAGTCCGAAAGAAAATCGCAGTATTCCACCCTTGATTTATGATCGTGTCTATCAATTGAAAAGTGACTTCCCCCATCTGGAAATTGCAGTGAATGGCGGCATTGCCACATTAGATGAATGCAAGAATCATTTGGAACAGGTTGATGGTGTGATGTTGGGGCGGGAGATTTATCATAATCCCTGGATACTCCACGACGTAGATTCCCGGTTGTTCAATACACCAGACACGCTGGGCAACCGACATGAAGCTGTTGAACAATTTTTACCCTATGTCGAACGCCAATTGCAGTCTGGTGTATACCTGGGCTATATGACTCGACATATACTGGGTATTTTTCACGGTCAACCTGGTGGCAAGAAATTCCGACGGTATTTAAGTGAAAATGCACATAAACCGGGTGCCGATATTAGTGTAATACAACAAGCGCTTGCACTGGTACCACGAACCTGAACAAGCCAGGCGATGCGTTTCAGGGTGCCCTGCGGGACATTTGTTTTATAATTCCATTTAATTTGCGAAGGATCTCGACGCCCTTTATTATTAACCCCGGTGCTATTCGCCTTCAGGTATCTGCCTGTGGAGGCCCGTACCGGGTGGGTGAACAGTTACCATTAATATTCACTGCCATGACACAAAGCCTGACTCTCTGACCAGGATAGACAACGACCTGTTGGCGGGCGGCAGTGTACAGTGATTGATGCAGATAAAACACGGGAAAATATGAATGCCCTCAAAACTTGAACAACTGAGCCAAATGACGACTGTGGTTGCCGATACCGGTGATATTGATGCGATTAAAAAATGGCAACCACAGGACGCGACCACGAATCCGTCATTGATATACAAGGCAGTGCAACAGGAAAGCTACCAGCCATTTCTTCAGAAAGCAGCTGAATGGGCAGTAAAACAGTCCGGCTCAAGTTCAGAGCAGTTAACACATGCGGCCGACTACTTGGCAGTCGCGATTGGTGAAGAGATACTGAACACTATTCCAGGCAGAGTATCGACAGAGGTCGACGCACGTTTGTCATTCGATACCAGGGCCACGGTTGAAAAAGCACGCAAACTGATTCGTCTGTATCAGGATCATCACATTTCTTCTGATCGCGTTCTGATAAAAATCGCATCCACGTGGGAAGGCATCAAGGCTGCAGAAATTCTGGAAAAGGAAGGAATACAGTGTAACCTGACTTTGTTGTTCAGCTTCGCCCAGGCCGTGGCCTGTGCACAGGCGGGCGTATTTCTCATTTCTCCTTTCGTCGGGCGCATATTGGACTGGTACAAGAAAAACGAAAAACCCGAAGGCTACGCCCCTCATCAGGATCCGGGTGTTTTATCTGTGACCCGCATCTACCAGTACTATAAAGCGCACGACTATAGCACGGTTGTCATGGGCGCCAGCTTCAGAAGTCAGGAGCAAATAGAGCAACTTGCCGGTTGTGACCGCTTGACGATCAGCCCGAATCTGCTGGCTTCCCTGAGTGAAGACAATTCCGAGTTGAAGCGTTGTTTAATGCCAGTGGAACATGCAAGCAACGCTCCTCTGCCATTGGGAGAGTCAGATTTTCGCTGGCAATTAAACGAGGATGCCATGTCCACAGAAAAGCTGGCTGAAGGTATTAGACAGTTTGCAAAAGATCAGGTCGCTCTTGAGCAGCAGTTGACCAAAATGCTCTGAACAATAACGGTCTGCCTGGAGTACAATTGGCTATCTGGCTTCATGGAATATTGATAAATCACCCTGACCAATTTATATTCCAGGTATGAAACTTGCCGAGTGCGTAATTGACTATGTTAAAAAAGTTGCTGTCACTGCTGGACAACCTGTCGGAACACAAAGACAATACCGCAGACAGTCGGGATAAACACTCCAGACTCGCGGCCCTGGGACTGATGTTCCAATTGGGTGCCATTGATCTGAGTCTGGACGAATCCGAACGAAGCCAGATAAAGAACACAGCAGCCAATTTATTTCAGCTTGACCCTGATGAAGTCGATTCCGTAGTCCAGGAAGCCGAATCACTGGCAAAAGATTCAACTTCACTGTACGAATTTACGCATTACATCAACGAAAACTTTGGTAGAAATGAAAAAATCAGGCTGATTGAAAACTTGTGGGATCTGGCCCTTGCTGACAGCCATTTGTGTAAGTACGAAGAACATTTTATCAGGCGAGTGGCAGACCTGATTTACGTCAACCATGATGAATTCATTCAAACCAAATTGAAATCACAGTCGAAACAAAAAGCCTGATCTTCTGCTCATTCTCAGGTACCGGATCATTCATACTGATAAGGCTGATATTTTGATTATATATGGTCACCGCGGTGCGAAAGGCGAAGCACCGGAAAATACGATTAGCGGGTTTTCCCTGGCATCTCGGAACGGTATCAGGCATTTTGAGCTTGACGTGCAGCTTTCCAAAGACAACAAGTTGATGGTACTGCATGACATCAGGGTAGACAGAACAACAGACAGGCGAGGCAAGATTTCAGAATTCACTTCGAGTGAATTGTCCAAAATGGATGCCAGAAGAAATGTTGCTCCCTGGCCCACTTTTCAAATGATTCCGTCTCTCGAAAATGTCATGGAAAACTCCCCTGACTGCCAACACTTCCAGTTTGAAGTAAAAACAGAAAGAAGCGCAACCGGGATAGACCGGATTTGCAAAGAGCTTGACCGGCTGTTTAAAGAAAAGGACTATTATCAGAACGCAAGCGTAACATCTTCCGATACGCGCATACTGAAAAAGATAAAACAGATTAACCCGAACATCAAAACCGGGCTTGTTGCCGAATACCGCGTCCCCAACCCGGTCAAAAAAGCAAAACGCCTGGGTTGCCACCACCTTTGTGCCAAATGGACAATTATTTCGCCCAAAATCATTGAAGAAGCCAAAAAAGACGGGATGGCCGTTTCAGCCTGGACGGTAAATCGCATTCAGGATGTTGTTCACCTGAAGCGGATGGGTATCGACAGCGTTATCACCGACTACCCGACCAGTATGCTCGCCTACTTTGACAAACATAGGGCCGAATCCTGACACCGACAACCTGTACTATCCAGCGAATCCAGCGAACAGGTTGTCTCCGTCTGTTTTCAATCAAACTGCAGGTTGCAACCGGGCTTGAAACTCCTGCCTAGAAAATCCGGTTTAGCCCGTTCAAGGCGGCCACCCTGTACGCTTCTGCCATGGTCGGGTAGTTAAACGTGGTATTCAAAAAGTAGTCCAGAGAATTCGATTCTCCCGGCTGCTTCATAATTGCCTGCCCGATATGCACAATCTCGGCTGACTGGTCGCCAAAACAATGAATCCCCAACAGTTGTTTTGTTTCCCGATGGAATAGCAGTTTCAACATACCAACAGCCTCACCAGTGATCTGGGCGCGCGCAAGATCCTTGAAGAACGATTGGCCTACTTCATAAGGGACTTTTGCTTCGGTAAGCTGCTTTTCGGTCATACCTACAGAACTGATTTCCGGGATGGTATAAATGCCTGTTGGCACATCATCAATAAACATTGAATTACCATCATCAAGAATACCTGAAACGGCAGCACGCCCCTGATCATAGGCTGCGCTGGCCAGCGACGGCCATCCAATAACATCGCCGACAGCGAATATATTGGGAGTGTCAGTTCTGTAACCATGATCCACATGCAGCTGACCTCTTGAGTTCGCCTCCAGACCAATGTTTTCCAGTCGGAGTTTATCTGTGTTGCCAGACCGGCCATTACACCAGAGAAAAGCATCCGCTTTTATTTTCTTGCCGGATTTCATTTCCAGAATAACACTGTGCTCATCACCGATTACCGATTCGTATTCCTCGTTGTGTCTGATCAAAACACCGTAATTTCTAAGGTGATAGCTTAATGCGTCAGAAATTTCATCATCCAGGAATGACAACAATTGATCGCCGGGGTTGACCAGATCAACTTTTACACCGAGGCCGGAGAATATCGAAGCATATTCACAGCCGATCACACCAGCCCCGTAAATGATCAGGGTACGCGGCGTATGACTCAGTTTTAAAATACTGTCACTATTGTAAATACGACTGTGATTGAAATTGATATCAGGTGGCAAATAGGGGCGAGAACCGGTTGCAATCACGAAAGAAGCGCTGTTCAATATCTCCGATGAGTTGACGTTCGCACCACCGACTATTTCAACACGATGCTCATCGACAAAATAGGCCGATCCGGTATACAGATCGACTTTATTTCGAGCATAAAACTGAGTACGCAGTTTCACCTGTTTGCTAATGACCTTTTCAGCACTTTGCAAAACATGGGGAAAAGAAAACCAGCGAGGCTCACCAATATCCCGAAACATATTGTTGGTATTAAAGGTGATGATCTGCTTGACTGCATGTCTCAGGGCTTTGGAAGGTATCGTACCCATATGGGTGCAGTTTCCACCCACTTGCTTTTTTTCCTCTACAATTGCTACCCGCTTGCCATGTTTCGCGGCACTCATCGCAGCACCTTCGCCGGCAGGACCGGCACCGATTACGACTACATCATAATTATGTTCTGCCATGTATTTAGCTCCAACTGGTTATTATTCTGGTCATTTTAAGGTCATACATTAAAGATCAGGCGCCCGGTTTACGATTTGTTGTCGCATCATAACTCAAATCACTCGAATGACCCGTGTTTGCGGCTTTTTGCTTTTCTTTTTTACATCTGTCTTCGTCACCGCCACATATGTCACACGCCACATCCATACCCAGGGCCTTCATGCCGCCACAGGAACCTGAAATGGGCTTTCTACCCATCAATACACCCACTGACATAATCAGGATAAACAACACCATCACAATAAAAACGACAACAAAGGTACCCATAGCTTTACCTCAATCGACTAAATACTGTTTAAAGGCCGGAGTGAATCTGGTTTTAAATCCATCACCTTTTCGATAGATGAAATAGACCGCCATATTATTTTTAACCGCCAACTCATAACCGGATTCAACCCCCATCACCATAAACAGGGTTGCAAGGCCATCCGCCATCATACAGGAGTCATGCACAACGGTTACGGAGGCCAGCCTGTGGGAAATCGGCATTCCGGTTTTCGGGTTAATGGTATGGGAAAACCGCTTGCCGTCCCGTTCATAATAGTTTCTGTAATCTCCCGACGTAGCCAATGCACCGTCTTTCACGGATACTGCCCGATGAACATTCCTTGATTGACTGTCCGGCGATTCAATAGCCAGAACCCAGTCCATTTGTCCAGGCTTTTGTCCTTTTGCGCTTATTTCTCCACCAATTTCAACAAGGTAATCATTAATTCCGTGCTGCTCAAGCACCTCGGCGACAGAATCCACCGCAAACCCTTTTGCGATCGAAGACAAATCAACGTAGATATCAGCAGTTTTGCGTATCGACCTGTTTTCGCCAATGAATTGCAATTTACTGTATCCTGCGCGGCGACCGGCATCGGCAATTTCGGCGGCAGACGGGACAGTAACCGGCTTGCCATCGGGGCCAAAGCCCCACAAATTGACCAGGCTTCCCACGGTGACATCATAGGCTCCGTCAGACAATTCACTTAAACCAATCGCTGCCTTCAAAACCGCGTACGTTTTGGTGGAGACTGAAAAAGGCGTATTTACGGGTGCTGAATTGAATTGTGATAGTTCCGAGTCGACTTTGTAAGTAGACATTAGGCTATCTACCTGATTCATCGCATGAATTGCATCAGCCTCAATCTGCTGCAACTCCTTGCCACCAGGTTTGACAGACCTGGAAGTAACGATTTTGATGTTATAGGTCGTCCCCATAACAGAGCCGGTCAAATGGTACATTTGACGGTCTTGAGAAGAAGAGCAGCCCGCAAAAACCGACATCACCAGGCAAAACAAACTGATTACGGCCTTTACGAGCATTGAACGATCAGGCATTAGCCACCAAAGTCATCAAGTAAGATGTTTTCGTCTTCAACACCGAGATCCTTAAGCATTTTGATAACCGCTGCATTCATCATTGGAGGCCCACACATGTAGTACTCACAATCTTCTGGCGCAGGATGATCCTTGAGATAGCTTTCATAAAGCACATTATGAATAAAGCCGGTCTTCCCTTCCCAGTTATCTTCGGGTTGGGGGTCAGACAACGCAACATGCCAGGTGAAGTTTTCATTTTCTTCGGCCAGCTTGTCGTATTCATCCTGATAAAACATTTCCCGGAGGCTACGAGCACCATACCAGAAAGACATCTTTCGCTTGGAGTGCAATCGTTTGAGCTGATCAAAAATGTGTGATCGCATCGGCGCCATACCGGCACCACCACCCACAAACACCATTTCGTTATCTGTGTCTTTGGCGAAAAACTCGCCGAATGGGCCTGACACCGTAATTTTGTCACCCGGCTTCAGGTTGAACACATACGAAGACATCAAACCTGGTGGGAAATTCGTTCCGGGAGGAGGAGAAGCAATTCGAATATTGAACTTGACGATACCCTTTTCTTCCGGGTAATTTGCCATAGAGTAGGCCCGGATAACATTTTCTTTGGCGACAGACTTATACTGCCAAAGATTAAACTTATCCCAGTCGCCCCGATACTCTTCACCAATATCGAAGTCTTTGTAATTGACTTCATGGGGAGGAACCTCCAACTGTACATAGCCACCCGCGCGAAAATCAACGTTTTCACCTTCAGGCAACTCAAGCACCAATTCCTTGATAAAGGTCGCGACGTTGTCATTGGAGCGCACAGTACATTCCCACTGCTTCACACCGAACACTTCTTCTTCGACCTCGATCTTCATGTCCTGTTTGACCGCAACCTGACATGAAAGGCGCCAGCCTTCCTGTTCTTCTCTCTTGGTGAAGTGTGACTTTTCAGTTGGCAGCATGGAACCACCACCTTCAAGCACAATACATTTACACTGGGCGCAAGTACCACCACCACCACAGGCCGAGGCAAGGAATACGCCTTCACTTGCCAGCGTTTGAAGCAACTTGCCACCGGCCGGAGTCTTGATCGTATGCTCCGGATTTTCGTTTACCTCTATCGTCACATCACCGGTACTTACCAGCCTTGAGCGCGCGACCAGAATCACCACGACCAAAGACAGTACGATGACGGTAAACATGACCACGCCTAAAATTATTTCTGCATTCATGTTATTACCTTGTTCTTAATCTTGAGACAAGTTATGAACTCGCTCTCTTACAGCGAAATTCCTGAAAATGACATAAAACCGAGCGACATCAAACCAACGGTAACAAAGGTAATGCCCAGGCCACGTAGCCCCTGTGGTACATCGCTGTATTTGAGTTTTTCCCTGATACCTGCAAGCGCAATAATTGCCAACGCCCAGCCGACACCGGCACCAAAACCATAAACGACACTTTCACCAAAATTGTAATCCCTTTCCACCATAAAGAGAGAAGCTCCCATAATGGCGCAGTTCACTGTAATCAGGGGCAAAAATACACCGAGAGCGTTATACAATTCAGGGAAATACTTGTCTAAAACCATTTCCAATATCTGTACGATAGCAGCAATAACACCGATATAGGTCAACAATCCAAGAAAGCTGAGATCAACTTCGGGATAACCTGCCCAGGCAAGTGCGCCTTCCTTTAATATCGATGAATAGATCAGGTAGTTAACGGGAACGGTCACCGTCAAAACCACAATGACCGCGATCCCCAACCCTATGGCCGCCTCGATTTTTTTGGATAATGCCAAAAAGGTACACATTCCCAAAAAGAAGGCGAGTGCCATGTTCTCAACGAATATTGCCTTTATCAGCAGACTGATATAGTGCTCCATTAGAAGGCCTCCTTCACGCTATGCGCTGACATTTTATAATCAGGGGCTTCGACCTGATCGGTCTTCCACTCACGCAGAGCCCAGATTAATAATCCGATAATAAAAAATGCGCTCGGCGGCAATAACAACAGCCCGTTTGGAACATACCAGCCCCCGTCATTGACGGTAGCCAGGATTTCAATACCAAACAATTTGCCGGATCCGAGCAATTCACGGATAAAGGCAACAGCGACCAGAATAACTGCATAGCCTGCCCCGTTACCTACACCATCCCAGAAGCTGGCAAGGGGTTTGTTTTGCATGGCAAAGGCTTCGGCGCGCCCCATTACGATACAGTTGGTAATGATCAGACCGACAAAAACCGACAACTGCTTGCTGATTTCGTAGGCATAGGCTCTGAGTATCTGATCAACAACAATCACCAATGAAGCGATTATCGTCATTTGCACGATGATTCTGATACTGGAAGGAATGTGGTTTCGAACCAGTGAAACCGACAGGTTGGAAAAAGCAGTTACGAATATAACAGCCAATCCCATTACAACAGATAGCTGCATACTGGTTGTCACTGCCAGCGCAGAACAGATACCCAGAATCTGCAGGGCAATCGGGTTATTGTTGAAAATGGGTTCAGTAATAATTTTTCTGGTTGTCAAGTCAGACATGCCTACGCCTCCTTCCGCATTCTATCGAGATATTTCTGGAAGCCGTCGCTACCCAACCAGTATCTCAGCAAGTTGGTCACCCCGGTACTGGTCAAAGTGGCACCGGACAGCGCGTCAACACCATAAATCGCATCAGGCCTTGATCGATCCACCCCACCCTTGACCAGTCTGATTTGTGGCTCCGAGCCCTTTGTCAGGTCATACACATTCTTGCCCGGCCATTGTGCTTTCCAGTTGGGATTATCAACCTCCCCTCCCAGCCCCGGAGTTTCAGCGTGCTCATAAAAACCGAGCCCGACAATGGTATTGGCATCACCTTCGAGTGCCAGGAAACCGTAAAGCGTAGACCACAGGCCGTAACCTTTTACCGGGATAATAATCCTTTCCACTTTCCCATTGTTTTCCACAACATACACCTTGGCATACCTGGCTCGCCGCTTGAGACCGGCTATGTCGTCTTCTCTTTCCAGAGGGATAGAGAGCGCAGGATCTTTAGAGGCTTTTTTCTGATCGTAGGAAGCGATATCTGTTTTATTAACAGCTTCGACGCCCACATACTCACCGGTTTCAATATCTACCAGCTTCGGCGTAATTTTGGCAAATTCAGCCTCGATGACCTCGGCCGACTGACCGCTTTCCAACAGGCCGGCCGCCACGAGTATGTTTTCCTTGAGGTTGAGTGCCTTGTTTTTCTGTTGAATCGGCTTTAACAAGACCACCGAACTGGCAACAATCACAGAACATACTACACACAACAGAAAGGCAACCAGCAGGGTTTTTGAAATGGTATCCTGTTTACTAGACACGGGCCATCCTCCTTTTTATGTTCGCCTGCACGACAATATGATCGATAAAAGGTGCAAACAGGTTGGCAAATAAGATGGCCAGCATCATGCCTTCAGGAAAGGCGGGATTAACCACTCTGATTAACACCACCATAACGCCAATCAGGCCACCAAAAAACCATTTCCCGGTATTGGTCATCGAGGCTGACACCGGGTCGGTCGCCATAAAAATCATACCAAAGGCAAAACCACCCATAACAAAGTGCCAGGAAGGAGTCACGCTGAACATGGGGTTGGTTTCCGAGCCGATCAGGTTAAACAGTAATGAAGTGACAATCATGCCGATCATGACACCAGACACAATACGCCATGAGGCAATCTTGGTAAGCAGGAGGACAGCACCGCCAATCAATATTGCCAGGGTTGACGTCTCGCCGATCGAACCCTGTACCGTACCGAAGAAAGCGTCCATCCAGGTGTAGCTTGATTGCAGCGCCTCAATGCCACCCGCCTGTGCCGCACTCAACGCGGTTGCGCCACTGAATCCATCAACGGCAGTCCAGACTGTATCACCGGAAATTTCTGCAGGATAGGCAAAAAACAGAAAGGCACGACCGGTCAAGGCCGGATTGAGGAAGTTTTTACCCGTACCACCAAATACTTCCTTACCAATCACAACACCAAAAGAAATACCCAGGGCAACCTGCCAAAGCGGAATATCCGGTGGGACAATCAGAGCAAACAGAATGGACGTAACAAAGAAGCCCTCATTAACCTCGTGTCCACGTACCATTGCAAACAAGACTTCCCAAAAGCCGCCCACGACAAAGGTGACCAGATAGATTGGCAGGAAGTAGGCTGCCCCATAAATCATATTGTCCCAGACACTGTCAGGGTTGTTACCCGCCAGCATGGCAATAAGCATTTGATGCCAGTCATTGCCCCATGCAGAAGCAAGTGCGGCATCATTCAGCAGTGCGGTATTGGCTTGCAGCCCCACATTGTACATACCAAAAAACATGGCCGGGAAAGTACAGAACCAGACCGTGATCATCATTCGCTTGAGATCAATCCCGTCCCTGACGTGGGCCGTGGTTTTGGTCGTATAACCGGGAGAATAAAAAATGGTATCCACTGCTTCGTAAAGCGCATACCATTTTTCATATTTACCGCCTTTTTCAAAGTGCGGCTCCATTTTATCGAGTATTTGCCTTAAACCCATAGCTAGCCTTCCTTCTCAATGCGAGTCAGATTTTCCCGAAGGATCGGGCCATATTCATATTTGCCGGGACAAACAAAAGTACATAACGCCAAATCTTCCTCGTCCAGCTCCAGGCAACCCAGCTTTTGTGCCATATCGGTATCACCAACGATCAGAGCCCGAAGTAATTGGGTAGGCAATATATCCAGGGGCATCACTTCTTCATAGGTGCCAACCGGAACCATTGCCCGATCACTTCCATTAGTGTTGGTTGTAAAGTTAAACAGTTTCTTCGGATTTAAACGGGAGAGATAAATATTCAGTTTGGAAAACTTATCGGTTCCGGGAGAAAGCCAGCCCATAAAGTCACGATGCGTCCCTTCTGTCAGAACCGTCACCTGATTGGCAAACCGGCCCAGAAAAGACACCGCACCTTTGGCAGTTCTGCCGCCAAATACCGAACCCGAGATAATCCTGCTGGCCGAAGAAGTATCAGTCTCGCCCTCACACAACTGATTGAGTTCGGCCCCCATTACCGTTTTGACCAGACGCGGTTTTTTCACGTTTGGCCCGGCCAACGCCACGACACGTTCATTGTGCAATTCACCGGTGACAAACAGCTTGCCAATGGCTATCACGTCCTGATAACCCACAGTCCAGACCGTTTTACCAACACTGACAGGATCAACAAAGTGAATATGAGTGCCCGCATTACCTGCAGGATGCGGGCCGGAAAAAGTTTTTTGTTCAACCACACCATTGTTGGCCAGGCCCGGTAGCCCACCTTCTCTGGAACAGACGAACACCTTGCCCTGCGTCAGGTGGGATATGACGGACAATCCGTTATTAAAGTCTCCGATGGAAGCCTTTATAATGACTTCGGGATCTCCCGCCAAAGGATGGGTATCCATTACACTGACAAATATCGAATGCGGCGTACTTTCTATTTCCGGTGTTTTACTGTACGGCCTGGTACGGAATGAAGTCCACAACCCCGACTCGACAAGATTGTTCACCACTTTTTCACGTGACAAAGAGCCCAGTTGATCCTGACTGTATTTCTCAAACTGCACCGAGTCGTCACCGTCCACATCAATAACGATTGACTGAAATACGCGTTTCTCTCCACGATTTATTTCAGCAACAACCCCTGCTGCCGGGGCGGTAAACCTTACCCCCGCTATTTTCTTATCTTCAAACAACAACTGACCGCGTTTAACCCGGTCTCCTACCTGAACAGCCATCGTCGGCTTCATACCATGATAGTCGAAGCCAATCAGCGCAACCCGACTTGCGGGTTTGCCTTCATGGATAGACTGCTCAGGTGCGCCAATTATAGGCAAATCCAGACCTTTCCGAATTTTGATCATTCGCACCGCCCAATCAAAAAAATGAATTTTACGCCATCAAGACCCAGTTGAGTTTATATTCTAACAGTCCTGAATCACTTGACATGAATCAGTTCGACCTATAAACACGGCACAATTTGTAGGGTTAAATATGGCGCACCCAAAAAATCGCACCGATTATAAAGATGGCATGCGAAATTTACCAGAAATGTGGTGAAAATGTGGTGAATTAAAATGGGTGAATCCGGGTTTTCCGCACACAGGGGGGAGAGAAAGAATTTTTAAAACCGCAAACAGTTTTTTAAAACCGCGAACAGCTTTTAAAGCAACACATAAAACAAAACCCGGCAACAAAAAAGCCGCCGGGTTTTACAACTATTGACCGAAATAGCCAAAAACAGACCCAATGATCAATTGGGGCTGATAAACAACTAGCTGCTCTCTGCTACCGGAAAAGTCGGATAAGAGACATTGGCCATTTGATTGACAATACGAACCACCTGGGCACTGTAGCCGGCCTCATTGTCATACCAGACGTAGAGAACCAGCTTGTTACCATTGACGATGGTTGCCTGGGCATCAACAATACCGGCATGCCTTGACCCTACAAAGTCGGAAGAAACCACTTCTGGCGAGTTGGTAAAGTCGATTTGCTTTTGCAGGCTTGAATGCAAGGCAGTTTTACGCAAGTAATTGTTGACTTCATCTTTGTCTGTTTCTTTATCCAGTGTCAGATTCAGAATCGCCATGGAAACATTCGGGGTTGGAACCCGTATTGCGTTACCCGTCAGCTTTCCGGCCATCTCGGGCAGAGCCTTGGCAACTGCTTTCGCCGCACCTGTTTCGGTTAGTACCATATTTAAAGGAGCACTTCGGCCACGCCGACTGCCCTTATGATAGTTGTCGATCAGGTTTTGGTCATTCGTATAGGCGTGTACTGTTTCAACATGACCGGTCTCAATGCCGTACTCATCGTAAATCGCCTTCAATACAGGTGTAATTGCATTGGTTGTACAAGACGCGGCGGACACAATTTTGTCGCTGTCTTCAATCATACCGTTGTTGATTCCGTATACGATATTTTTGATGTCGCCCTTGCCAGGCGCAGTGAGTAGCACTCTGGCAACGCCTTTGGACTTCAAATGCAGGCTCAGGCCTTTTTCATCACGCCATATACCCGTATTATCAATCACGATCGCATTGTTGATACCGAAATCCGTGTAATCAACCTTATCCGGGCCGTCTGAATAAATGACCTTGATATAGTTTCCATTCGCGATAATCGCATCATTTTCTCCATCAACGGTGATAGTACCGTTAAATGGCCCGTGAACAGAATCCCGACGCAGCAAGCTTGCGCGTTTTTCCAGGTCATTGTCTGCACCACCCTTACGAACGACAATGGCTCTCAACCTGAGATTATTGCCGCCACCGGCCTTCTCGATCATAATGCGAGCCAGAAGGCGACCGATGCGACCAAAACCATAAAGAACCACATCCCTGGTTTCCTGCTTCGCAGCATCCGGATTATACTGTCCGGACACTGGCGCCAATTGCTCTTTCAGAAAGTCCTCCAGACTGACGGTGCCCTCGACTTTCCTGTATTGGATAGCCAATTTACCAATGTCGATGTGAGAGCGACCAAGGTTTAGCTTGTCAATAATCTGCAACATCGGGAAGGTGTCAACAACAGATAACCCTTTATCTTCTACCTGACGAACAAAGCGGTGAGCCTTGATGATACCGATGACTGATTGATTAATCAGCGCACGACCATAGACAAAAGTCAATACATTGTTTTGTCTGTACAACCGACCAATCACAGGAATCATTGCCTCAGCCAATGCCTCTCGCTCTGTCCAGTCCGCAAAATTCGTATCCTGTATATCACGAGTCACTTTAATACACCTCTCAGATTGCATGCTAAATTTCGCAGAGCATTATCTTAATAAGTGAATGGATAAGCAAATTTTTAGATGACTTAAATCATGTAACTGCCATAATGTACGGTATCAGAGAAACGCAGGCCAAACACAAGCAGGCAAACACCCCTGTCGCACGCCTGCCAGGCACGGTACCTGTTCCATTCAACGGCAACCGGCCGGAATTGGAAGTGACAGATTCACTGCCTGACGGTAAAATGCGTGACTCTTCATTCACTTTCTCAAACCAGTTCAAAAAATCATGGGCACCAATTCCCCTCTTCAACACCATGCTGATTTTACTTCAGGCAGGATCAACCATTTTGGCAACCTTCCAGGCTCAAGTCTCGCACTTGCTATTGCGACAGCCGCCCTGGAAAGCAAAAAAACATGCGTGGTGATTGCAAAAGACACAAACCATGCATTGAGCCTTGAAAAAGAGCTGAAATTTTTCCTGGAGGAAGCGCCGGAAATCGAAATTCTCTCCTTGCCGGATTGGGAAACCCTGCCCTACGACCTGTTTTCACCACACCAGGACATCATATCGGAAAGGATTTACACCCTGTCCCGATTAAAAAAAATCAATCGTGGAGTATTGGTCGTACCCGTCACCACACTGCTGCACAGGCTGCCACCTGCCAGTCACCTGCAGGCTTTTTCGGTTGTCCTGAAAACGGGCCAGTGTCTCGACATATCGGAATACCGATCAGAGCTTGAAGCAGCGGGTTACCAGCATGTAGAAACAGTCTATGAACACGGCGAATTTGCAGTAAGAGGATCGATCTTCGATATTTTTCCGATGGGCAGCCAGATGCCTTACAGAATTGATTTGCTGGACGATACAATTGATACTCTTCGGACATTTGATCCGGAATCCCAGCGCTCCGTTGCTAAAACAGATTCAGTCAACCTTTTGCCTGCATCCGAGTACCCGTTCGATCAGGACTCACGCAAATATTTCATCCAGAACTGGCATATACGTTTTCCGGACTCACCCAGGGAAAGTCCGGTGTATCAAGATATTCGCTCAGGGTTAAAGCCACCGGGCATTGAATACTATTTGCCCCTGTTTTTTGAGTCGCTTTCGACTATTCGGGATTATCTATCCGAAGAAACCATCATAATACAGCAAGAAGGCACAGTAGAAGCAACAGAGCACTTTTGGCAAGAAGTCGAACAACGATATGAAGACAGGCGTTACGACATTCAACGCCCAATCCTCAAGCCTTCGGAAATATTTGTTCCGGTAAACCGTTTTTTTTCGGACCTTAAGCCGTTCAACATTATCAAACCTCATCAAGAAACGCTGGCAAACAGGCAAGGTACCACCAATTTCGGTATCGAGGTGCTTCCAGATATCTCCGTCAACGCCCGGCTGGCCAACCCCCTGGCGGGTTTTCTTGAATTTTGTGATTTGCATCAGGTTCCCGTTTTGGTCTGTGCAGAAAGTACCGGAAGAAGAGAAGCAATTACAGATATTTTTAAAACACACCGGGTCAACTACAAGGAAATCCAGGGCTGGCACGCCTTCAGGCAGGAAGTTATACCGAATTTCAAAGCTGGCGGAACCGCGCCGGCAGAAAGAAGCATTTACGTTACCGTATGGCCACTCGACTCCGGCTTTCTGTGCCCGGCAGAAAACTTTGCAATCATTTCGGAAGCCCAGCTACTGGGCCAGAAAATTGCCCAGACCCGAAAAAGAAGAAAATCGACCGACAGTGAAGATGCGGTTGTAAAAAACCTGACCGAACTGGTTATTGGAGCTCCAGTCGTACATATTGATCATGGTGTTGGCAGATATTTGGGCTTGCAAAGTATCGAAGTTGATGGCCAGGTAACCGAGTTCCTGACACTCAGCTATGCCGATGAGGCCAGACTCTATGTACCTGTCACCTCGCTTCACCTGATTTCTCGCTACAGCGGAACAAACAATGACCTGGCCCCGCTACATCGGTTAGGCACTGACAAGTGGTCGACCGCCAAGAAAAAGGCCTTGGAGAAAATACGCGACACTGCGGCGGAACTTCTCGAAGTATACGCGAGAAGGGATGCAAAAAAAGGGTTCAGATTTCAAAAACCGGATGAAGGCTATCAGGCATTTTGCGACAGTTTTCCGTTCGAAGAAACACCTGATCAATTGGATGCCATAGAAGCCATAGAACAAGATATGATGAAGCCACAACCTATGGACAGGCTGGTTTGTGGTGATGTAGGCTT
Source organism: Pseudomonadota bacterium (assembly GCA_002747395.1). GTDB lineage: Bacteria > Pseudomonadota > Gammaproteobacteria > Pseudomonadales > Oleiphilaceae > LZORAL124-50-18. The sequence goes on from PDPE01000049.1 coordinate 19,214, forward strand.
CGGAAAAACCGAGGTCGCCATGCGAGCGGCCTATCTTGCAACCAATTCAGGGAAGCAGGTGGCAATTCTGGCGCCAACGACCCTGCTTGCGCAGCAACACTTCGAATCCTTTAACGACCGGTTTTCTGAAACTCCCGTCAAAATCGACGTACTGTCACGATTCAAATCAACCAAAGACACCACTTCTGCTGTCAACGCATTGAAACTGGGGCAAACCGATATTGTTATTGGCACCCACAAATTACTTCAGGGAGATATCAAGTTCAAAAACCTGGGGCTGCTTATCATTGATGAAGAACACAGATTTGGTGTTCAGCAAAAAGAGAAAATCAAGGCGCTCCGGGCCGAAGTGGACATACTGACCCTGACCGCCACACCCATACCAAGAACGCTGAACATGGCAATGGGCGGGATTCGCGATCTGTCCATTATCGCAACACCGCCTGCTCGCCGTTTATCGGTAAAAACCTTCGTCAGACAAAAAGACAAGCCTTTGATAAAAGAGGCAATTATGCGGGAAATACTCCGTGGTGGCCAAGTGTTTTATCTGCATAACGAAGTCAAATCCATTGACAAGGTAGCGGAAGAGCTGCAGGAGCTGGTTCCAGAATCTCGTATTTCAGTCGCGCATGGTCAAATGAGGGAGCGTCAGCTTGAGCACATCATGTCCGACTTCTACCACAAGAAGCATAATGTGCTGGTGTGCACGACCATAATCGAGACAGGCATCGATATCCCCAGTGCCAACACCATTATTATTGACCGGGCCGACAAGTTCGGTCTGGCCCAGCTGCATCAACTGCGCGGTCGCGTGGGTCGATCACACCATCAGGCCTATGCCTACCTGCTCACACCGCACCCGAAATCGTTAACCAGGGACGCAGAAAAGCGACTTGATGCCATTTCAGCTTCCCAGGATCTGGGGGCCGGATTTACACTTGCTACTCACGACATGGAAATTCGGGGTGCGGGCGAGTTGCTTGGTGAAGAACAAAGCGGACAAATTCAAAGCATCGGGTTTTCACTTTATATGGAGTTGCTTGAGCAGGCCGTCAAGTCGATTCAACAGGGAAAAAACATTTCGCTTGATCAACCTCTTGAACATGGTGCAGAGATCAATCTTCGTATTCCGGCCCTGATCCCCGATGATTATCTACCTGATGTGCATTCACGACTTATTCTTTACAAAAGAATTGCCAACGCGAAGTCTGAAGAAGCCTTGCTGGATTTGCGAACAGAAATTATTGACCGCTACGGGCTGCTCCCTGAACCTCTGAAAAATCTGATGAAGCAGGCTTCACTCAAGCTCAAATGCGACAAAATGGGTATTACAAAAATTGATGCCGGAGCCACTTCAGGCAAAATAGAATTTGCTGAAGTCACCAGTGTCGACCCGGTCAAAATTGTCCAACTGATTCAAAAACAGTTCGAGAAATACACACTCAAAGGCGGAAATCAATTACGTTTTAAACTGGATTCTCACGACCCTGATGGTAAACTGAGCGAAATCGACACGCTGCTGGAAGCCCTGAAATCAGATGATGCCTAAAAGATGATACTGAAAAAAAGTAACGATAAACCCGTTCTGTCACTTCCATCCCCCCTCACCATTTACCGCGGGATGATTGTTCTCGTTGCTGTTCTTTGCCTGATCAGGACTGATTTCAGTTATGCTGAAAAAGATGAGTTTTTTGACGAGTCTGGTGAAGCCGATACCAGGCCGGACAAAAACTGGTATCAGATAGAAGTCCTGCTTTTCGAGCACCTCAATCAATCCGACTACCTGATCGAACCGGCTCAAACAACACTGCCGGACATCAACAGGGAAAACCGGCACGTATTGGTCAGCGACACCCCTGTCACAGACAATCAGTTTCAACAGCTGAAAGACGAAACATTGGTACTGAACGACCACAAAAAAAAATTGTCGCGCAGTAAAAACTTTCGTCCTGTCTTGTTGATGGGTTGGAAGCAGTTGCTGCTGGAAGATACCCCGCCAAGGCCGGTCACCATAGATATTGAAAGTAAAGACCCCGATTCGGGCGAGCCAACCTCATTCCAGGGGACGATTGCAGCGAGAAAATCCCGCTATTTGCACATTGATGTTGACCTGGCAAAAATCAAATTTGTCAATAACACCGAATTGCCTGTCGATTCGGCTTCAAATAACCCGGTTTTATCCGTCAAATCCGGGTCGGGCGCAGCCGAGGGTAGCAATCCGGAACCGGTCGACCGGTTTCACTATGCACCTCAAAATATGGCTAAAACACAGGAACCGGATAGCACAAACATGGCAAACATGAATGAACCCGGTTTTGATTCGCCTTTCACTGAACCTGCTACTGAACCTGCCGAGCTTGCCCGTTTCGCCGTCAATGAGCTGAAAACCACGAGAAGAATGAGAAGCAACGAGCTTCACTATATTGACTATCCGGTATTCGGACTGCTGACAATCATTCGTCCCACACAAATGCCGGAGTACGCGAAGAAATAAGCTGGCAATGCAGAATCGGGCGAAGAGACCGGGATACAATCAGCGCCTGTCTTGTCGCTGATTGCCGGTGCTCATACCGCCGGTGCTAATAATACTGCCGGCGCTAATGCTGCATCAAGTGAAGCGCCTGCTCGATAGTGGCACGTACCTTGCTCATTCCTGCATCAATTGCCTGTCCTATCTCCTCCATTGCAATAATGGCTCCGGTTTTTCCCGCAGCCCAATTGACGACCAATGCAAGTGAGGCATAATCAATGCCTTTTTCAGCGGCAAGCGCTGCCTCTGGCATTCCGGTCATACCAACAATATCACAGCCATCTTTTTCAAGACGAACCACTTCGGCTGCGGTTTCCAGTCTCGGCCCCTGTGTACAGGCATAGACTCCGTTGTCGCTTGCGTCAATTCCTGCCTTGTTTGCTGCACCAATAAGGCATTCCCTCAGGGATTGACTAAACGGACAAGTGAAATCAATATGAGTCACGTGCTCCAGATTATCAGAGAAAAAAGTGGACTCCCTGCCCCATGTATAGTCGATAATCTGGTCGGGAATACACAGGTGTGCCGGAACCATATCAGCCCGGATTCCGCCAACAGCATTGACAGCAATTATTTTCCTGACGCCAATCGCGGCCAATGCCGCAATGTTCGCACGATAGTTGATTTTATGTGGAGGAATCCGGTGCGGGTTACCATGCCTGGCCAAAAACGACACTTCCTCACCAAATATTTCTCCCGTGACTATTTTTGAAGACGGGTCACCCCAGGGTGTAGGCTGTGTAAACTCCTTTATTATCGACAGTCCTTCCAACTCCATCAGCCCTGTACCGCCGATAATCGCAATGTCACTCATTTCTTATCTCCCCGGCCTTTGTACCAGATAAACCTTTAGATTCGGGAGACTCCATGTTCTCGATCTGCACCGGAACATCGCCCACATGATGAAGGGTTTGTGTTGGAAAGGCGATCTCTGCGCCCTCCTCATCAATAATATGCATGATATTGAGTAGCACGTCCTGTTTGACTTCGTGGTATTTAATCCAGTTGGTGGTTTTGGTAAAGGTGTATATAAAGAAGTCGAGAGAAGACGCATTGAATGCGTTAAAATTTACCATCAGGGTTTGCGATGTATCAATTTCTTTGTGAGCCAACAACATGGCCTTCACTCTGGCCAGAATAGATTCAATCTTGAGCCCGTCATCATAACGAACCCCGATTGTTTCATATATCCTCCGATGGGTCATGCGAGAAGGGTTTTCGACGGTTATGTTGGTGAAAGTCGAATTGGGAACGTAAATGGGACGCTTGTTGAAAGTGCGTATACGTGTCGTTCGCCACCCGATATTCTCCACCGTACCTTCAATATTTTGATCAGGAGAACGAACCCAGTCACCAACAGAAAATGGCCGATCAAGATAGACCATCAGCCCGCCAAAAAAGTTCGCCAGAAGGTCTTTGGCTGCGAAGCCAACCGCGATACCGCCAATTCCACCAAAAGCCAATACGCCTGAAACGCTGAAACCGAGGGTCTGGAGTGTCACCAGTACACTGGTTATGATAATTGATGCACGTAACAGTTTTCCGATAGCCGAGACGGTCGTGTGATCCATCGGCTGTTTCATTTTCTGTGGAGAAACGACAATTTTCTCTGCACTGGAAACCAGTCTGACGAGGAACCAGGACAATGAATAAATCACCCCGATTTTCCTTAACGGATCGGAAAATCTGAACAAATCTCCTTCGAAGTAACTTTGTGTCACCTCCACGGCCAGGGAAAGCCCGATGACCCAAACAAACAACCTGATTGGCCTTTTCGCAGCATAGAGTAATGTGTCATCCCACAGGTTGCTTGTTTTCTCAACTCGCGAATCCAGCCTGGCAAACACTTTTTTGATAATAAAACTGACAACCCCTGTAGCAAATACAATGGTAAATACCGTGAGTACAGCTCGAAAAGAGGTGGTCGACACCCCCCAATTTGAATACAACTGATCTAAAAAACCGATTTCCATTTATTCCACTCCCCACTCTTTCAACATAGCCACTGCTTCAACGTAACCACTGTTTTAACGTAGCCACTGTTTCTTTCCACAGTCCGGATTGAATCAAATCAGAGAACCCTGAATAGTGATTTCGCCCTTGCATGGTAGACAATTTGGATAAGCCTGTCATACCCTGGTCCTTCATCCAGTCAAGCACATCGAGGGCGCCAGACCGGTGATTGCAAACCAGAACCATATCGCAACCGGCCTTAAAGGCGCTTTCTGCCCGCGCCTGAAAACTGCCAGCGACAGCGGCACCTTCCATTGTCAGGTCGTCACTGAAAATAACCCCGGTGAATCCCAGTTGTCCCCGTAATATTTTCTGTAACCAGCAGGATGAAAAGCCGGCCGGTGACTGGTCCACCTCACTGTAAATCACATGGGCGGGCATAATTGCATCCAGTCCACTTTTTATCAGGCGCTCAAATGGAAGGATATCCCGGTCAGCCAGCTCATCGTATCCTCTGCTATCCACGGGTATCTCTGTGTGTGAATCTGCCTCAACGTACCCGTGCCCGGGAAAGTGCTTGCCCGTGGCTGCCATTCCTGCCCTGTGCATTCCGTCCAAATAGTGCCGGGATAATTGAAACACCACCTCGGGATTGTCTGAAAACGCCCTGTTACCAATCACGCCGGAGCGAGACCAGTCAAGATCCAGCACTGGCGCAAAGCTGAAGTCAATGCCTGCCGACCTCAACTCGGCAGCCATAAGCCAACCCAGTTTTTCCGAAGCCTTGCAGGCAATATCGGCATTTGCCTGATACAACTCACCCAAAACGCTGACAGGAGGAAGTGTCGTAAAGCCGCTTCGAAAACGCTGAACGCGCCCTCCTTCGTGATCCACAGCAATCAGAATGGCCGGATTAATCTGGCGGATAGATTCAATCAACGCCGACAGTTGAGATACAGATTCGTAGTTACGAGTAAAAAAAATCACTCCTCCCACTTCCGGCCGGGCCAGCAGTTTTTTTTCATCTTCAGTCAGCCGGGGACCTTCCAGGTCGAGCATTAATCTGCCAATCTGCATAGCGGGCTATTATCCTTTATTGTTTATTGTTTATTGTTTATTGTTTGTTTTGTGAGCTTCGTGTAGTAGTCGGGACAGGGGGAGCAAAAAACATCAGATCAAGGTGTAATCATTACACGGGTATAAAGCGGTACAAGATCATATAATCTGATGATATCGGTATTGCGCATTCTGATACATCCGTGAGAAAGCGGTATTCCCATCGGGAACTGATCAGGGCACCCGTGAATATAAATATACCGTTGCATCGTATCACAGGTTCCCAGGCGGTTTTTACCAGGCTGCATTCCGGCCAACCACATTATTCGGGTCAGGATCCAGTCCCGCCCCGGATGTATTGCAGCATATTCAGGTGAATATATCTCACCAGTGGGGCGTCGCCCGCAAAATACTGTATTGGGCGGTACACCATCCCCTGCTTTAGCCCGAATCACATGGCGACCGAGAGGGGTACACTGGCTGCCATTTGCTTGCCCGGCCCCATTCAGGGCTGTCGAAACACTGAACCGTAAAGAGGGGCGGCCCTCTTGACGCAGCTCCAACAGCTGGTGCTCGATGGAAATAGATATTTCTGACAAACCAGGCTCTCCTGGAAAAAGCATCACCCCGCACCGGACAAGAATACGGTGCGAGGTTTGTGCGATTATTTTACGGGGCCAGACGTTACCTGTACAAACGTGTCCGGATCTACTGCATCTGTATGGAAACTGGCAAGGAGTTGTTCCGTGTCAGCAGGTGGCGCTTTCATGCCGGCAGAAACAAAGGGAACCAGGCGGGCCACGATATCGCTGGTTGATGTCTTGACGCCCAGGTCACTTTGCAGAATATCGGTGAGCGCATGACTGCTGGACATGGTAAATGCCATTGCCCCCATGGTAAACTGAATACGCCAAAAACGGTCTATATTGGTGAGTTCAGGTGTCGCCTCTTTAAACACTTTCATAAACCGGCGAAAGCTGTGTTTGTATTCGGCTTCGAGATACTTTCTCAAATGCCCCTGGGACTGTGTGTAGGCAAGACCCAGCAATCGCATAAATACGGGTAAACCGTTTTTACTTCGGCTGGAAATACGGACAATGGAACTGGTAATAATTATCAGCAGCTCTTCAACGCCGAGGGAAATCTCTCCTTCCACCATTCGCTTATCCAGTTCCTGATCAATGATTTTGCTGAATGGTGAAAGAAAGCGGGCAAACACAGCCTGAATCAGATCGTTTTTCGAACCAAAATGATAATTGACCGCAGCGAGATTTACACCAGCCTTACTGGTAATCATCCGCAAGGAAGTTTCGGAAAAACCTCGTTCGGCGAACAATTGTTCAGCAGCATCCAGGATTCGATCTACCGTATCTGACTGGCCCATATTTTAAATTCCAAACATTTGTTTGAAACATACGTTTGATTTTTGTTTTTGTCAAGTTGCCAGCAGTGGCAACTCTGTTCATTGTCCCTGATAACTGCAACACCCTGCCCAAACAACCGGGACGCATGAAACAACCAATCTATTCGTCTTCATCTTCTGCCGTCATAACTTCCACGATAAAAGGTATACCCGGAAATAGCTGCAAATGAAGCTCCATGTCCCAGCCGCTAAAAATATGACGAATAGAACCCAGAGTGGCACCCGAGAAATCCGATTGTGAATTGAACACCAGGGTAACCAACCGGGTTTCGCCTGCGGGTACAGCAAATCCGGTAATTGCGACATCACTCACCAGTCTGTCATCCTTCTTGATAAACAGACGGCTGTCTTCGAAGACAATATCAAACCGGGACGGGTTTTCAACCTCCATATCAAAAGAAACCAGATTCTTTGTTTTGTTTTCTATCGATTCATCCGCAGAAATGTAGTCAAAGCCAAAGGAACCAAAGTTGACCGAATAATTGGCTTTCAAAACCTGAGATTTGTGATGCATGGATTGAACAAGTCGGGTGTGCAAAACCAGTTCTGTCACCAGAAGAAAAAACATCGCTATATAAACACGCCTGGCAACCGACGGATTGACCGGCGCCACATCAGGTGCTTCTTGCAGAAGTTCCGAAGCGATTCTGGTACCTGCAGGAATGGAAATAGCAATAAAAGTCAAATTAAACGCAAATAAAATCGTTGACACCTCCAGCAGGCTCAGCGACGACTCCATATGCAGAATCCACTGACTCAAGGCAAGGGCAGGAGCACTGTACATCACTCCAAACACCAAAGTGGCAACAAGGTTTTTACCGAGCAGTTTGTTAATCTTTGAATATCTGAGTCGGTGCCGTTGCAAGGTTGGAGAAATGGTATCCAGGCCAAAGGTATAAAACAGGAATAAATAACTGAGCACAACCGATAGTACATTTGCCCACTCATAGGGGTAATACCCGATCCAGAGTATACCAAGCTGAGTTGCTGCATAAAAAAAGAACAGGCGGGTTTCTTCCATCGCTTGCATCCAGAGCGGAAATTCATGCGGCTTGCCATTCGGATAATTGAGCTCTTTCTCTGTAACTGCCGAGTAGATTTCCTTAAGGGGAAACAGAAAAATGGAGGCAACCACCAGCGATGAACTCAGAATCAGGTTGCCCAAAACCTGTTTTGACTGTGACTCGTAAAAGAACAGAAAAAGACGCTCCGACGGGGATTGCCAGGATTGGGGAAAAAAATAGGCCAGAAGGGCTTGTTTCAGCACCTCCTGATTAATCAGCAACAAGTAACCGAATACCGCAAACACCCCCATTCCTGCCGCCAGATAAACGGAAAGAGCGAGCCAGGCCCGTTTTTTGTGCTTGACAAGCGTTAACGGCGCGTAAAAAAGCGACAAGGATAACTGTGAGGACAATTTCATGTTATTGACAGCATGCGGACGATGCTTTAAGCGTTAGAATAAAAATAGTGCAGTATTGCCGGTTAATGTCATTCGTAATGTGCAAAATCAGCACCATTGGAAAACATGATCGAATTCATCCTGGTCGCAACCACATTTGCAAGGTCGGTGTGTATTTCCTGCTGTTTTCTTTGCTCAACCCATTTCAAAGCTGCACCCGATAACCTGTCACCCAATGCTGAATTGTAGCCGCAATTTTTCTCTTTTTACGCAAGGTTCGACGGACTATGGTAGATCAAACCGTCAAGGCTAACAAGCAGCTTTGCTATCAGTTCGTTGGATATTGCTTTCATTATTTCTTTTATCGTCTAAAATGGCGACATTGATCATTCCCGGCAAGAAACAGAACCCAATGAACCATCCGTCGAATTCAGATAGCGCAATCAGGCTAAACAAATATATCAGTGATTCCGGGTACTGCTCCCGCCGCGAGGCGGACAGGCTGATAGAAGCTCGCAGAGTCAGAATAAATGGCAAGATGCCTGAACTCGGTGTCAAAGTGGAACCGGGGGATTCAGTCACGGTTGACGGAATGGAAATCGCCGCCAGCCCGGCCAACAAGTCTGACCGCGTTTATCTGGCCTACAATAAACCTGTTGGCATTACCTGTACCACGGAACAGAATGTACGAAACAACATTATAAGCGCCATCGATCACGACCAGCGAATTTTCCCCGTAGGCAGGCTGGACAAACCCTCGGACGGATTGATTCTGCTGACCAGTGATGGTGACATCGTGAACAAAATACTGCGAGCTGAAAACGCTCACGATAAAGAGTATCTGGTCACTGTAGACAAACCCCTGGATTCGTCCTTTGCCGACAAAATGTCAAACGGAATCCCCATACTTGGTACCGTAACCAGGCCCTGCAAGGTCACCATTCAGAATAAGACGACCTTTAAAATTGTTCTTACCCAGGGCCTGAACCGGCAAATACGTCGCATGTGCGAATACCTGGGTTATGAGGTCAGGCGATTGACCCGTATCAGAATAATGCATATTCAACTCGGCCGTTTGAAACCGGGCCAGTGGAGAAATCTCGGCCATGAAGAAATGAGTCAGCTAAATGCAGCCATATCCGGCTCAAGCAGTGAAGCACAGCCTGAATCAAAGCGAAATTCACCTGAAAACCGGCGGACAAAAAAAACCGCCTCCACCGGATCCACTGGCAAAAAGGCACGCCACCCGCGCAACAAATCAAATCACAGTGGCAAGTCCCGGCCACACCGCAATTCATCGGCCAAAAGCCGCGCCAATGACAAAACAAAGAGGCAATCCAAAGGTTCTTCAAGCCGAACGACGACACAAACCGGTAAAACCGCAAACCGCCATCGTCAGAAAGAGAGTTCAGCGCGAAAGAAGAAGCTCAAATGAGCCGTATCGCGTGTGTTTGAGAGAAATCAATTTGTCTTTTCCGGTCTCGAAAAACGTCGCCAGTTTCAAATCCTCTCTTTGAGTCAAAATCAGTAAATAACGCTCGTCTTCGACCGGTCGAAGACGATAAACCGATTGCAAGTAACCGTATCTTAGCCAGTTTTCCGCAACATATGATGAGGTTGCATTGTAAATCATCCTGACAGGTTCAAAATCGCCATTTAGAAACACCAAAGTCGGGATCATTACACCGTCACGATTAAAAGAGCGCAACCTGAGTGTATACTCATTCTTGATGTGGGGCAGTATGATTATTTCATAAGCGCTCTTGCCCGTATCGAAAACATGATGTTTTGAGTGTTTATTGATTTCAATGAAAGCGGGCTCATTCCACTCAACGGTATCGAGAAAATCCGAGCTGATTTGCTGGCAACATCGCGTGGCGAATTGCGCAAGAATGGAACTTTTATCATCAATTCCAAGAATGCTCAATGCCGCAGGGTCAGCATTTTCCAGCCCCGGCGAGTTTCGCACGATTTCTTCGTAGGAAGACAAAGACGGATGAGAACCTTCATGCGACTGTGCTATCCGACCAGCCTCGACAATCAATTGTCCTTCTTTATTTCGCTTATATACCCTGGAGTGCATCTGACCCTGGGCATCGATCCAGGTATAATGGGCTGTAGTTCGTTCAGGACTGAGCAGTTGCTGTCTTTCCAGCACATCGCCATCAACAAAGTGATCAGCATCCACATCGGTTAAATCAATGGCAGATTCAGCCTTATCTCGAAGGCCGGCAGGTTTTGAGGTAAGAGGCACCGATGTAAGGGGCTTCGAGGCAAGAGGCTTCGAGGTGGGCGGCCCGGAAGTGGCCGGTTCAGCAACATCCGGCTGCACATCAGCTGCACCCGGGATATGATCAGCCTCGCCCTCCCTGATCAGAGGATTGGACTCCTCCTGTATAACGGTATGCCTTACATTGCCTTCTGAATCGACCCAGGTGAAATACCTTTCAGCAAAAACCGTATTACTGCCTGAACCGAGGCAGACGAGAATAAAGAGGTAACCGAACCTGGAAGCTGTCGCCGCCATCAAGGTTAAAACCTGGTACGAAAGTTTATACCCGCCATCACAACCCTGAGTGAGGTTTTCACATCCAGGCCTGCATAGGGGTTGTAGACGATGTTGGTAATATTGTCACAGTTCAGGTTACAACTTCCGTCTGCGGGCGTAAAATGTATGGATTGCAGATAACTGATATTCATATCAACCACTGCTTTTTTCGACCATTGATAACCCAGGCCGATACTATACAGTTTTGCACTCCCGAACGGGGCCATGATAGAAAACTGGTTATCCGGGATGACACTGTCCCGCAACTCCACACCGGCTCGTAAATCCAGACGTGAAGTGGCGTGAAATTCCAAACCAAACCCCCAGTTCCAAATATCAACCATGCCTTGCTGCAAATTCAAACTGTCTGACGTTGCATTTTTGGGCGACAGTATTCTCGCTGCCCCGAGAAATTCCAACTGACGGTCAAATTTAAAACGAAATGCGTCCCATTTTTTGAAATCTGTCCAACCCAGGTCAGCATTAAAGGTTAACTTTGGATGAACCTTGATGCTTACTCCGGTCTGAAAGTGTTGCGGGTAGGTAAGCCTTGCTGAAACATTACCGGATTCCGTTGGAACACCTGAGGGAAGCTGCAAAATAGCGGCAGTGATGGCACCGACAACAGAGCTGTTAAACCGCTGCCAAAAGCCGTAAAAGTCTTCAGTGTATTCGAGCAGGAAAGAACCTTTGAGGTTCATATCAGCATCACTTGCATAACTGGCTCCCCAGGAAAACCAGTCATTGGGCGTCCAGGTTACGCCGAGCGTATAGGAAGGGGAAAGTTTTTCTTCAAGCTCCAGTTCCATGGCACCAATATCATCCCAGGGGCCAATGTTGCCACCACACAAGGTAACCCAGGGCGCCAGGGGTTCATTCCCCGATTCACAGTTAAAGGCGTCTTGCAGTATCTCGGCCACACCCAGCAGCATATTGGGTGCGCGCATCCATTGCTCTGCCGACAAGGCAAAGTAAGAGAAGTGGATACCTGCGCCCACAGACCATTTATCATTGATTTCGTAGCCGAAGGAAGGTGATAGATAGGTAATTCTTTCCAGGCCGGCTGCCTGGGGCTGATACCTGCCCGGGTCGCTGGAATCTCGATAAAACCCTGCGGCCATCGGAATAAACAGGGCGTTACCAAAAGTGATTTTCGAACCGGGCGGATTGTAACTGAAACCGTTGTGAGGCACTGCACCTGGAATATAAGGTGGCAATTTGTGCAGCCCAAAACCGGGGATATAGAGAGCAAGACGATTGACGTGACTGTGAGCATTGGCCACAGGATCTTTTTCCAGGCCATCAATACCAAAAATTTCGTACCCTTCCGGGGCAATAAAGTCGGCATCAATATCCATATAGATATTCATGATACCTACTTCAAACTGGCGCCCTTTCAGTTTTGTCAGACCCGCCGGATTGTAGTGAATGGACATTATTCCCGGCGTATCGGCAGTCACCGCATTACCCAGAGCCAGGGCCTTTGCGTCAAGAATAAGGTTCTGTGTCATTTGTGCATGACAAACACCAGACACAAACAACACACAATACAAAGCGCAAAGAACCGTTTTTACTGCTCTCATCGTCAGCATTTCCAAACCAGACCCCCTTCCAAGGTCACTGTTCCTTCAGCCCGTCAATGTTGATTGGCAAGGAAACACCTATAATGATGTCGGGAGAATCCTCTGTCATACCAAAACCGACGTTAGTATTGATAATTGTTTTTTCACTGACACGGGTGCCAACGGACAAATTCATTACACCGCTAACCTGGTCTTGCGACGAAGAAGTGAATGACTGACCGCCGGAAAATAAAGTCAGTCTGGTTTCCCCGGAGTATGAAACCTGGACTGATCCACTGAGTGAAATATCATAAGATAATGAATAGGAGAAACCACCGGACAGGGACAGACTGTACGCCGGTTCAACTTCTGTCAGTAACGACCCTCCCCTGACCTGATTCAGGCCATCGACAGGCAACGCATAACTGCCTGATACAGAACCGTATAGCACGACCGGATCAAGGATTTTGGAGAGACTGAGTCCGGCCGAGAACGAATAGGTACCACTACCCGTAGAGAGTTGACGATCCAGATCGATTTCATAGGGACTGGTGGCAGTTCGGGTATTGAAACTGGCAAACACGGTGGACGACATTTTTCCCGGAGTATAAGGGATAGGCTGCCAACGTAGAGAAAAAGAAACATCACCCAGGTCTGAATTGTTTATCTCTTGTTGGGTATCATACTTGACAACGAACGGAATTCGGGCATTCAGAGTAAGATTATTCAACAAGCCGAAGTCAATGGAAAAGGAGTTGGTGAATGTATGAGTTGCTGCAGGGGTAACATCCGCATTTCTGAATGAGCCTTCAACAATATCAATCGCCAGTCTCTGGTCACCAAAATAACTGTAGTTGAACGAGTAGGACAAGGCATATTTACCCTGTTTGATCAGCGAGTAGTTTTTTTCAGCCGCCTGGAAAACTTCCTCCAGTTGCTTGGCGGAATCAGTGTCACCTTCTTGCTTGGTCAAGGCGTCCCGCGCTTTATCCACGTTTGACTGTGTTTCTGCAATGGCAGACATACTTGACACCATAATTGACAAGGAAGTAACGACACAAGGCACTACCCAACGATTCATTATTGATTCCTTTTCCTACAGGTTATCCGGCTTGATGGCCATACTATTTACGATGGTATCTGAGCTGTTTTGTCGTGTTGTCGACTGTGCCATCAGGTTTGTTTTTCATTCGCTCCAGTTCATTGATAATCCGGTTCTCAAGCGGAAGATTGAACTGGGGAAATTCTCTGAATGCCTGATAGGTTATGGTACTATCATCAACAAAGCGCAAATCTTCTTCCCGAAGCTCCAAACCGTCTATGGGCCTGGTTTCGCCAGGGAACACGACAAAAAGCACGTTTTGATCCCACCGATCCTTAAAGCTTTCAAGTGTAAAAGAGATATTTCCTACTGAGGGATCAGCCACAAACACCCGACCGTCCTTGATGGTTCTTACTACAACAAAGTGTTTAAAACCCGAGTGCACTATCGGCACAATTGCCGGATGATCCAGTGCAACCAGGTCTTCAATTTCTGCTCTGAAGCCACCACCAGGATAGCCCAGAGCTGAAACCAGCCGTTTCATATCCAGCATGGAAAAACCGCGCCTTTCAACAATGCGCTCACTTTCCCCGTAATGAAGGAGCCCTTCCATAACCTGACGCTCATTGAACTTTCGGCCCAGGTAATGCTCGAGCAAGGTGGTCAGCGCCGCAGAACCACAACTATAATCATATGCCTGACGGACAATATTCCTGAATTTTTGCTCTACATAGGGTTCAACAACGACATCCACTCGTGAATGTGCCACTTCATCAATACCAACACGTATCGCCGTTTCGATAACCTGTTCTCCCCGATGATGAGGGGTAACCTCGGTCATCTCTCTGGTCATCTCGAATGCCAGTAACGAGCCGGCAAGAACAAGAAACATATTCTCTAATGATTACCTTTATGAGTTGAATCGCAATTTTTGTTTACGAGGTATGATTAATCGCGTTACACAACTGGCCTGCATAGCAACTGCCTGAAACAGGAAGATACATGAAACAATAAATATTTAAAGATAACCAGTGCTCAAATTAACCGGCAGCCCCAATCTGCCTACCCGGACAATATACTATATATGAAAATTGAACTTTTATATAACCCTGGTTCAAAGCAACAACCTGTTAACATCAACCAATGAAAAAAAGAGCACTACGAAGAGTGCCCTTTAAAACCTTTGGTCTATGTAACTTTTTACCTGTGTACGAGACCTTTTATTTATCTGTATACGAGACCTTTTAATACCGCCTCACAGCCGTTCAACCTCCGAATGTTGCTCGATGTAACCCACATAATCCTGGAAGTCGATTGTGCCCGTTTGACCGGAAACCGCTCTTGCAAACATGTTTTGCTGTTCACTGGAAAGCGAGTCAAGAGAACCGGGTTTAACCGACTTTAAAGCTATTATATTCACGCCTTTGGTATCGTCCACCTGTGCATAAACTACACCATCAGAGCTTTTCGGATTTTTAATGCGAAATATTTTTTCCAAAACGACCGGACTGACCCGCGTATCATTTCTCACTATTTTGTTGTAATCTTCCGCTGTAATCAAGCCCTTCACACTTTCGTTGGAAGCAATCTCTTCCGGCTTTTCTCCGGATTTTAACCTTGCCAGAACATCTTCAGCCTTCTTTTTCGCAACGTCAAGGCGGTTGTTTTGTTCCACAAAACGGGTGATTTCCGGGGTCGCTTCTTCCAGTGTTTTCAGGCGACCGGGATGGAACTCGTCAGACCTTAGTACAATGGTCTGATCGCGAGATATTTCAATAGGTTCGCTGTTAAGCTGCTCTTTTACCAGGTCATCTGAAAAGGCAGCAGCAACTACCGACGGATGCCCGAGCAAACTGTTCGCAGTTGATTTGGCTACCTCGCCCTTCTGAATTTCCAATCCGAGTTCCTCGGCCGGATCCAGCAAGTCGACTGACTCATAACTGATATCTGCCAGTTTTTGAGACATATCGACATACTTGTCGTACGCCTTTTTCTCACGTAATTGAGCCAGCAATTTGCCTTTCACTTCGTCAAAAGAAGGTACTTGCGCTTCTCTCCTGGAGAGAAGCTTGATCACATGCACACCAAATTCCGTTACCACAGGCTCGGATATTTCTCCAGCAGCCAGTTTATCAACCGCATTTTCAAAAGGAACGGCATAGGTACCCTTTGGTGCGAAACCCAGATAACCACCTTGAGAAGCAGAGCCTGGATCTCCCGAGTTTTCTCTGGCAACGGTTTCAAACCTTTCGCCTGACTTGATGCTCGAAATCAGCGATCCGGCTTTGGCGACAGCCTCATTTTCGGCCAGGTCATCAGTGATCTCGATAAGAATATGTGCCACTTCCCTTTCTTCGGGGCGCGTAAATTCTTCTCTATTCTGGTCATACCTTTCCTTCAGCTCTTCATCCGTCACCGATATTTCTTGTGACAGGCGATCCTTGTCAAGGACAATATAGCTTACAGAAACTGACTCTTCCGTTTTTAACTCTTCCTTGTGTTCCTCATAATACGCTTTTATTTGATCGGGGCGTGCCGCGACACCTGTTTTTACTGCATCAAAATTGATTGTCACAACCAGAGCATCTCGCTGCTGTCTGTCGATCCCGACAAGATCAGCCAGCTGCTTTTCAGTGACGAAGGAAGAAGCCACCAAACCATTTTGCAATTGGCTGATTTTTATCTGCTTTTTCAAAAACGATTTAAAATCGGATGTACTCATACCGATATTACGTATTGAGTTCAGGAACAGTTCGTTGGAAAACTTGCCATCAACCTGAAATTGTGGCATGACCTGAATTTGATGACTGATGGACACATCGGAGATATCGAAGCCCATTTCCGCCACTGTCTGCAGTAACAGTTTTTGTTTAATCAGGTCTTCGAGCACTGTTTTGTTGAGAACTTCCTCATTTATCAATGAAGGATCGACGTTGCCTCCCATCTGATTGATTACCTGTCGGCGTTTCAGCTCTACTTCTCTCAGAAACTCATACTCGGTAATTTCTTCCCCGTTCACCTCTGCGACTTCCGGCTCTCCACCCAATCCACCAATTATGGATTCCACGCCAAACAGGGCGAAGGTAACGACAATCAAACCAACAATTACCTTGGCTATGGTACTTTGAGCATTGTCCCTGATTTTTTGTAACATGACATCTCCGCAACAACAGGGTTGAATCACCCCTGGTCTTTAAATCCAAAAATAACAAAAAAGCGCATTCCGTGAATGCGCTTCTTTGTTCCGGCGAAAAACAATAACAACTTCACCCGGATACAGGCCAACCACCAACATATTTGCATTTATCGCAAAGATGTTTTTCAGGTTTCCGGCATCCGGAGGTACTATCGTACCCACAGATACTATCGATCCGGAAGTACCGTTGATCTGGAGGTATTATTGATTACAAGCATCTTTCAGCGCTTTACCGGCCTTGAAGGATGGAACGTTGGCCGCTGCAATTGAAATTTCCTTACCGGTTTGAGGATTTCTGCCGGTTCTCGCTTCTCTTCTCTTGACGGAAAACGTCCCAAAACCAATCAGGGTAACCTGCCCTCCATCTTGCAATGCCTCAGTGATTGATAATGTCACTGCATCCAGTGCCCGACCCGCTACTGCTTTAGGAATATCGGCAGAAGCCGCGATCGCATCAATTAATTCAGATTTATTCACACTAAACCCCTTGTTTGTTTTTGGTTGATTCCCAAAAGTCTCCGTTAAACAGCGACTTTCCAGAAGAGTTGACTATTTTAGTTCTTATTTCCGGTTCTTCCGGATAGTAGAGAATGGAATTTCTACCGAACCCCGCATCTGTAGCGGCCTGACGAAAGATGAGTTTATACCAACTGACTCGAAGTTGTGTCAAGCCACTACCCTGTCAATGTGTATTTATTCTTCCTTTATTTCCGTTTTTTTCAGCCTCACCTGACGAACTGCCTTTTTTTTGCTCAGGTTTTGCGTTGTCAAGGCTTTCCGGCTGATAGGCCAGCGCCATATCCAACACTTCATCAATCCAGTTAACAGGTACGATTTCGAGGTTTTCCTTGATATTTTCGGGAATATCTTTGAGGTCTTTCCTGTTTTCCTCTGGAATAATTACCGTTTTAATTCCGCCTCGATGAGCTGCGAGCAGCTTTTCTTTCAAACCGCCTATGGCCAGAACCTGCCCTCGCAGAGTGATTTCTCCGGTCATTGCAACATCAGCCCTGACCGGAACACCTGTGAGCGTTGAAACCAGTGCTGTGCACATCGCGATACCGGCACTGGGGCCATCCTTGGGCGTTGCACCCTCCGGGACATGTATATGAATGTCATTTTTTTCGTGGAAGTCTTCTGGCAGCCCCAGGGACACACTGCGACTCCTTACGACAGTTAATGCTGCCTGAATAGACTCCTGCATAACATCACCGAGAGAGCCGGTTTTAATTACCTTGCCCTTGCCTGTGACACTGGCGCATTCAATGGTCAGTAATTCGCCACCGACCTGAGTCCAGGCCAACCCGGTCACCTGCCCTATGCGATCTTCTTCTTCTGCGAGGCCATATTTAAACTTGCGTACCCCGGAAAATTCGTCCAGCGATTCTCCCGTTATAATCAGGGTATCTTTTTTGGCGCCTTTTTTTGGCTTTGGCTCCAGCAAAAAACCCTTGACAGCTTTACGGCATATTTTGGCTATTTCCCTTTCCAGACCGCGAACGCCTGCTTCCCTGGTATAGTAACGAACCAGATTAAGCACCGCCTCTTCGGTTATTTCAAGTTCACCTTTCCGGAGACCATTTTGGCCGGTTTGTTTGGGAATCAGGTAGTTTTCGGCAATTTTTACCTTTTCATCCTCTGTATAGCCGGGAATACGGATAATCTCCATACGATCCAGAAGCGCCGACGGTATATTCATTGAGTTCGAAGTACAAACAAACATCACATCCGACAAGTCATAATCCACTTCCAGGTAATGATCATTAAAGGTGTGATTCTGTTCCGGATCCAGCACCTCAAGTAAGGCAGATGCCGGATCACCACGATGATCCATGCCCATTTTGTCTATTTCATCCAGCAGAAACAGTGGATTTTTCACCGCCACCTTGGAAATTTTTTGCACAATCTTGCCAGGCATAGAGCCAATATAGGTGCGGCGATGCCCTCGTATTTCTGCCTCATCCCTGACTCCGCCAAGCGCCATGCGGGTGTATTTTCGGTTGGTCGCCCTGGCAATAGATTGGCCAAGCGATGTTTTTCCCACCCCTGGAGGGCCAACCAGGCAAAGCACCGGCCCCCTCAGTTTCTTGACCCGACCCTGAACCGCCAGGTATTCGAGTATTCGATCCTTTACCTCTTCCAGACCAAAATGATCCTGATCCAGGATGTCTTTTGCTTTTGCCAGATCGTGGCGTACTTTACTTCGCTTTTTCCAGGGAAGGTTGCTGATCCACTCGATATACCCCCTGACAACGGTCGCCTCCGCAGACATTGGCGACATCATTTTCAGCTTGTTTAATTCAGCATCCGCTTTTTTGCGTGCTTCTTCCGGCATTCCCGATGATGCGATCTTTTTTTCAAACTCATCAAAATCGCTTCCTCCCTCTCCCATGGAACCCATTTCTTTTTGAATGGCTTTCATCTGTTCGTTGAGGTAGTACTCGCGTTGGCTTTTTTCCATCTGCTTTTTAACCCGGCCACGAATACGTTTTTCAACCTGAATCAAATCAAGCTCAGACTCAATTCTGGCCATTATCAGGTCAACACGACGAACCACATCCGCCTGTTCCAGGACTTCCTGTTTTTCTGAAATCTTCATATCCAGGTGGGAAGCAACGGTGTCTGCCAGACGGACAACGTCGGTAATACTTTCGAGGGATTTGGTAATTTCGGGAGGTATTTTTTTACTCAGTTTTCCATATTTTTCGAATTCTGCTGCAAGAGCACGAACAAGCCCTGCTTTTTCAGAGCTTTGTGCGGGGATTTCATCCAAATACTCCACATCAGCAGTGATATACTCAGCTTCGACTATATTTGAGATTTTGGCCCTTTCTTCCCCTTCGACGAGCACCTTGACCGTACCATCAGGTAACTTCAACAACTGAAGTACAGTGGAAACTGTTCCAACCCGATAAACATCCTGAATACCCGGCTCTTCTATTGAAGCATCTTTTTGAGCAACCAACAGTATTCTTCTGCCACTATCCATTGCCGCTTCCAAAGCCGCTATTGACTTTTCACGCCCGACAAAAAGAGGAACAACCATGTGAGGGAAAACAACCACATCTCTCAGCGGCAACATCGGCAACTGTTCGGCCGCAGTATCTTCAAACTCGTGATAACTCATAAAAACACCTCGGAAGCAACAAACAACATATTTTGTATCCAGGTTTGTCACTTACATGAAAACTTGAATTGGACTTCTCTGATTTACTATGGTGCAGAATAGTCAGATGGAGTAAATATTTGAATTTACAAGGCGAGAAGAACCTCGGATCGAAACATTATATCCAGCAACAGCACTTTTTTCGAGGTCACCCGCAGGAGGAAGGCGGGGGCAACCGGATGCGTCTCTCGCTCAAGTTGAGCATTAATCAGGACAAAACGCAACCGGCTTACGAGGCTCAGTCTTCAGGAACAGCTTTGGCCTGGTCTGTATTCTGGTAAATCTTTATTGGATCTGATTCACCATTGATAACAGATTGATCAACCACCACTTTTGTTACACTGTCTTCTGACGGTATTTGATACATGGTATCAAGTAATGTTGCCTCCAGGATGGATCGCAACCCGCGTGCTCCGGTTTTACGCTCCATTGCGTTATTGGCAACCGCTTTCAGCGCATCTTCTCTGAAATCGATATCGACACCTTCCATTTCAAATAACTTTGCATACTGTTTTGTCAGAGAGTTTTTTGGCTCTGTCAGGATCTGAACCAGTGCAGCCTCGTCCAATTCATCCAGTGTTGCCACCACAGGCAGGCGCCCTACAAACTCGGGAATCAAACCATACTTGACCAGGTCCTCGGTTTCCACGCTTTTCAGGGTATCTCCAACGGTTTTGGAATCCTGCTTGCTTTTTACCGAGGCTGAAAAACCGATACTGCTTTTTTCCGACCTGTCTCTGATCACCTTGTCGAGACCGGCAAATGCCCCCCCGCAAATGAACAGGATATTTGACGTATCAACCTGCAAAAACTCCTGCTGGGGATGCTTTCTTCCACCTTGTGGAGGTACCGAAGCGATTGTACCTTCAATCAGCTTGAGTAATGCCTGCTGAACACCCTCACCGGAAACATCCCGGGTAATTGACGGGTTGTCGGATTTACGGGATATTTTATCAATTTCGTCAATATAAACGATGCCCCGTTGCGCTTTCTCTACATCGTAATCACATTTCTGCAACAGTTTCTGGATAATGTTCTCGACATCTTCCCCTACATAACCGGCTTCGGTCAGTGTCGTCGCATCGGCGATAGTAAAAGGAACATTCAACATTCTGGCAAGAGTCTCGGCCAGCAACGTTTTACCACTGCCGGTTGGCCCAATGAGCAGTATATTACTTTTACCCAGCTCGACATCTGATTTTTTAGTGTCGTATTTCAGCCGCTTGTAATGATTATAAACCGCTACGGACAGAACGATTTTGGCTCTGTTCTGGCCAATCACATATTCATCCAGTGTTTCTTTAATTTCTTTCGGTACCGGCAATCGCTCTGAACTTTCTTCGGTGCTGCTTTCGTGTATTTCTTCGCGAATAATGTCATTACATAAATCTACGCATTCATCGCATATAAATACGGATGGACCAGCAATCAGTTTCCTAACTTCATGCTGACTCTTTCCGCAAAACGAACAATAAAGCAGTTTACCGCCATCATCACCTTTGCCGCTTTTACTGTCAGACATTAAAATATCCTCTTAACCCGCCTGGCGCTCAATTTTATTTTTGTTCAATGCAAAAAACCGGAGACCAAGTCGTCACCCTGCATTTCAACCCTGAGTAAAACACCAAAACACACCTGGCTTTTACCAAGTATTAATTATTATTGCCTCTTTTATCAAGTACTGCATCGATTAAACCATATCCGACTGCCGCCTCGCCTGACATAAAGTTGTCTCTGTCTGTATCTTTCGCTACGGTTGCAATGTCCTGACCGGTATGGTGAGCAAGGAGGCTGTTCAGTTTATCCCTGATTCCAAGTATTTCTCTGGTGTGAATCTCAATATCAGTCGCCTGCCCCTGGTAACCCCCGAGCGGTTGGTGGATCATCATTCTGGAATTGGGCAGACAATATCGCTTGCCCTTGGCTCCACCGGCCAATAAAAAAGCACCCATGCTACAAGCCTGGCCGATACACATTGTCGATACATCCGGCTTGATAAACTGCATGGTGTCGTAAATGGACATCCCCGCGGTCACAGAGCCTCCAGGTGAGTTAATATACAAATGTATATCCTTGTCCGGATTTTCAGATTCCAGGAATAACAATTGGGCAACAATGAGATTTGCCATATGATCTTCGACCTGGCCAACCATAAATATCACCCGCTCCTTCAGCAACCGGGAATAGATATCGAAAGAGCGCTCGCCGCGGGCTGTTTGCTCTATAACGATTGGCACCAACGCATTTGAGATCGTCTCGTTCATTCCTGTCTCCATATCTTGTTACACACCATTTGGTTTACTTCTCCTTGTGAGGCGATGTTACCGACAAAAACAAGTATAGACCACCTCTGCCGACAACAGGGATGAATATAAATATTTCTCCCTGGAAGGCAAACTGCAGTGAATATATCTGAGGGCTACCGACTACAATTCAACCTTTGTAAAAACAAAAACAGCCGGTTTTTCAGAGCCGACTGTTTTTTACACAACAAAGATCATTCAGGCAGTTTCAGGGCTGTTGTGCCGGAGGCTTGACAGCTTCTTCATAGCTTACCGGTTTTTCCGTCACTTTTATCTTGTCGAGCATAAACTCGATGACCGAGTCTTCCAGAACCACCGCCTCAATCTGGGATTTCTGCTCCGGGGTATTCTCGTAGTGGGAAATAACCTGTTCAGGATCTTCGTAAGTCGAGGCAATTTCCTCGATCTTTTCCCTGACCTTTTCTTCGTCTGCCTTCAAACCGTTGGACGAAATTATTTCGTTAAAAATAAGGCCGGTTTTGATGCGTGTTTCGGCTTGACCCTTGAATAATTCAGATGGAAGATCCTCAGGCTTCATTTGACCACTCATACCACCAAACTGTTGCATCGCTTGCTGCTTGAGACGGTCAATTTCCTGAGAGATCATTGCCTGAGGAACAAGAATCTCATTCGCAGCTATCAATTGATCAACAATCGACTGTTTTACCTTGTTTTGAATGGCCTGCCTGAGCTCTCGCTTCATATTCTTTTCAATTTCCGACTTAAAGTCAGACTCGCTTGAGCAACCGGGCACATACTTGCCAAAAAATTCTTCATTCAGTTCCGGCAATACGGGTGACTCCACCTTGTGAACCCTGGTTTCAAACTTTGCTTCCTTACCACGGAGGTTCTCGGCATGATAATCTTCCGGGAAAGAAACTGTCAGAGTCACTTCATCGCCTGCTTTCACACCAACCAGACCGTCCTCAAACCCCGGTATCATCTGACCGGAACCCAGAACAATCTTTGCACCCTCGGCCGAACCACCTTCAAATTCTTCCCCGTCGATTGACCCCTTATAGTCAACCGTTATCGTGTCCCTGTCTTCAGACTGGCGATCAACCTCCTCCGACTCTGCCTGTTGTCTCAAGAGGATATCCATCATCTTGTCAACATCTTCGCTGGTCACTTCGGACACCGGCTTTTCTACCTCGATACCGGAAAAGTCATTGAGTTCCAACTCTGGAAACACTTCGACTACCGCAACAAACTCAAGATTCTTGCCCTGCTCCACCTGTTTTGGCTCAAATCTCGGGTGACCAACGGGAGAGATTTTTTCCTGTTCCAGCGCGTCCACGAAAGAATTTCGCATCACCTCACCGAGCACTTCCTGACGAACGCTTTCACCGAATTTTCTTTGCACTATCCGCAGCGGCACCTTGCCGGGCCTGAAACCATCCAACCTCACCGTCTTTGCGGTACTCTGCAAGCGACTTGCCACTTCTTTCTCGACCTGCTCGGCAGGCACTTCAATCGTCATTCGACGTTCTATACTGGAGGTCGCTTCTACTGAAACTTGCATCTCTCACCCTCAAATCAAAAAATAAACCCTTGTTAACAAAGGCACAGAATAGTATTTCCTTGCGTTCAAGATAACAAGCAAAAAAGTTAAAAAGGGGAAATAATAACAGGGAAATAAATAATAACAGGGAACTAGAGTACACCAGGATGGTGCGAAAGGAGAGACTCGAACTCTCACAGGTTGCCCCACTGGAACCTAAATCCAGCGCGTCTACCAATTCCGCCACTTTCGCCTGACCTGATTCACTATCACTCGCCATGTGCGTTGAGTGATCCGGAAGGAATATGGGGTGGACGAAGGGGATCGAACCCTCGACCGCAGGAATCACAATCCTGAGCTCTACCAACTGAGCTACGCCCACCATATCCTTTACGCTGCCTCTCAAGATCCCGACAGGATACTTTTGAACCGGGGACAGAGACCTGCAATACGTTACTTTTATTTATTTTTTTGTTTAGTGCGACCTGCCAGCTTGCCTGGCCAATCAGCTTTTTGAGCCAAACGACCAAAACGTGGCGCGCCCGGTAGGATTCGAACCTACGACCTACGGCTTAGAAGGCCGTTGCTCTATCCAGCTGAGCTACGGGCGCCGAACCTTTTACTCGCACTGACCGACAGCAAACATGCAACACCGGCCAGAACTGAAAAAATGGTCGGGGTAGAGAGATTCGAACTCCCGACATCCTGCTCCCAAAGCAGGCGCGCTACCAGACTGCGCTATACCCCGTTGCTTGAAATCGTGTCTCAGCAAAGATGGCGCGAATGATACTGATCGTTTCGCATCGCGTCAACCATACTTTCGTATTTTTTTCCGCTATAGAGCAATTAAACCCGATTCGACTGTTTTACAACCAGCCATTTTATTCTGCTCTTTGCAATGAACAGCGAGCCGCTTATGAACAATCAAACGAACAATCAACGTGTTGCAGGGAAGGGTGTTTCACAGGAGAAGGAATTTTTCCTTGCAGGCACAGAAAGCAATTTCACTGCCCTTGAAGAAAACCACTTTTTCTCAACAGCGATCCATGACAAAATACGCCTCCCTTATTTGCCATCATCGACGAAAAAAGAATCAGAATGACCGCTAAATTGATTGACGGAAAAGCCATCGCCGCCGCCACACGAAAAAATGTTGCAACCAGGGTACAAAAGCGTATTGACGAAGGACTGGCCGCCCCCGGCCTTGCAGTCATTTTGATTGGCTCCGATCCTGCCTCCAGTGTTTATGTCAGAAATAAAGTCAATGCGTGCAAGGAAGTTGGCTTTGTTTCCAAAAACCTGGTTTATGATGCCTCCATTGGCCAAAATGAGCTGCTGGACCTGATTAAAAGCCTGAATAAAGATCCGGAAATACACGGCATACTCATTCAACTCCCCCTGCCCGACCACCTTGTTACCGAAGAGATTATTGAAAACATTTCTCCACAAAAGGATGTAGACGGTTTTCACCCTTATAATATTGGCAGGCTTGCACAACGACTCCCCACCCTGCGACCCTGCACTCCCAAAGGCATAATGGCCCTGCTTGAAAGCACAGGGCAAACAATCAGGGGGATGGAGGCCGTAATAGTAGGAGCCTCCAATATAGTCGGCCGACCCATGGCCCTGGAGCTACTTTTGGCAGGCTGCACTGTGACCGTCACACACAGGTTTACCCGGGATCTTGCAGCCAGGGTAAGACAGGCAGATATTCTGGTCGCTGCAGTGGGTAAACCCGGCTTGGTAAAGGGAGAATGGATTAAACCGGGAGCCATTGTGATTGATGTCGGCATTAACCGGCTCAACGATGGTACCCTGACAGGCGATATAGAATTTGATGTCGCACGGGAGCGAGCAGGCCATATCACACCGGTACCAGGCGGTGTTGGCCCGATGACCGTTGCCATGCTATTGGAGAATACTCTTGAAGCGGCTGAAGCGACCACACCGGGAAACCGGAAACACGAACAGAACTGACGGGTAAACAAGCCGGCACCCCGTGCATCCGCCTTACTCAGGCCTTCTGATCCGATTCCGGTTGCTGGCTGTCGCCCGCCCCGATCCGGGCGATATCACCGCCAGGCTCTTCAGTGTCAACAGGCAAAACATCAATCTCCAGCCCGGCTTTTTCAGTAAAATAATCAGGTAATTCGGCCTTGATAGCCGGAGCCA
This sequence comes from Pseudomonadota bacterium, assembly GCA_002747395.1. Classification (GTDB taxonomy): domain Bacteria; phylum Pseudomonadota; class Gammaproteobacteria; order Pseudomonadales; family Oleiphilaceae; genus LZORAL124-50-18. The sequence continues at coordinate 45,068 of PDPE01000049.1, forward strand.
GATTTTTAAAGTCGCCAACCTGTTTTACCAGGTTGCCTTTACCTCTTATTAACTGGTTTTCGGCTTTGGCATAAGCTTCAGTCGCACCCTCCAGGCTTTTTTTGATTCGTTCAAAACTGCCCAGAAAGGTGTTCAGTTTTTTAAACACGGCTTCGGCCTTGTTGGCCAGTGCGGCAGTATGCTTGTTCTGGTTTTCGTAGCGCCATAACTGGCGCACGATGTTGAGGCTGGTTAACAGGGTGGTCGGTGTCGCTACCAGCACATTGTTTTCAATTGCTTCCTGAAACAGGGCTTCATCCGCTTTCAGCGCTTCAACGAATGCAGACTCTATGGGTATAAACATAAACACCATTTCCGGTGAGTTCAAGCCTGACAATTTGTAGTAGTCACGCCCGGCCAGTTCCTTGATGCGACCGGCAACGGCTTGTACATGTTCTTCCAGCGCCCGGGTACGCTCAAGTTCATCTTCAGCATTGACAAAGCGGGTATAGGCATTCAACGACACCTTGGCGTCAATTATCAGGTGCTTGTCCTGCGGCAGATAGACGACAGCATCCGGTCTCTGCCGCCCGTCGTCTGTGGTAAAGCTGACTTCGCGCCTGTAATCCTTATCCGGTTGGAGGCCTGAGCGATCCAGTACGTTTTCCAAAACCATTTCACCCCAGTTGCCCTGCAGTTTTTTCTGGCCGCGCAACGCTGTTGCAAGCTCGTGGGCTTCGGTCGTTATTTTTTGATTCAGTTCTTTCAGCGATTCCAGTTCCTTGCGCAACTCACCCTGCTGGCTGGTCTCACGATGGTGAATATCCTGCACTTCTTTTTTAAAGCTGTCGATTGATTGCTGAAACGGATTCAACACCGAGTTCAGCGTCACCTTGCTGCTTTCCTGCAATGACCGGCTTTTGGCTTCGAGTATTTCACTGGAGAGCAGTTTGAATTGTTCAGTCAGGCTCAGTTTTTGTCTTTCAAAGTTGGCCACTTCCCGAGCATGACTGGCTTCCCGTTCATCCTGCTCGGCTTTCAGTCGGGTGTAAGATTCAAGCAGCTTCGAGTGCTCACTGCGTAATGAATCGTTTCGCTGCTGTTCCGCTGCCAGATTTTCTTTTAATTCTGCAGCCTGTTTTGCGGACTCATCCATCCTGATTGACAGTCGGCTTTCCAGCGCTTCAGACTTTTTCCCTTCTTCTGCCAATTCGTCTTTCAGGTTATTGGTACGTGTGCGCTCCTTCTCAATGGTTTGCCGACAGTCTTTCAGTTGGGCACGCAATTCCCCGGTTTGATCTGTTAACGCCCGATTTTCGGCTTGAGCCACTTCCCGTTGCCTTTCTGTCGCATGATATTGCTGCCGAATGTGATCCAGCGCTTTTCCCTGATCGGCAAGGTGGTTTTTGAGTCCGGTCAATTCGTCTTCAAGGCGCAGTTCAGCTCCTTTCGCATGATGCAATTGACCTTGCAGCCGACTCTCAACCAGCTCTTTTTCGTGCAATACATCGTTTAGCTGTTTGAGAGTTGTCTCGATTTGCCGATTTGCATTTTCCGATTGCTCCAGTGCCTGCCGGTTCTGCTCAAGTTCACGACGAGCCTGCTGATACTGCGAGGTCAATTCGGTCACCTTGCGGCCCTGAAACACCAAAGCCAGCAAATATCCCAGACCTGCCAGGATCAACCCGACAATAGAGACAAAAACAATGTGCTCGACAGACCACTGAATCCCTTGCATGACAATTCCTGTTACCGTTCAATGCTCACCGGTTGGCTCGTCAAGGTGCGATTTACACGCCGCGACAGAAACCGGAACATCAAACCCTGCGCCATGTAGTCCCTTCCCTGCCGTCGTCCAGCACTACTCCTTTTTCCTTTAGTTCGTCTCTGATTCTGTCAGATTCGGCCCAGTCTTTTGCCTTTCGCGCGGCATTTCTATCCTGAATCAGGCGCTCTATTTCATCGGCAGAAATGGCATCTTCCTGTTCCGAAACCGCATTGGACTTGAAATAGGTGTCGGGGTCTGACTGCAAAATACCCAGCACACCGGAAAGTGAAACCAGGGTACCGGCCAATAGAGACGCCTTGCCCGGCTCACTCTCTTTGTGCCGGTTGATCTCTTTGGCAAGCTCAAACAAAACCGCCAGCGCCTCGGGCGTATTGAAGTCATCGTCCATCGCCCCGATAAACCTGGCTGTATACTCGGGCAATGGGCGTTGACCCTTTTCAATATCGACCCCCCTGAGAGAGTGATACAACCGATCCAGTGACGCATTCGCCTCAACCAGGCTTTGATCAGAGTAGTCAATCTGGCTTCGATAATGGCTGTTGACCAGCAAAAAACGCACTGCTTCGGCTGAATATTTTTTCAGCACTTCACGAATGGTGAAAAAATTGCCCAGAGACTTGGACATTTTCTCCTTGTTTACCCGAACCGCCCCGGCGTGCATCCAGTAGTTAACGAATTTCTGGCCCGTTGCGGCTTCAGATTGAGCAATTTCATTTTCGTGATGCGGGAATTTCAGGTCGGGGCCACCACCATGAATGTCAAAGGTATTCCCCAGACAATGGGTAGCCATTGCGGAACACTCGATATGCCAGCCAGGCCGCCCATTGCCCCAGGGCGCAGACCAGGAGGCCTCTCCTTCCCTGGCGCCTTTCCACAACGCAAAATCCAGAGGATTACGCTTTGATTCGGCGATTTCGACTCTGGCTCCTGCCAACAGGTCTTCGATTCTTTTTTTGCTTAATTGCCCATAATTGTCGAATTGTTCGATACTGAAATAGACATCACCGTTATCGGCGAGATAGGCCACCTTTTTTTCCAGGAGCACAGAAATCATGTCGATAATCTCCTTTAAATGATCTGTCGCTCTGGGCTCCTGATCTGGCGGTAAAACGTTCAGCGCCCTCTCATCCTCATGCATGGCATCGATAAAACGCCCCGTCAGCTGCGTAAAGTCTTCCCTGTTTTCGGCCGACCGGGCGAATATCTTGTCATCCACGTCGGTAATATTCCGGACATAATCCACATCAAAACCCCGATAGCGCAAATAACGGGCAATGAAGTCAAACGCCACCATCACGCGTGCATGACCAATATGGCAGTAATCGTATACGGTCATTCCACACACATACATTTTTATCTGACCGGGCACAACAGGCACCAGGGGTTCTTTTTTCTGGCTGAGTGAATTGTATACTGTAATAACTGAATTATTCATGTTTACCTATTTACCGCTGATTTTGGCCCATGTATCACGCAGGGTGACTGTACGATTGAATACTGCTCTGGATTCGGTCGACAGGGCTTCGTCTTTAAAAAAGTAACCTTCACGCTCAAACTGGTACGGAAACGAAGCGTCAGCCTTTTTTAATGCACTCTCCCCCTTGCATCCGGTCAACTTTTTCAGGGAATCCGGGTTCAGCAGTTCAACAAAGTCCTTCGAATGTTTGTTACTGTCGGGAGACTCGTCAATGAACAGGCGATCATATAACCGCACATCCACATCGACAGCATGAGCTTCCGAAACCCAGTGAATAACGCCCTTTGCCTTGTATCCTTGCGGATTCTTTCCCAATGTCTCGGGGTCGTACTCACCAATTATTTCAATCACGTTGCCGTTTTCGTCTTTTACAAAATCGTTGCAGGTCACCACATAACCGCCACGCAGACGCACCGCAAACCCAGGCGCAAAGCGCTTCCACTTTTTGGGCGCCTGTTCGGCAAAGTCTGCCTGATCAATCAATAAATGTTTGGACCAAAAAACCGTTCTGCTTCCATGCTCCGGCTTCTGGGGATGATTGGCAACAGTCAGGTTTTCCACCGTGTTTTCAGGATAATTGGTCAGTGTCAATTTAACGGGGTTTAACACACACATTGCTCTGGGCGCATTTTCGTTAAGATCGTCCCGCACGGCAAACTCAAGCATCGCCATGTCCACAACGCCTTCACTTTTCGTTACGCCAACAGATTCACAGAACTGACGAAGACTGCGAGGTGTGTAACCTCGTCGGCGCATACCTGCAATTGTCGGCATCCGGGGGTCGTCCCAGCCCTCCACCAATCCGTCGTCAACCAGGCGTTTGAGCTTTCTTTTGCTGGTAATGGTGTAATTCAGGTTCAGCCGGGAAAATTCGATCTGCCGGGGGTGGCAATCAATGGAAATGTTGTCCAGCACCCAGTCATACAGGGGACGATGATCTTCAAATTCAAGGGTGCACAGGGAGTGAGTAATACCTTCAAGTGCGTCGGATATCGGATGGGTATAGTCATACATCGGGTAGATGCACCAGTCATTGCCGGTCTGATGATGCTCCGCGTGTCGAATACGATAAAGAACGGGGTCACGAAGATTGATATTGGGTGAGGCCATATCAATTTTTGCACGAAGCGCATGCTCGCCCTCTTTAAACTCACCCGCTTTCATTCTTTTAAACAGATCGAGACTTTCTTCAACCGGCCGATCCCGGTACGGGCTGTTTTTTCCCGCCTCTTTTAACGAACCGCGGTACTCTGACGCCTCTGCTGCAGTCAAACTGCAAACATAGGCAGCTCCTTTTTCAATCAGTTCAACGGCGTAGTCATACAAGGCATCAAAATACGAGGAGGCATAGCGAATATCTCCATGCCACTGATAGCCCAACCACCTCACATCTTCCTTGATGGCATTAATGTAGTCCTGCTCTTCCTTTTCCGGGTTGGTGTCGTCAAAACGCAGATTACACAAACCTTCGTAGTCTTGTGCCACGCCAAAATTAAGGCAGATCGATTTCGCGTGACCGATATGCAGAAAACCATTTGGCTCTGGAGGGAACCGGGTGTGAACCTTGCCACCATTTTTGCCATTGGCCAAATCGGTATCAATAATATTCCTGATAAAATTGGTAGGAGTTTTAATCTCTTTTTCGGTCATGTCTGTTGCGATGTCTTTTTCGTTGAGTGTGGTTGTTGAATGCAGTTGAAAACGATGGCGGTCAAAATAGCCAGAATCCGGATGCGGCATTATATCCGCTCTCCAAAAAAAATGCTTTTCAAATCTTGTAATTTACCGGGAAAAACCTGCAAAACCGGTTCAATTCGATAATGCATTTGAGAAATCGCCTTTAACGCTTTATCCTATCGCCCTCAAAATTTACCAATCCATCGGCACAGGGCCTTAGAATGATTTTATTGACCACCAATATGGGTGATATCAAAATACAACTGAACCACGAAAAAGCACCAGTCAGCGCCAAAAACTTTGAACAGTATGTCACTGACGGATACTATGACGGCTTGATATTCCATCGGGTTATCAATAATTTTATGATCCAGGGCGGCGGATTTGATACAAACATGACGCCACGTAAAACGAGAGACCCCATCACCAACGAAGCCAGGAACGGGTTGGAAAACAAAAAAGGGACGATAGCAATGGCTCGCACTATGGAGCCACATTCAGCCAGTGCCCAGTTTTTTATCAATGTCAATGATAACGGTTTCCTGGATCACACGGCTGAAACAGTGGAAGGCTGGGGTTATGCCGTATTTGGCGAGGTAGTGGAAGGTATGGACGTGGTCAACAGAATCAAGGAAGTGGCAACGACCATGAAGGCAGGCCACCAGGATGTTCCTGTTGACGATGTGATTATCGAGAAAGCCGAGGTAATTGCAGACGAATGAGCATCTATTTCATCTCTGATCTCCACCTTGAAGAAGAGCGCCCCGATATCTCCCGGGCGTTTTTCGACTTCCTGGATGAAAAAGGCTCCGATATGGAATGCCTTTATATCCTGGGAGATTTTTTCGAGAACTGGATTGGAGATGATGAAAGAAGCCCTTTTCAACTCTCGATCATGGAAGCCATCCGGCAATTAACTGATCAGGGTATTTCGGTTTATTTTATCCACGGCAATCGAGATTTTTTGATTGGCGAAGCCTTCGCCGATCAAACCGGCTGCCAACTGCTTGAAGAAGCCTGCATTATTGATCTGTACGACCAAAAAGCCCTGATCATGCACGGAGATAGCCTGTGCACCAAAGATACAGGCTATATGAAATTCCGAAAGAATGCACGCAACCCCAAATGGCAACAGGCATTTCTGAGCCGCCCCCTAAAAGACAGACAGACTGTTGCCCGTCAACTGAGAGAAATCAGCCAGGCACAAAACCAGGGGAAAAAACAGGAAATAATGGATGTCACCCCTGAAGAAGTGATTCACAATCTGGAAGAAAACAAGGTGCAACTGCTGATACACGGCCACACACACAGACCGGCCATACACAACATTGAGGCAAACGGCAAACCTGCAAGAAGAATCGTACTTGGCGATTGGGATACCGATGTGTGGTATTTGCAGGCAACCAAAAACCCTGACAACGGTACGGCTGACAACTCAACCGGGTCCGCCCTGTTTGAGCTGAAGCACCACCCACTGACAAAACCGACCATTGACAAAGCCAGCCATTAACAAAATTCGTATCTACTCACGCCTCCACGGGCAGTCTGCGCCGGAAGACGCTGTGAATACATCCCTGTAAGCTCGACTTTGGCATCCATGCCAAAGACGCTTCCTGCTAGTTACCAAAATTCAGGTCATGTCATTGAACCGGCTCGGGGATACCGCTGTGAAACCTGAATACGTCATCAGGAGTATTGATCAACTCGTTTTCAATTGATAAAAACCGCGTTACGCGCGCGAACACTTCCTCTTTCTCTTTGGCGACTTTTCTGGCCAGCTTGAGATAATCCTGATAATGGCGCCCTTCGGACTTTAACAAAGACAGATAAAACTTTTTCAGTTCCTCATCCAGGTAAGGAGCTATTCTGGCAAATCGCTCACAAGACCTTGCCTCAATGATTGCCCCGACCACTAACAGGTCAACCAAACGCTCCGGATCCGAGGTTCTTACCTCTTTTCTAAGACCGCCTGCGTATCTTGAGGGGGTTAAATGCGTATAGGCCACCCCGCGTTTTTTCATTATCGCCAATACCTGCTCAAAATGACGCAACTCTTCTCGTGCAAGCCTGGACATCTTGTTCAGCAATTCAAAATCGTCCACATAGCGATACATCAGATTCAGTGCTGATGATGCCGCTTTTTTCTCGCAATGTGCGTGATCTATCAAGAGCAAAGACTGGTTCCTGATCGCTGCCTGTATCCAGGTGTCGGGCGTATCGCACCCCAAAAAGGCGATAATTTCTTTCAAAACCGGATCGTCGGGGGTTATCGAATCTGTTGAATTGGTTGAATCTTTCATATTTATCAAATAAATTCCGGATTATATTTATGGAAATAACTGAGTCATACCGCATTATACAGACGAAAATATCAACCACAACAAACCATTACCACTAATAGCTACACAAATTTTAGGGTTATGGCATTAACTTTTTATCGCCAATACATTAAAATAGGTGCCATTAAATCGGACTACAACCCGGATCACAGGCTATTTCTGATCCTGACGGTTTGTCTGTTTTGCCCCTAACCGGGCTTCATTATTCAACAGCGAGGTACAAAAAAGTGCTGCAAGCATACCGCAAACACGTAGAAGAGCGTGCGGCAGAGGGTGTCCCACCCAAGCCTTTGAACGCAGAACAGGTTGCAGGCCTGATTGAATTGCTGAAGTCACCGCCAGCTGGCGAAGAAGCGACTCTGGTTGATCTTCTTGAAAATCGTATTCCTCCCGGTGTTGATGAGGCGGCCTATGTTAAAGCAGGCTTTTTAACCGCGATTACAAAGGGTGAGGCTGAGTCTCCCCTCGTTTCAAAGCAAAAAGCGGTTCAGCTTTTAGGTATGATGCAGGGTGGTTACAACATTACCACTTTGGTTCAACTGCTAGACGATGCAGAGCTCGCAGAACTGGCGGGTGAACAGTTGAAAAATACATTGTTGATGTTCGACGCATTTAACGATGTAAAAGAAAAGATGGATGCCGGCAACGCTGTAGCGAAAAGCGTTATGGAAAGCTGGGCCAATGCAGAATGGTTTACCAGGAAGAGCAGCTTTCCGGAAAGTATCAAAATGACCGTATTCAAGGTCACCGGCGAAACCAACACCGATGACCTGTCCCCTGCCCCTGATGCCTGGTCTCGCCCCGATATCCCCCTGCATGCGCGAGCGGCCTACAAAATGACTCGTGACGGACTGGAGCCTGAAGAGCATGGTGTTACCGGCCCTATGAAGCAAATTGAGGAAATCAAGGCCAAAGGATTACCCGTCGCCTTTGTTGGTGACGTAGTAGGTACGGGTTCTTCGCGCAAGTCAGCAACCAACTCTGTCTTGTGGTTCTTCGGCGACGATATGCCCGGGGTACCCAACAAACGCTTTGGCGGTGTCTGTATCGGTAACAAGGTTGCCCCCATTTTCTTCAACACTATGGAAGACGCCGGTGCACTGGTATTCGAAGCACCGGTAGATAATATGCACATGGGTGACGTGATTGAAATACGCGCCTATGAAGGCAAGATTCTGAACGAGGCCGGAGAAGTCATTTCAGAGTTTGAATTCAAATCCGATGTAATACTGGACGAAGTGCAGGCAGGCGGTCGTATTCCCCTGATTATAGGTCGTGGTTTGACGACTCGTGCCCGTGAAGTGCTGGGTATGGGTGCAACCGATATTTTCCGTTTGCCTGTTGACCCTGCAGACGGAGACACCGGTTATTCTCTGGCACAAAAAATGGTGGGACGCGCCTGTGGTTTGCCTGAAGGAAAAGGCATTCGCCCCGGCACCTACTGCGAACCCAAAATGACTACAGTGGGTTCCCAGGATACCACCGGTCCAATGACAAGAGACGAATTGAAAGACCTGGCCTGTCTGGGCTTCCAGGCTGACCTGGTTATGCAGTCATTCTGCCACACTGCTGCCTACCCCAAACCCGTTGACGTGGAAATGCAGCACACCATGCCTGACTTTATCCAGACCCGTGGCGGTGTTGCCCTGCGTCCTGGTGATGGTGTTATCCACTCCTGGTTAAACCGCATGCTGTTACCCGATACTGTTGGTACCGGCGGTGACTCGCATACGCGATTCCCGATGGGTATTTCTTTCCCTGCCGGCTCCGGTCTGGTTGCCTTTGCAGCGGCAACAGGAGTTATGCCTCTTGATATGCCCGAGTCAATCCTGGTCAGGTTCAAGGGCAAAATGAACCCGGGTATCACACTGCGTGATCTTGTTCATGCCATTCCCTATTATGCAATCAAACAGGGACTGCTGACCGTAGAGAAAAAAGGCAAGATCAATGCCTTCTCAGGCCGGATTCTTGAAATTGAAGGCCTTGACTCCCTCACAGTAGAGCAGGCTTTCGAGTTGTCTGACGCTTCCGCGGAAAGATCAGCGGCTGGCTGCTCGATCACTTTGAGCAAAGAGTCTGTTGCAGAGTACCTGAAATCCAACATCATCATGTTACGCTGGATGATAGCAGAAGGCTACGGCGACCCTCGCACACTGGAAAGACGCGCCAAAGCAATGGAAGACTGGCTGGATAATCCGCAACTGTTAAAGGCAGACAGTGATGCGGAATATGCAGAAGTGATTGAAATAGACCTTGCTGACATTAAAGAACCTATCGTCTGCTGCCCTAACGACCCGGATGACGCCAAACTGCTATCCGACGTGGCAGGAAACCAGGTTGATGAAGTGTTTATCGGCTCCTGCATGACAAACATCGGTCATTTCCGTGCCGCCGGAAAATTGCTTGAGCAAAACAAGGATGCACTGAAAACACGCTTCTGGATGGCACCCCCAACCAAGATGGATCAGACTCAGTTAATGGAAGAAGGTTACTACAACATTTTCGGCAAGAGTGGTGTAAGAACCGAGATCCCCGGATGTTCACTGTGTATGGGTAACCAGGCACGAGTAGCAGCCAAAACAACGGTGCTTTCAACCTCGACCCGTAACTTCCCGAATCGACTGGGGGATGGTGCCAATGTCTATCTGACTTCTGCCGAGCTTGCTGCGGTGGGGGCAATTTTGGGCAAAATTCCAACAGTGGAAGAGTACATGGAGTATGCCAAAACCATCGACAGCCTGTCAGGCGACATTTATCGTTACCTGAATTTTGACAAGATGGATCAGTATACGGAGAAGGCAAGCACTGCATCCGTGGCCTGAGTCAGCCAGCCGGTCAGTTTCCTGACTGACGGATCATAACAAAAAGCCGTGGCACTCTATGATTGCTGCGGCTTTTTTGTTCCCTGGCTCCTTGACCCCTGTACCAGATATCTGGCGCACAATCCGTTTCTGCCCTGTTTGTTTCGCCCCGTTTGCTGGTGCATCCTGATCCCTGGTCAGCAGAAGCTGCCTTGATCAAAGCCTCAAACCCCGGCAAACTGCTCGTTCAGGACATGCCTGATTTGCTCCTGCACTTCCGCCAGTGGCCTGGAAGCATCCACAATCCTGGTTCTCCCCCTGTTTTCTTCCGCTCTGGACAGGTATACACTTCTCACCCGGTCAAAAAAATCCAGTTTTTCCTTTTCAAATCGATCCAGTTCACCCCGTCTGGTTGCTCGTGTGAGCCCTATTTCTATTGGTGCATCAAGAAGAATGGTGAGATCCGGCCTGAATGCAGCCTGAACATAATCTTCAAGAATCCGGATTCTGGCCAGATCAATTTTTCTCCCGCCGCCCTGATAGGCATAGGTCGCATCGGTAAAACGGTCTGACACAACCCAGCAACCATGATTGAGTTTGGGCTTGATAAACTGATCCAGATGCTGTGCTCGCGCGGCGAACATCAACAGCAGTTCGGCTGTGGATGACACCGATTCTTCGCGATGCGCCAGCAAAACAGCTCTGATCTCTTCCGCCATCGGTGTTCCCCCCGGCTCTCGGGTAACCACACACTCGATAGACATACTGTCAATGTGCTGGCAAATAAATTCAATATTGGTTGATTTGCCCACCCCCTCGATTCCTTCAACAGTTATAAATTTTCCTCTGGTCACTGCATTTTCAGACATGGCTGGAGTGCTTCCTCGATTTAGTATAAAACCCGTGCTCGGCTGACCCGTTCGTTTCAGACTCTCCTGTTATCAGGCTTTCCTGTTACTTTTTCGGCGTCGAAACGTATGACTTCTTTCTTTTGCCTGTTTGATATTTTCTCACTGCTTTGTTGTGTTCAATCAGGGTGTTTGAGAACTGGTGGTAACCATCTCCTTTGGCAACAAAATACAATGCACGCGTGTTTTCCGGATGGGCTGCAGCCAACAACGAATGTCTGCCTGGCATTGCAATCGGGGTGGGGGGAAGGCCGTTTATTCTGTAGGTATTATACGGCGTTTTTTGCCGCAAATGCTTTCTGGTGAGATTTCCTGCCCAGGCGTCGCCCAGGCCGTAAATAACCGTGGGATCCGTCTGTAAACGCATTTTCTTCTTTAATCGGGATACAAACACACCCGCTATTTTTTTTCGCTCCGACTCGACAGCCGTTTCCTTTTCTACAATGGATGCAAGGGTAAGCAGCTCATAGGCATTATTCAGTGGCAAGTCTTTTGCCGCGCCTTGCCAGACCTGGTCAAGCTCCCGTTTCATTTTTGCGGCAGCCTGAGCAAGAATTTTACTATCGGTATCACCCTTTACATAGTGATAGGTATCTGGAAACAGCCACCCCTCGGGGTTTGAGCTGTTCAGCTCCAGAAGTGCAGCAACCTCGGACGCAGTCAGACCATCCAGTGTCTGCTGCAACCCCGGATGTCGCTTGAGTTCAGACATAAAATCGGTAAATCGCCAACCTTCCACGAAAGTAATCGGATAATCAACTACCTTGCCATAAACGAACATCGCCAACAGTGACGGAAAAGTAAATCCTGGCATAATACGGTATTCACCCGCTTTTATACGTGAACGCAACCCCTTTAATTTTGCATAGACATTCAGGCCAATATCATCCTGAACGATCCCCTTTGATTTTAGCTCCTTCAACAAAGAGAGGAAATTTTGACCTTTCCTTATTTCAATAGTGACAGGATTGCCATCCACATACCGGGGCTTCTGATTGATCTCTTTCCAATAATGATCGAGATACAGAGCCAGACCCGCACCCACCATGAGCACACTAACCAACAACACGCTTAAAAAAATTTTCAACCTTGACACAATAAAAGAATCACACCCTCGCCAGACAAATTGTTAAAGTCCACACAGGTAACTATAGCGATAAATTCAACCAAACAACCGAACACAATGCCGCTGTAACAATCTGCACCGAAAATCCACAGCAAGCGTCCTTTGCATCAACTTTTTGACCGGGACGACGCCAAACACGCTGTTGATAAATGCCAACCCCGAGCATTTATACAGCTCGTCCAGCGAAATTTCTCTTTCAATAATTTCTACCCCGGTTTCGCCACTATTCTCCAATAAATACTGACGCATCACACCTCGAACGCCTGCCACTGATAATGCCGGAGTCACCACGTTATCGTCTTTATAAAACAGAAGCAGATTAGACTTTACCCCTTCAATTACTCTGTCGTGCTGATCAAGCACAACGAGTTCAAACAGGTGTCCCAACTCCCGGGCACACATCACCTGATCGAGCCGATTCAGGTGCTTTATACCAGCCAGAAACGGGTTTTCCGATAGACGGTAGTGACACAGTCCGGCCTCTACTCCATTTTCGGTGATTTGTTTTGGAATCGGAGTCATCTCTGAGCGCCCGACCCAAATGGTTGGGCGCGTCTCCGGATTCGGTAATGCGTAACCTCTGCCACCCGCCCCTCGGGTCACAATTATTTTGATAATACAGTGAGAAGCCTCGGTGTTGTTCGCTTTCTTGTCTGCCCCTGACCGCTCACCCAAGAGCGACATAATGTTACTCTCGATTAATGCCAGGTCGGATTTACCCAGTGGGATCTGGAGTTTCTTGCAGCTTCTTTCAAGCCGTTGGAGGTGGTATAACCAGAGCGGAGCGTGCCTGTTCACAAAATGGATGGTTTCGAAAAGCCCGTCGCCGTAGGCAAACCCGCGGTCAAAAACCAGCGAGTTATCGCTCGGTGCGCCATTCATAAAGGAGCAAAACAGGGGACGGTGTTCTGAAGCCATGAATATTCGACAGGTTATTTCGTATCAGCCAAATTCATTCAACTAAAATGAACACCAGACAGTCAAGCGAAAACCAGAAAAAAACCGCGCATATCGGCACGGTTTTTTCGGCAGAGATCAAGCCTTATTGGTTGGATTCGATATAATTGATCGCATCCTGAACAGTCGTCAGCTTTTCAGCCTCTTCATCAGGAATTTCAGTCTCAAACTCCTCTTCTAGTGCCATGACGAGTTCTACCGTATCCAGAGAATCAGCACCCAGGTCTTCCACAAAAGCAGACGAATTTTGTACTTCTGCTTCTTTAACACCAAGTTGCTCACATACGATTTTCTTAACTCGCTCTTCTACTGTACTCATATTTCCCTCACTAATTACTGTTACCAGGCCATTTAGCGTGCTAGTCTAGTTTATACCTGTTGCTCAGACAAGCATACAGCCCGTTTTTACTGCCAAATAAACTCTTTTTAATATCTTTTCTTTACATTTTCTGAAAAAAACAGGTTACTCAATACGAACGTCACATTCACCACATGTCAGGTCAGGCAAGACCCGTCAGGGTGTTCAGTCGGGATGACGGAACATCGCCAGATTTTCGATATCGCCCAATGCCACGTACTGCATTTTTTTGGAAATTCTCTTATTCAACCCCGTCAGCACTTTACCAGGGCCACATTCTACCATTGTTTGAGTCGGGCCCTCGGCAATCCGCTGAACTGTTTGTCTCCAAAGTACAGGCGAGTGAAGTTGGAGCACCAGCTTGTTCCTGATTGATTGCACATCAACTGCTGTTTGGGCATCTACATTCTGAAACACCGGGTACACCGGTTCCCTGATAGTCAGGTTTTGGAGGGATTGAGCCAGCTTGTCAGCGGCTGTTTTCATCAGGCTGCAATGCGCCGGCACACTGACAGGCAAGGGCAAGGCTCGCTTGGCACCAGCCTCTTTCAATCGCTGAACGGCCTGCGTAACCAGCTCTTTCTGGCCCGCAATCACGACCTGCCCTGGCGCATTATAATTAACCGGCTCGACAACTCCACCGGTAGATGCGGCGATATCGGCACAGTGTTTCTCAATCGTGGCATCGTCCAGACCAAGTACCGCGGCCATAGCCCCGACACCTTCAGGAACCGCCCCCTGCATTAGCTGACCACGATATTTGACCAGGGCAACCGCGTCCTCGAATGAGATGGAACCGGCACAGACCAGGGCCGTATACTCTCCAAGGCTATGACCTGCCAAAACCAACCCTGATGTATCAATCTGATCTTTCACCAGATGCCAAATGGCGTAACCGGCAACCAAAACGGCCGGCTGTGTCACTTCGGTCGACCCCAGTCTTTCTTCAGGCCCATTGATACAAAGATCATACAGATCATACCCGAGGATTCCGGAGGCTGAATCATACAAAGGCCTGATAGCAGATTCTTTTTCATAAAAATCCTTCATCATGCCGACAAACTGAGAACCCTGACCGGGGAATACAAATGCTAGACTCATAGTTTTCATTCTTACTGACAGTTTTCATTCTTATTGAAGATTTTGACTGATCCAGACCAGATCAGGAAACCGAAAGTATCAGTCAAACAGGAACACCAAACAACCGGATATCGGTATTAAATCAACCAATCATCCAGTTTTTTGTTAATTTTGGCTGGAATTTCTTTTTCTACTGCGTAAATCGCCTGCTCGATGGCTTTTTCAAATGCGAATGCATCTGCGCCTCCGTGGCTTTTTATAACGACACCTTGCAGCCCTAAAAATGTCGCTCCGTTATGATATGAGGGTGCCAGCTTTTTGCGGATGGCCTTAAGCAGGGGCAGAGCCAGGAAGCCAACCAGTTTGCCGTACCAACTGTTTTGGAACGCCTGCTTCACTTCGCCCAGTACCAGTGAAACAACACCCTCACCTGTTTTAAGTGCAACATTACCCACAAATCCATCACAAACAATGACGTCGGCAACACCGGTGAACAAGTCCCCACCTTCAACGAAGCCGACATAGTTCAAATCGTTCGACTCGCGCAGGAGATGCGAGGCCAGGCGCACCTGTTCATTTCCCTTTACTTCTTCTTCACCCACGTTGAGCAAGGCGACTCTGGGCTCATTGATATCCAGTTCGCACCGGGCCAGAATCGATCCCATCAGGGCGAATTGAAGCAGGTGTTCGGCAGAGCTGTCAACATTTGCACCCAAATCCAGGACAAAACAGGATGATTGCGCGGACGGTATTCTCTTGGTAATTGCAGGCCGGTCAATACCTGGCAACATCCGCAATATGGAGCGGCTCAAAATCATCAGTGCACCCGTATTACCCGCGCTGACACAGGCACTCGCCTGCCCTTCTTTCACCAACTTCAACGCCACTGCCATCGAGGATTGCTGCTTTCTGCGCAGCGCATAGGACGGCTTGTCATCCATGGCCACGACATCAGGGGCATGGTGGATAGCGAGATTGGAGGGAGTTGAGTTCCGGTTGGCCAGTAACGGGGCAAGAACAGTTTTATCACCAACCAGCAGGATTTTTACGGAGGTATTACGAGACAGAAATGAAAGCGAGGACCGGACTGCAACTGCAGGCCCCAAATCCCCACTCATTGCATCGACTGCGATGCACAGTTGATCTGTCAAATCAGTCTTCTGACTTTTCAATCACTTTGACGCCACGATAAAAGCCGTCTGCAGTCACGTGGTGTCTGCGGTGTGTTTCACCCGTGGTCGGATCAATAGACAGGGTTGCGCCTGTCAGCGCATCATGTGAACGCCTCATTCCGCGTCGGGATCTTGTTTTACGATTCTTTTGAACTGCCATTTTACTTCACTCCACCTGATTATTTCTTGACTTTCAATTCTGATAGAACGCTGAACGGGCCGGTTTTCTCAACAGATTGATCGGGAACCTGTTCACCCTCATCACCTGCCTTGTAGTCCAGACTGCATTCACCTGATTCATGATACCCAAATGCCGGAAGCGCCAATAAAATTTCCTCTTCCACCATTTCTGCAATATTTAAGTCGTAACCATCCACTATATATGGATCATATTCTCTTGGCAGATTTTTTGCCTTGTCATCAGAAAAAACAACAGCGAGACAAACTTCTGCTTCCAGCTTATAAGGTAAATCCCCCAAACATCGCTGACACTCAAGAAGCAGTTCTACCTGAACAGAGCCAGTTACAAGTATTCTCCCCTGCTCATCTTTACCAAACAAAAGTCGTGCCGCCACATCACCCTGCTCGGACCGAACCAAACCGGGCAATCTGGTGAAACGCTCAAAGGGAATAATTCCCTCCAACTCGACATGTTGTTCTGCAAATTTGATTGGATCTACAGATACAGGTAAACCAGTATTCGACATAAGCGCGCAATTCTATTTATCTAACTCATCGTTGTCAAAATTTTATTGTATTATTACCCGCCTGGAAGATACTTTTATCAGGTTCCCCAAATTGATCAGGAATTGACATGTTTGTATTGGCATCAACTTCCCCCTACCGACAACAGCTGCTCAAAAAACTTGGCGTTCCCTTCATCATTTGCTCACCGAATATTGATGAAAGCTTTTCGCCCGGAGAACATCCGGAGGCCCTGGTGCGCAGACTTTCATTACAAAAAGCGCAGGCGGTTGCCACCAACTACCCCAAACACCTGATTATAGGTTCAGACCAGGTCGCCTGCTCGGCGACGGCGGGAATACTGACAAAACCGGGTTCCCATGAAAAGGCCGTGGAGCAATTAAAACACTGCAGCAACCAGACGATTAAATTCTATACCGGCCTGTGCCTGCTCGATACCCGGGACGGATCAAAGCAGACCAGTGTGGATGTATTTGCGGTCACCTTCAGACCACTCGATGACCGGTTGATTCAACGCTATCTTGAACGAGAGAAACCCTATGATTGCGCAGGCAGCTTTAAATCCGAGGGGCTCGGGATTGTACTGTTCAGCGGGTTTGACGGGCGAGACCCGAACAGCCTTACAGGCCTGCCATTAATGACCTTGACAGACATGCTGATAGAAAAGGGGATACATCCCCTGCTCTATCGGCCTGACAGAAAAAACTAGCGCAACCTGAACCCGGCTTGTGACTGCATGATTATATTGGCAAACGCAGAAGCCACGGAGGCACCAAAGGATTTGGCAAAACGCTCAAACGGATCCGGTTGCAGGGTAAAATTGACGATATTCTCTTCCTTGATCAGATTCCGGGCCACATAACCACTTGAACCCAGGCCATCAATCAAGCCCAATTCCAACGCCTGTTCACCACTCCAGATCAAACCACTGAACAAATTATCGACCGATTTAAGCTTGCTCCCTCGCCCTTTCTTCACCTGATCAATAAACTGCTGATGCGTGGTATTGAGCACAGACTGCCAGAATTTCACTTCATCATTTTGCTGCGGTGAAAACGGGTCAAGAAATGTTTTGTGATCGCCCGAAGTGTATATTCGTCGTTCAACGCCCACCTTTTCGAGCGCATCAACAAAACCGAACCCGGAAGCTGTTACCCCGATTGACCCGACCAGACTGGCCTTGTCAGCATAGATTTCATCTGCTGCTGCCGCAATATAATAGGCACCAGACGCTCCAATATCGGATATCACCGCATAAACCCGGGTATCAGGATATTCCGAGCGCAGCCTCATTATTTCATCATAGACATAACCCGCCTGAACAGGACTTCCCCCCGGGCTGTTAATTCGTAAAATAATCCCTTTGGTACCGTCATCCTCGAAAGCAGCCCGGAGGCCAGTTACAATATTGTCTGCCGATGCCGGCTCCTGATCAGCGATAACTCCTTGAATGTCCACCAGTGCAGTGTGCGATGACGACTCACTTTTCAAGTTTTTCATGCTGTTATTTAAATCGGGAGAAAAAACAAAAAACAAACCGAACAAGTAAGCGAAAGTCAGCAGTTTGAAGAAAATACCCCAACGCCGCGTCTTACGCTGCTCGGAGGTGAGAGACATCATCAGCTTTTCAATCAAACGCCACTCTTTGCTGTTTTCCTCATTGCCTGCATTGACACCTCCCGGGTTCACTATTCGTCCTTCCGGGCTGCCTGCTGTGCTACTTTCCTTCCAGTTATCCTGACTCATTCATTTACACCCTGGCCTTATTGGCAAATTTGCTGATGATTTATTACCATCCGGTTTTGCTATTTGTTCGTTTCGCTATTTGTTCGTTTTGCTATTTGTTCATTTTCACCGCTCGACACCCGCTGTTATCAGGTATCAATTATTTCCGTTTATATATAACAGTACAGGTATAACAGCTTTTAACCTATATTGCCTAAAGCTGCAGGAAGATCGGTAATACTGTCGATAATGCAGACGGGAGAGCATTCAGCCAAAACCTCTTTGCCGTGAACCCCATAGCTCACTCCAATGCTTGTCATTGCCGCGTTTTTTGCCATTTCCAGGTCATAGGTAGTATCACCGATCATAACGGCCTCATCAGAATTCAGACCAAGATCCCGCAAAACCTGGTACAGCATGGCCGGATCGGGTTTGGAGGCGGTTTCATCTGCACATCGGTGAGCTGTAAAATAATGACGGAGTTGAGTTGAGTCGAGGGCAATATCCAGCCCTTTCCTGGCCTTCCCGGTTGCAATGGCCAATGTCAGGCCACTCGCTTTCAGGTTATCCAGTGTTTCAATGACACCGTCAAAAAGCCAGGAAGGGTCACATTTTTTATTAAAAAAATGATCTGAATAAAAGGCTTTGTATCTGGCGAGCTCCTCATCGCTGACATCTCCGAACAGCGCTCGAACAGCCTTATCCATAGCGAGTCCGATCACCCTCGCCATTTGCTTTCTGGATTGCGGCTCGTAACCGACACAGTCTGCTGCGTATAGCAAACTGTCTACGATATGACTTTCCGAGTCTACCAAAGTGCCATCCCAATCGAAAATTACTGCCTTTATACTCACGTACCCTCCACCAATCCTGACAGGTTGCGAACCTTGACAATCATTCACCCAAACAAGTCATCCGGTTAACAACGCGCAAGCTCAGGCGACTGGCCATCGAGCATTGCACCCTTGATATTCTCATAATCTTTTGGATAGGGAGCGACCACTTCCAACGACTGCCTTGCATCAGGATAAGGGATCGTAAGTTGTCGGGCATGCAGCATCAGCCTGACGGGTTGTTTACCCGGTCCAGCCATGCCGGACAAATCGCTATCAGCTTCCCAATACTTGTCATCACCGATGATAGCATGGCCTGCAAACTGGCAGTGGACACGAATCTGGTGTGTCCGCCCGGTTATTGGCATTGCTTCAATCAGTGAACAACGATTACCTGTGGCCAGTATTCGATAATTTGTCTGAGCCGGTTTGCCTTCCCGGTCAACCCGTACGATCCGCTCTCCCGACTTCAGTACATTTTTCTTCAATGGTGCCTCAACACACCTTGCTCTCTTTGGCCAGATACCATCAACCAGAGCATGATACCGCTTTTTAATGCGGTCTTCTCTCAAACATTCATGCAGCCAGCGCAATGAGCTTCTTTTTTTCGCAATCATCAAACAACCGGACGTATCCCGATCAAGGCGATGAACCAATTCAATAAAAGCATGCTCGCCACGCAGCTCACGAAGTATTTCAATTACGCCATAATTGAGCCCGCTCCCTCCATGAACAGCGAAGCCGGACGGCTTGTTGATAACAAGCAACGCATCATCTTCAAACAAAACCGACTGTTCAATAGCCGTTTTTTGCCAATGGCCCGGTTTTTTATATTGGGTTTTCTCCTGAACAGACACCGGGGGAATCCTGACCACATCATTCATAGCAAGACGATAGTCGGGCTTTACCCTACCCTTGTTCACCCTCACCTCACCTTTTCGGATCATTTTATAGAGACGGGTTTTGGGAACCCCTTTTAGATAGGTGGTGAGAAAATTATCTACCCTTTGCTCACATTCTCGTTCGGTAACAGTATGAAACTCGACACTTTTAGTAACCTGACCCATTAATAATACAAACTCTTTTACTTTAAATTGAATTGATGCTAAGCAAGAATGCTGCTATAGTCCTCAACTGCCTTGGCCTTGATTCTAGGCCTTACCCCCTAATTCTAGGGAGTGGTAAGTCAGGAATCAAATACCATTTGCTAATGTGTACACACTCCGACAGAGTAGAAATGACATCCGGAGTAACGTGCGCTGTTTTTTATTGTGTTGCATTAGCCTGAAAAAACATCATATGAATGATAGATATGCCACGGCGTTTTTTCTATCTTCAGGCTTCCACGTAAATGGAAGATTACTATAAACCACGCACCAGAAATGTATGCGGGAAATGTTTCATCAGAGAGGCGCTGAAACGGCAGTTCTACCAGTTGACAAAAGGGTACAACATAAGACCGGGACAGAGCCCCACCAGGACAAATACGCCAACTCGGGAATATCGGCCAACTTAAAGAGTTTTGTTTAGCGTAAACACCGGAACATCAAATCACAGCCGGTGACTACATATAGTAAGCAACAGGCAGGCACAGGAAATGATTGCGGTATTGTGTATCGCCAGGCTGTGCAGGCATGTTGTGCTTATAATAAGGTTTGATTTTCAGCTTGTTATCCCCGCCGCGTCGCGGAATGGCAAAGCGGAAGAGAAAATCGTCACGCATAAATTCTATTGAGCCGGGTTCCGGTTGAACCGCTTGTCTTTTCTTAACTGAAACCTCTCCCCCCTTTGACGTTTTCTGCGTGCTCAATACGGAACTGAACACCAGATGAAAAGAATGTTGATTAACGCAACTCACACTGAAGAGTTGCGAGTCGCATTGGTAGATGGACAAAAACTTTATGACCTGGATATCGAATCCGGCCTGAGCCAGCAAAAAAAGGCTAACATCTACAAAGGCAAGATCACCCGAATTGAACCCAGTCTCGAAGCCGCATTTGTTGACTACGGTTCAGACAGGCACGGCTTCCTTCCCCTCAAGGAAATCAGCAAGGAATACTTCTCGACCCCCCCCAATAAAATCAATGGCAAAATCAATATCCGGGAGGTAATGAGTGAAGGCCAGGAAATTATTGTTCAGGTCGACAAGGAGGAGCGAGGAAACAAGGGCGCTGCACTTACCACTTTCATCAGTCTGGCCGGGCGGTATCTGGTTTTAATGCCGAACAATTCCAGGGCAGGTGGTATTTCCCGACGTATTGAGGGTGAAGAGCGGTCACAGTTAAAAGAAGCCATGTCCAACCTGACGACGCCCAAAAATATGGGGGTCATTGTACGAACAGCCGGTGTGGGCAGAACCAGCGACGAACTCCAGCGGGACCTGGATTACCTTTGCCAGTTTTGGGAATCCATTACCCATGCCGCCAAAAGCAGACCTGCGCCATTTCTTATTTATCAGGAAAGTAATGTTATTATCCGGGCAGTGAGAGATTATTTACGCCAGGATATTGGTGAAGTTCTTGTCGATGATAGCGAAATCTATGAAGACGTTGTCAACTTCGTACAATCCGTTATGCCCTCCTATGAAAACCAGATAAAACTGTATGAAGATGAGATTCCCTTATTTAGTCGCTATCAGATAGAAGCCCAGATAGAAACCGCTTTTCAACGAGAAGTGAAACTGCCTTCAGGCGGGGCAATCGTTATTGATCCAACAGAAGCACTCGTATCAATTGATATCAATTCGGCAAGGGCTACCAGAGGTAGTGACATAGAAGAAACTGCACTTCAAACCAATATTGAAGCCGCCGAGGAGGTCGCACGACAACTGAGATTGAGGGATATTGGCGGACTGATCGTTATCGACTTTATTGATATGACACCAACCCGAAACCAGCGGGAAGTGGAAAATAAAGTGAGGCAGGCCCTGGAGCTTGACCGTGCTCGCGTCCAGGTTGGGAAAATTTCCCGTTTTGGTCTACTGGAAATGTCACGCCAAAGATTGCGCCCATCGCTGGAGGAAACCCGAACAGATATTTGCCCGAGATGTTCAGGCCAGGGCAAAGTGCGAAGCGTTGAATCACTTTCCCTGTCTATTATGAGACTTATTTATGAAGAAGCCTCCAAAGACAAAACAGACCGGGTGCAGACCATCGTTCCCGTTCCCGTTGCAACCTTCCTGCTGAACGAAAAACGTCAGCAAATCGCTGATATAGAGAAAAACCAGGGTGTCTCTGTATTGATCATCCCTTCTCCCGAGCTTGACACTCCGCAATATGAAGTAACACGCTTGAGAAACGACGAAAGTGCAAGTGACTTGTCACGCAGTTATGAAATATCCACGGCAAGCGCCATAGAAAGCAACGCACCACCGACTACTCAGCGAGAAATTGTGCGCGAACAGGCCGCAGTTAAATCAATTACTCCGGTTTCTCCGATTAAACCTGAAGAACCCCAAGGTCTGATTAAACGAATTTCAGAAAAACTGAAAACGTTTTTAGCCAGTACAACCAAAGAAGCTGAACCGGAGAAAAAACTGCCCGAGACAACCAGAGCAAAAACTCGCACCTCTTTCCCACCTCAGGAAAACCGCGAGCGTAACAGGTCGAGGCAAAACAACGACAACAGACAGCAAAGGCGTGAGCGGCCTGACCGCAACAGGCAGGACAACGATAATCGCGGAAATCGCGATGAAAGCCGCAGGCAGAATGCCAATAATCGCTCAAGAAATGACAAGCGAAAAGAAGATAAACGACTTGACAATCAATCGAGTGAAAGGGGCACCAGTGACTTTAGTGAAGAATCCAGGCGCCCTCGCAGGGACAGATCAAGTGGAAACCAGCAGCAGGCGAGGAACGAAAAATCGCGCCGACCAACCAGATCGGAACGTGCTGACAGAACAGAACGCACGGATAAAAATGAACGCACCGCGCAGAACAGACGACCCGGCGAAACTGAATCTCAGGCAGCCAATGCCAGAAAACCGGCATCGAAAGAGGCTTCGAAGAATGCCCCTGCATCGAACCCGCAGGGCAAACAGGCTTCTCGGGAAACCATAGCGGAAACTCGCGAAGATACAACGGATGCAACCCTGTCTGCAACCAATGAGACACTGCCATCAAATAATGCGAAACCGCAAGAAACGCCAGCTTTGATAGCCACTGAAATAGCCGATGAAGCAAAAATGGCTGCTGAAACAGACCAACCCGTGTCAGCACCATCGTCACCCGCCGACGACGAGAGTGCAGCCGAAGGCAAGAATGCTGAGAAAACTGAAACCATAGAGAAAGGAAAAGAGAAAGAGGAAGCGAAAGAAAAGTCAGGGAAAAGCCGACCACGCAGAAATACCAGAAAACCCCGACAACAGACAGCGACAAGTGAGAGCAATGCCAGGCCGGACAATGGTGCAGCGGAATCCGGCGAAACCCGGCCCGACGAAAATGAAAAGGCTATTGAAGCTGCCAAAACAGAAACCACCCGGCCTGTAGCTTCCGAACCCGCCGCCTCTGAACCTGCAGCGGCCATGACCGAAACAAAGGCTCCCGAAGCCGGGCAAGCGACCACCAAACGGTCACCCAAACGGCGCCAGAGAACACCCCGAAGAGCACCCAATGACCCCAGACTGGCCAAAAAACGGGCTGAACAGGCGGCACTTCCAACTCAGGAGAGTGAAAAAAAGGCAAAGAAAAAAAGCTCACCCGAGCCGGTAGAAAAATCTGCGAAAGGTGAGGCTGTTGCACCAGGTTTCGGGCAATCGGAAACGAAATCAGAGGCTTCACCTGAAATAAAATCAGAGGCTTCACCTGAAATAAAATCAGAGACGCCACCTGAAATAAAATCAGAGGCTTCACCTGAAACACCATCAAAGGCTTCGCCTGAAACAGAAGCACCCGCCAATGCAGTGACCGATGACGGCTCGACTGAGCCATCGGCACCGGCACAAAGAAGAAGACGGGCTCCTTCAAAAACCGGAAAAGCTGCTGCAAAGGGAAACACTGCAGAATCGTCATCCAATAAAGGAGCGTCTGCTGTGGTCGCACCTGAAACAAAAGCTGCGGTTGAAAGCACTGTAACCGGGAATCAACCCGAATCAGTCAGGCCCAAAAAGGTGAAAACGCCAGAAGTTGACAAAAAAACCGCGGAAGCCGATATCACAGAATCCGATCAATAAGGATTCTTTTTACAGCGGTGACATGAAGTCAGGTGCAAGGACGCACCGCAAAAATGGGTAGTGGAAATGGATAGCGGGTATAAGCGCTTAACGGACAGCAAGCACCCGGTAGCCTGAAAAGTGATTGAGAGTAATCAGAGACACAGGGAGTTAACGTGATGACGGGAGAACTGCTGGACGATATGGATATCGATACGCTGGAAGGGTATCTTTTTTCTCCAGAATTCGAAGAAACTGCCATGGATTACTTCGCAGTGTGCGGAGTAATGACAGCTCATGTTGTCGCGCCGCATAAAATATCACCTGCCGATCTTTCAGGCATCATCACGGGCGCCCCTGATGTTACGAGTTTGCCGCCAGAAATTGGGAAAATTCTCAACGAAATAAGCCATTCAGTACAGATAGACATCGAACAGGATGAACTGCTGACCATACCAACCGAGCCGGGGTCGGAACTGGATTGCATCAGAAACTGGTGTGGCGGCTTTATTGAATACTATCTTCAGGATGAAAACAGCTGGATGAAAGTGGACGAGGAGCTCGCTGCCGAATTGCTTTTCCCGATCATGGCACTGTCCGGTCTGTTTTCAGAAGAGGAGCCATTTAACGAAATCGGGAATGATGAGCTTCTGCTTGAAGAATTTTGCAATCAGTTACCCGTTATCATCACCGATCTGTATTTGCATTTTCACGCGACAAAATAGATTGCCAGCCCGAACATGAACACCTGACAGTCAACCGCCTGGCTCTGATGTCATCGACCGGATGTGATCGACAACCAGCGGGACTCCCGAAGGAATTGACAGATTCTGACCCAGTTCGCACCAGTTCGCTCCGGGATGATGGAAATCACTACCCTGGCTGGCCAACAACTCATATTGACGGCACAAATCCGATAGCAAGCCGGTTTCACCCTGTTTTTGCCCGGATGTAACCACCTCGATTCCCCTGCCGCCAGCGTCTGTAAAGTCGACAACTAAACGACGCAACTTGCTCATCGTGATTTTATACTTGCGAGGATGAGCAATAACGGCAACACCGCCCGCCTCGACAACCCACCGAACCACGGTTTGCAAATCAGGCCACAATGACCTGACATCACCTGGCTTGCCACTCCCCAAATATTTTCGGAAAGCCTGGGAATGGTCGGACACGTACCCCAACTCTACCATTGAAGCAGCGAAGTGCGGTCGGCCCGGTGCGTGATTGCCGGATTTTTCACAAGCCAGTTCCAGCACACCCGACATTTTATACTTGCGGTGCAACCGCTCCCCGATTATTTCGGCTCTTTCTATTCGCACTTTTTGCTGGCTTTCGCAGGCATTCACCATAACATCGCTAAACAGATCGAACCCCAAACCCACTATATGAACGGTCATCCCCTCCCAGACACAAGACAATTCTATTCCTGAATAAAATTTAATATCATACCGTCTGGCAACGGATGCGGCTTGAGCCACCCCCGATACCGTATCGTGATCGGTCAGGGCGAAATGGGTGACCCCCTTCTGAAAGGCTCTTGTAACAAGGCTTTCCGGATCCAGAGATCCGTCCGAGCAGGTAGAATGGCTGTGAAAATCTATCGTTGGTTTCATTACATATCAGAGGTATTAACAAGTACAAGTCACCATTCTCTCACAGAATATCATCCGCTTACACTGTATATCGGGTTATCAGCGAATTGATCGAACTGTCTTTATCCAGTGCATTCGTTATAATGGGGCGGCCAATTACAATCGCAGATATGGTTTGTTTTTAAATGAAAGCTTTTACTGACTTTTTTCCTCTGATTCTGTTTTTTGCCGCCTATCAATACACCAAAGACATTATTACCGCAACGGCGACCCTCATCGTGGGAACTGCCATTCAAGTCACTTTTCTATGGCTGAAATATCGCCGCGTAGAAAAAATGCATTTGATTACCCTGGTGATGGTGGTTATCTTTGGGGGCCTGACAGTTGCGTTCAGAGACCCTACCTTTATTATATGGAAACCTACTGCAATAAACTGGCTGTTTGCACTTGTTTTCTTTGGTAGCGAGTTTATTGGCGACAAAAATATTATTCGGAGAATGCTGGAATCCAACCTTGATTTACCCGAGCTGGTTTGGCGGAATCTGAACATGGCCTGGGCGATATTCTTTTTTGTTGCCGGTGCGTTGAATATATATGTCGCGTTCAATTTTTCGCAAGAATTCTGGGTCAATTTCAAAGTGTTCGGGTTGTTGGGCTTGACCTTTACCTTCGTCATCATCCAGGGGTTATTTCTATCCAAATACCTTTCGAATGAGCCTGACGAAGAAAACAGGGCGAAAAAGGAACAAGAGGAGTTTTAATCCATATGTTTTATGCCATTATCAGTGAAGATAGAGAAAACAGCCTTGCACTCCGCAAGAAGGCCAGACCCGACCACCTCGCCAGACTCAATCAGCTGAAAGATGAAGGCAGACTTCTACTGGCCGGGCCAACACCAGCGATAGACAGCCCTGATCCAGGCGAAGCAGGATTCAGTGGCAGCCTGGTTATTGCCGAATTTGACAACCTCGGCCAGGCCCGGGAGTGGGCAGATTCAGACCCTTATTGCGCAGCAGGAGTCTACAGGAATGTAATGGTAAAACCCTTCAAGAAGGTACTCCCCTGACAGCCTGGTAACGCCTGTACATCAATCACCAAAACAACCAATAACCAAAAAACTCCATTCAAGGTTCAACACGTGAAAAAAATTCTGTCTACCTTACTCGTTTTGCTAGCAATTGCCCTCCCCGTGCAATCCGCAACCATGTATATAGATGACAAACTGAGAGTCAACATTCGTACAGGCCCGGAAATCTCTTATCGAATTTTGAAATCGGTAGTCAGCGGGGTGAAAGTGCAAGTTTTAGAAACCGACGAGGTAAGAAAATGGACAAAAATCCGGGAACCGGGTGGTATTCAGGGCTGGGTTCCTTCCCGCTTTCTGGTTTCCGACCCTATTGCAGCGCAAAGGCTGGAAAAGGCATTAATAACGCTTAAGCTGCTAAAGGAAAAATCAGGCACACTGGGCAGTGCTTTCGAGAAGGTTAAATCTGAAAATACGCAACTTAAAACGGACAACGAAACGCTGACCAGAAAGAACAAAAGCCTCGCCGAACAACTGGACGAAATAACCGCCGTTTCCCAAAACGCCGTTCACCTCGACAACAGAAATCGTGAGCTGCAAGAATTGAATCAGGAACTGCAGAACGAAATTGACAAACTTGAAGCGGATAATCAGCGACTTAAAGATAAATCAGAGACAGATTTGATGCTGGTCGGGGGCGGACTGGTAGCTCTGGGTGCACTCATTGCGATTATCGTCCCGATGATGAAGCGAACCAGGAAAAGTGACAGCTGGGCATAAGAACATCAATGATGTCAGCAGGATATCAGATACACATAGCACACTTGTTTCCCAACTGTTTATCACCTGCTCTACTTTGACAGCCAGGACAAATCATTCTATAAATAGTCTGAGAAAACCATAAAAGGACAGCTTGAACGATAATGAAAAATACTATTCGTGACTTCAGCGAGAAACGAGACTTCATCCGAATGAAAGTGGACACCGAGATTAGTCTGAAAGACAACTCGGGCAAGACAATCCAGGCAATCTGTCGAGATTTGAGCGGCGCGGGAATGCTTATTGTCGCCGATGAAAAGGTTCAGGAGGGTACGGAGCTTCTCACCAGTATTCCATCCAACAATCAAGCTTTCCCCCCTTTTGACGCCACTGTAAAAGTAGTTCGCTGTACCAGGCAGGACAACGGAAAGTACGAGTTGGGAACAGAAATTCTGGATATCAAAAAGTAAACCGGGATTTGGCGCCGCAAAGGTATAAAGGTATGGGGGGTACGGGTACCGTCAGCCCTGCTGACATAGCCGCAATTCACAACGACAGCCCGCAACGGCAACTCGCAACAACAGAGAAGTGATCTGGCCAGCCCCGTTCCGGCTGGTCGGATCGCGGTTTGAGTTGCCAGCCCTGCATTCCGGGAGTTGGCTTTAGTTAACAGGTAACGGGCTGGCGTTCAATATGGTTGATTTCTCAGCTGACGAGTTCCTTGTCCGAAACAATCACACCATTATTGTCAGCGTAAATAAACTGCCCTGGACGAATTTCCACCCCTCCGAATTTGACAGGCACATTTAACTCGCCGATTCCCTTTTTCTCTGTTTTCATCGGGTGCGTTGCCAATGCCTGAACACCCAGGTCTGTTTTGCGAATGACGTCTACATCTCTGATGCAACCATAGATCACAATACCTTCCCAACCACTTGCACTGGCTTTTTCAGCAAGCATGTCTCCAAGCAGCGCGGCACGCCTGGAACCACCACCGTCTACGACAAGCACCTTTCCCTTGCCGGGCAATGCCACCTGCTCCTTGACGACGGAATTGTCCTCAAAGCATTTTACGGTAACAACTTCCCCGCCAAATGCCGACTTGCCACCGTAGTTGTTAAACATGGGTTCAATAACCTGTATCGACTCCGCGAAATCATCACACAGGTCTGGAGTAATAATAGTCAAAATACATCTCCTTGTTTTACATTACATTATTAAATCGCATCTACTCACGTCAGTCACGTCCGTGCAGGTAATCTGCAAAAACTTGTCACGGCGAACAGGCAGTTACATTATATATGACTGTTTTTCGAATCGCTGCCATTCATGTTGCCGTTCATATCGCCATGCTACCAGACTTTTTACCGGACTGTTTTGCCAAACTGTTTTGCCGAACTGTTTGTAATAACTATGCGACCAGATTGGTCTTACCATCTTTTCGAGCGCCATTCCCTTCGGGTTTGTCGTCGTCAAAGTGACTGTTTTCAGACAGCCACTCAACGGATTTCGAGCCAACCACCTCAATGTTTTTCTGATCAAGCAGAAATGAATGAAGTTTGCGACTGATAACACCTTTATCTGAAATCGGCAATGTCTCCAGTGTTTTTTTGGAAGAACCCAGAGAATGAAAAAAGCGCTCATAGCATAGCTGATTTTCAGGTCTGACCAGGGTTGGAGCCAGTGCCAATACCGGACAATGCACATTTTTTACCGCGGCAGTATAATCAACGCCACTTACCGACCTCCACTCCTCCAATGTTTGCCATTTAACCACTTCCGAAACCAGTTGGCCGGGTTCGTTTTCCTGACCATAACCACTTTTGTATCCTTCGATGAAGGGCTGACGACCGATTAACCAGGCTTCGATTCGTGCCGGCAGAGGAAAATTAATCACCTGTTGAAAATAACCGACCCGGGTTGAAAAAAGAATCAGGCCAGACACCTCATGGCTTGCTATCGCCCCGGTGCCAAGACTGGCAGAAATAGACAGGCCACCAAAATTATGGCCGACCCAAACCGGCTTTTTACCTGTTTTTTCAGTCACAAACTGGCAGATGGCAGGCAGATCATATTGAATATAGTCAGAAAAACCGGTGTGAAGATAGGATTTATTAACGGGAGACAAACCGTGCCCCCGCATTTCAGGCAGCCACACGTCATAGCCAAGGCCGCAAAAATAACTTGCCAGGCCCATACCAGGAAACGGAAGCCACTCCAGACGGTTGGAAAAAAAACCATGCAGAAGAATCAGGGGTACCCTGGTGTTGTTGTCGTTATGTTGTGAGTAACGGGTGACCGCCAACTCCACGGTTTGATCGGGGCTGTTGTTCGGTTTAAGCAGATACGCATCTTCATAAAACTGACCATGCACTTCTGCTGAAACAAGCCTGACAGGAAAAAGGTCGCTACTGCTACGCATATCACTGTTCCTGGTTATCTGCAAGGAAAAACCATGTATCCAATACCGAGTCGGGGTTAAGAGACACACTGCCTATCCCCTGCTTCATTAACCACCCGGCCTGATCCGGGTGATCCGAAGGGCCCTGACCACAGATTCCGATATACTTGTCTGCCTTTTTACAGGCTTCTATTGCCTTGGAAAGCAACAACCTCACGGCATCACTGCGCTCATCGAACAAGTGGGCAATGATACCGGAATCACGATCCAAACCAAGGGTTAATTGCGTCAAGTCATTAGAACCTATGGAGAACCCATCAAAATACTCCAAAAAGCTGTCCGCCAGCAGCGCATTGGCGGGCAACTCACACATCATAATCACCCTGAGTCCGTTTTCACCTCGTTTCAAACCATTTTGAGCCAACAATTCAATCACTTGTCGCGCTTCGCCAACAGTTCTGACGAATGGAACCATAATTTCTACATTATTAAAACCCATTTCTTCCCGAACTTTTTTCAGAGCACGGCATTCCAGTTCAAAACAATCCCTGAAAGTATCCGAGATATACCTGGATGCCCCGCGAAAACCAAGCATGGGGTTTTCCTCATCCGGCTCGTACAAGGTGCCGCCAATCAGGTTTGCATATTCATTCGATTTAAAGTCGGAAAGGCGTACAATGACTTTTTTAGGTGTAAAGGCGGCAGCCAGTGTAGAAATTCCCTCTACCAGTTTTTCGACATAAAAATCGACAGGTTGGCCGTAGCCGGAAATTTTTTTCTCGACTGTCAGCCTTACTTCTCTGGGCAGCGTATCGAAATTCAACAATGCTTTCGGGTGCACGCCAATCATACGGTTGATAATAAATTCCAGACGAGCCAGGCCAACACCTTCATTTGGCAATGACTGGAAATCAAATGCCCGGTCAGGATTACCCACATTCATCATAATGTTAAAAGGAAGAGATGGCATGGAATCCACGCTGTTTTCGCGTAATTCATAGCTCAGCTTCCCGTCATAGACCATCCCGGCATCACCTTCTGCACAGGATACCGTCACCTCCATTCCGTCCGTCAGGCGCCGGGTGGCATTACCACAACCCACAACCGCCGGAATACCCAATTCACGGGCAATCATGGCGGCATGGCAAGTGCGCCCGCCCTTGTCCGTCACAATAGCAGACGCTCGTCTCATTACGGGTTCCCAGTCAGGGTCGGTCATATCCGTAACGAGCACATCACCGGCCCGCACCCGATCTATTTCACTAATAGACTCCACGATACGAACCGGGCCACTGCCTATTTTTTGGCCAATACTCCTGCCCTCAACCAGAACCTTGCCTTCTTCCTTGAGCAAATAACGCTCCATTACCGCCGCACTGCTCCGACTTTTCACTGTCCCCGGTTTTGCCCGGACTATGTATAAATTACCATCTACCCCGTCTTTTGCCCATTCTATATCCATCGCTTGCTGGTAATGCTGCTCTATAATAAGGGCCTGACGGGTCAACTCGCTGATTTCGTCGTCGGTAATTGAAAACAGGCACCGTTGATCGGGCCTGACCTTGACCGTTTCGACCGACCCATCGACTTCGGCAGACTCTGCATACACCATCTTGATTGCCTTGCTGCCCAGACTTCGCCGTAAAATGGCCGGCCTGCCAGCTTTATAGGTGGGTTTGTGTACATAAAACTCATCGGGATTTACGACTCCCTTAACGACAGTTTCTCCCAAACCATAAGAAGAGGTAATAAACACGACATCGTTAAAGCCGGATTCGGTATCCAAAGTAAACATGACGCCGCTGGAAGCAGATTCACTGTGTACCATTTTTTGAACGCCAGCAGATAATTTCACATCCATGTGCTTACCTCCCTGATGCGTTCTGTAAGAAATGGCACGATCATTAAACAGGGAGGCAAATACTTCTTTTATTGCCATTTTCACATTGGCAAGGCCGGTAATATTCAGGAAAGTTTTCTGTCTGCCGGTGAAAGAGGTATCAGGGAGTTCCTCTGCCGTTGTCGACGACCTGACCGCGACTGACAGGTTTTCATTTTCCCCTGTGAGCCGGGAAAATGCGGTAGCGATTGAATCATCAAATGCCTTGGGAAAAGGTGTATCTACAATCCAGCGCCGGATTTCAGCACCTGTTTTTGACAGAGAATGAACGTCATTCACATCCATATCTTCCAGCAAGCCCCGAATCCGTTTATCCAGCCCGTTGGTGGCGAGAAATTCCATATACGCCTCAGAGGTGGTTGCAAACCCCGAGGGCACTGATACACCTGCATGAGACAAGTTACTGATCATTTCCCCCAGAGAAGCGTTTTTAGCCCCCACTTTAGAGACATCACCCATCCCAAGCTCTGAAAACCAGACTATATACTTATCCAATGCGCCTCTCCCAAATCAACGGACGATAATATATTACAGGAAATTAAGGCAGGTAATAATACTCTAAATTACAATGAGGTTCCTCAGGTATTTGGTATCCGCCTGCAGAGGCGAGTACCGACAGGTGAGTAACCGCGATATTTATACTATCATCCTTTCCATCAGGGAATAGACCCAGGGGCTTTGAGATGAAACGAACCGCTTTTTTTATTTCGGACGGAACCGGCATTACAGCTGAAGGAATCGGTCAGGCTTTGCTCGCCCAGTTCGAGGGCATAGATTTTGAGAAGATTACCCTTCCCTACATTGATACACCGGAAAAAGTGCAGGCCGCCATCAAAAGCATCAATAAAGCCAATGAAATTGACCAGGCAAAGCCAATTATATTCGAGACTATCGTGGACAGTACGATCCGACGTGAGTTTGCTGGTGCCAACGCATTTATGGTTGACACATTTGGTGCCTTTTTGAAGCCACTGGAACTTGAGCTGAACACCAAACCTTCTCACAAGGCAGGCAAGTCACACTCCATTAACCAGAATATGGATGCCTATGAACGAAGAATAAATGCAGTTAACTACGCGATGGATAACGATGACGGCAGCCGAACCCGTTATTATGATCAGGCAGACCTGATCCTCACCGGTGTCTCACGCAGCGGAAAAACGCCTACCTGCCTGTATCTGGCTCTGCAATATGGGCTGAAAGCGGCGAATTACCCCATTACGGAAGAAGATATGGAAGACCAGAAACTTCCCGTTACGTTACAGCCGCACAGACAAAAACTGTTTGGTTTGACCATAGACCCGGAGCGGCTTGCCTGCATCAGAAACGAGCGAAAGGCGAATTCCAGATACTCCTCCATCAGGCAATGCAACCACGAAGTGGAAGAAGTTGAACTCATGTATCGCCGCGAGCGAATACCCTATCTGAATACCACCTCCTATTCAATTGAGGAAATATCCACACGAATCATGGCCAAAACCGGCATAGAGCGAAGAGTAAAGTAACAGATAGCGCCCGGCACGTCAGGCTTGCGTCCGGGCATCGTTCCGATTATTGCTCTTCAACCTGTTGCAGCCCTTCAGCTTGTTACAGTTCTTCAACCTTGAGCCCGAGTTCGGAAAGAGTCTCCTTGTTGGCCATACTGGTTATGACACCAATACTTGCATCCTGCTTCAAATATACCTCACAAACACGGCGCAAGTCGTCGATAGTCACCTGCAATACACGAGAGCGGAATCGCTCGCGTTGCTCGATTGTCCGGCCAAACAGTTCATTGTGAAAAGCAGATTTGGCTTCACCCGCGGGGGATTTTGGCTTGTCTATCTGGCTGATCACGCCAAGTACGGCCTCCTCCAGCGACTGTTCCTCGTGCTCCGAGTCTATGACCCAGTCTATGGCGTCGTCAAAGTCCTTCAAGGTTTCAGTCAAACGGGGGTCTCGATAGGAATAAAACCGGAAAGCGGCGATAGCGCTGTCTTGCCCTGCTCCCCCGCCATAAGCGCCACCCTGTTCCCGAATCGCCCTGTGCAGATACCCGTTACGCATAAAATTACCAAGCACTGCCAATGGAGCGGCATCCGGGTGTTCAATAGACACGGTTTTGTACGCTTTTGCACAGAAATTGACCTGAGTAGAGGTAATCCAGGCCTGTTTTACATGATTGCGAATGGGCAACAGGTGAAAGGCAGATGCCTGCTTCTCTTGCATTTGCCAAAACCTGCTCATTGTCTCTGAACACCGGGAAACCATTTCCGGCTCGGCAATAATCAGAAACTGTCTGGGAGCAAGTTTGATTTTTTCATGCAATCGGTTTAACTGCTGGCAAAACTCTGCCATCTTCCCGGCTTGCCTGAATGAATCATGGAGCCCCTTGATTCGCTTGACGCCCTTCATTCCGCCAACCTGGTAAGATAAATTCGCCGCCGGACTCATTTCACTGCAGGCGACCCCCATCGCCAGAACATGCCCGTCAGAAGTGACCGACTGCTCTTTTTTGGCACGAATCTGCGCCACCAGTTCGCCAATACGATCCACTTCATCAAAACGCGCACCTTCAAGTGTTGCCTGCATCAACTCGGTCAGCTTTTTCTCATTCCTGACCAATGCCTTGCCGGACAACACCAGATAACCTGAAACCGACTGTTCATCGTCCACTCTGCCCTTAACAGTGGAGTAAGCCGATAGCCCTCCGGTCACCGACGACTGCCAGTTCTGAACATCAAGATAGCTTTTGTCTCCCAGACCTACTTCAGTCAGGCAGTAGCAATACAGTGACAAAATAACCTGCTCTTCTTTAGTTAACCCGGGCAAGGAAATGATAACCTGCTGGTAC
Organism: Pseudomonadota bacterium; assembly: GCA_002747395.1. GTDB lineage: Bacteria > Pseudomonadota > Gammaproteobacteria > Pseudomonadales > Oleiphilaceae > LZORAL124-50-18. The sequence continues at coordinate 79,655 of PDPE01000049.1, forward strand.
ACAAGGCCGTTGGTGCCCTGCCCATACTGAACCACTTTTAGCGGTGAGTTGACCGGTTTCCCGATCGGCACCGAAAGATGGGCGGGTACATCCTTGATCGTAACCCTGGGCAAAATGGAGTCATCATCCTTTTGTAACTGACGCGCCTTGAGTTTAACCGCCCTGTCAATGATTTCGTCCTGTTCCTGGCGGGATAGCGCGGCCTTGACTTTTGCCAGATACTGCTTTCGGTATTGGTCACGACGCTGCTCAAGCTGTTCATCCGGTGTCAGGGTCAGGGTCACCCGGTGAGGGTTGTCCAGCAACAGTTCTCTGATCAGATTCCTGATGTATTCCGGGTCTTCAATTTTTTCCCGCAAACTTTTTAGAACGGGCTCCAGGTCGAGGTGTTCTACCGCATCTCCCCCGTGAATAATCGGTGACAATGCGGACAAGATAATTTGCAACCCATAAGGATAGCTGTCACCGGAGATTTCACGCTGACTTAATTCCAACTGATGCAGCACGGCTTCAAGACGCTCTTTGGCAACACCCTGTTCAGCAACCTTGTTGAGCGTATCCAGTACCAGGCTTTCAAATGCATCAACCTGACAAGCATCACTCCCTTCAATGCCACAGACAAACATCATTTCCTTATTGGAATCCTCCAAACCACATAAAGGAGAAGGAGAATGTCCAATATCAGTTGTTTCGAGCGCCCTTTGCAGGGGGGAAGCACTATTATCGAAAAGAACACTCGTCACCAGGTGGGCTTCCAGATTCTTTTCAAAGTTGAATGAATGCCCCAGCAGCCACCCCATCACGATATGGGTTTTATGCTCCACGGGTTCATTACCAGAAACAGGGTAGGACTCGCGGACACTTATGGGGGAGAAATAGCGTTTTTCATCCGGTATGGTCTCGATTTTCTGACGGGAAAACCTGTCAAGCACCAGGCTTTCGAATTTTTCCTGGTGCTCTTCTGCCGGAATATTACCAAAAGTCATAAATACCGCATTACTCGGATGATAGTACCTGCGATAAAAAGCAATCAATTGCTCGTAGGTAAGGTCAACAATATGATCCGGCTCACCACCACTGTTATGATGATAGGTTGTTGATGGAAACACATGTCGTGTCAAAGTCTGCCATAACTGACTTGCCGGGGAACTCATCGCCCCTTTCATTTCATTATAGACAACCCCTTTGAATTCCAGGGGCGAATCGGGGTTCTCCGGCTCGGAAAACTCGATACGATGACCTTCCTGTGAAAAATCCAGCTCGTCGAGCCTGGAAAAAAACACACTGTCCAGATACACGCGCAGGAGGTTATCAAAGTCTTTTCGATTTTTGCTCGCAAATGGATAGGCAGTCCAGTCACTACTGGTAAAGGCGTTCATAAAGGTATTGAGTGAGCGACGTATCATCATAAAAAACGGGTCCCTGACGGGATAGCGCTCACTGCCGCACAGCACGGTATGCTCTAGAATATGCGCCACGCCTCTGGAATCATCAGGGGCAGTTCTGAGCCCCACCAGAAATACATTTTCATCGTTATCCGATTTTATATGAAAATGAATGGCGCCGGTTCCTGCGTGCTCAAACTCCTGAATGTCTACGTTCAGGGATTCAATTGTCTTTTCTCTTAGTAATCTGAAAGCCATATAGTTTCTTGTTGATTGGTTTGTTGATTGGTTTATTGATTGGTTTATTGACTGGTTGCGTGACTGGAAAACCCCGTATTAAACTAAATATTGGTGCAAGTGTACAACGATATATGTCGGCATACGGCAACAAGGATGTGACAAGCAAAAAACCTCTGTCTGGATTACCGGCTCCCGGCGTTGTCCGGCCGGGCGATTTTTCCATTGTCAGGCATTTCCCCACAGTCTGGCAATGATACCGCCAGGAAACCGGTAACCAGGAAACCAGGAAACCAGGAAACCAGGAAACCAGGAAACCGATAATAAAGTAAGTAGCCACCGGATGCCGGTTTCAGTTAAACTCTTCTGAGAGTTCCGTTGATTCCCAAAACACTTGCTCCCGGAATCCCTATTTCCAAACAACACACTTGGCATCGGGCACGCACACATTGAACAGGACAGACGAAGGCGAGACCAACCAGGTCGCCAGCCAGACCGAACAGCATAAAGGCACTGGAGACCATACTACTGAAGACCATACTGCAGACACGGTGGATGTCAGCCTTGAGAACACCTGCCCGGAAACCGGCCCTGAGAACACCCGTCCGGAAAGTGACGGGATCGACGGCAAGCATTCAAAAACTGGCGACCCGGAGCAAGACGACAACGCCAATCTGAAATCAGGCACAGACGAATCAAAACCTGTCGCCGAAGACACCACCATTGCCCCTGCCATCGACCCGGCAGCCATACTTGAAGCGAGGCGACAGACCCTCAAAAAGAAAAAACGGTTTCGGGCAACCAAGCCTGATCAGCACGTAAATATCGAAGCCTATTGGATCGAGAGAAAACGTTACCTTGAGCGAATAAAAAAGATTCCCGAGCTTAGAACGAAAGGCTTGAAAGCAATGGCAGCCTATTTGCTCAGGCGCTTTTTGTGGTCTTTCGGTTTTTTCCCGCTGTTTACAGGGATCTGGATTCCCTTCGTTCTGTATCGTTTTAATCCGGTTGCGGCAGTGTCCGACCTGTTACCGCATTTACAACGGTTTGTTCAGTCCAATCCTGAAGTTCAGGCCACGACAATCGAAACGCTGTTTATTGCCTGGTTCTCGATAGGCTTTATTTTTGCGGTTTTCGATTTCGTTTTGACCCCCTATCAATCACCCTATGAAACTGAAGCGGATATCCACATGCGTGCCTGGGAAGAATTACAGAAATTGAATAAAAAAACACCATGACATCGTTCAGGCACAAGAAACTCTTGCCTGAAATAAGACTCTCGCCTGATTAAAAACTCTTGTCTGACCAAAAACTCTTGCACCTAAAATGTGATGTCATTTCCATTTCCCCAACTTGAGCTGTAAATCAGTTACATTATGTGGAAAATAGGTCTACCATTAAGTCTGACTACGCGTTCACGAGGTTTTTGCAAAATGGTCGATGTAAGACCACTGCTTTTTGTCAATGTTCTGCTGCTCATGGTGCTGTTAACCGCAGGTTTCGCACGCCTGACCGAGCAATACACCTATTCGGACAGGAACCTGCCGCTTTTTACTGATAGCAATTCAGAACCGGTTGAAATTTCAGACAACGAATCCCGGTTGGCACAAACGGCAACTCATACATCTGCCAATGGCGAACAAGCCGAAAACGATGATGCCGACTTCTCTCTGAATACCAGTGATAATGACTCGGAAGCAGACATATTTTTATCGTTACCATCCGACGAAGCCGAAGTGGGGGTTGAACAGGACGATGTATCTGTATTTGCGGGCACCCCCCATACGGAAACCACGGCACAGACAGTGTCGAACAGTGTCGCCGGGGCACCCCTCACTGAAGAGGCTCCATCAGATTTCGAAGACAAGCCCGACTCAGGCGAGGAAAGTGAACCTGTTACAAACGAAAACACAGTCAACGCGGTAGCAAAAACAACGCAGCCGGAGGAAAACACTGCCTCGACGGTTTCCGAACCTTCCTCTGCTGCCTCCAAACCGTCTGTTGATTCCCAACCCTCCTCTGCCGCCTCCAGGCCACCCTCTGTCGCATCCAAACCGAATGCCACTCCTGTCGCAGCGGCAGATGTGGTATCGAAGCCGATCGCAGACAAAATTGAAATGAAGCCGGTAACTTTCGTAAAACCCAAAACACCACAGGCACCCAAAGCCACAACGGGCAAGTTAATCGTCCGCTCTAACGTTTCAGGCGACATGGTTCTTATCAATGGCAAGCCTTACGGAAAAACCAGGCTGAGTGTCAACCTCAAACCCGGCAAATACGACATCGAGGTCGCCAAGCCAGGGTACGCCAGCTGGCACGGAACAACCACTGTTTACCTGGGAAAATCCAACACACTGATGGCACATCTCGATGAATACACCTCGGTCGATTATCGCGACGGACAATGGCGCGGAGGCATTGTCACAGGTGAAGGCACTTTTGTGGAATCTGATGGCACTGAGTATACAGGCTCGTTTGTCAACAAGCTTTTTCATGGCAAGGGAACCATTCGTTACCACGATGGCACCAAATACAGTGGTGACTGGTTTGAAGGAAAAATGCACGGAAAAGGGGCATTGAACCTGCCAAATGGCGATATTTACATTGGTGATTTTCGTGACGACCAATTCAATGGCGATGGCACCCTGACCAAGGCAAATGGGGATATTTACACCGGTTTTTGGCTAAAGGGCTCGCTGAACGGCGAAGGAAGCCTGACCACAAAAAGCGGCATGCTATACGTTGGAGGCTTTGCTGATAACCTGTTCCATGGCCAGGGTAACCTGACCTATCCCGACGGAAGGCATTACGACGGCTCGTTTTCAAATGGCAAGTACCACGGCAAGGGCACAGAAACCTTTGCCAGCGGAAAACAGTATTCCGGGCAGTTTATGGATGGCACTTACCATGGCCAGGGAGAAATATCCAACCCCAACGGGAGCAAAATCTCCGGTACATTCAAGTTTGGCAAACCTTTCGGAAAAGCCAGATTAACAACACCGGAAGGCGAAGTCTTCACGGCACGCACAAATGAACCCGGTGTGTGCTATCGTGACAAGAGCTACCGGGCGACACAATGCCCGCCCATGGAAGGCTGGTAAATACCACACTATTTGTTTGACGTACACATGGTTGGCATACACAGCTATTGCCAGAACCGGATTCGAATTGAGGGAAAAAAGGTGATAAAAAACGTATTACTGGTAGATGATTCCAAAGTGGCTCGCTTTGCACTTGGCAAACTACTGGAGAAAGTCAATCTGCAAGTCAGTATGGCCGGCTCGGCCGAAGAGGCCCTGGACTATCTCAATTCGCATGATCATCCAGATGTAATATTTATGGATCACCTGATGCCGGGTATGAACGGTGTTCAGGCAACCAAAGTCATCAAGAGTAATCCCGACACGGCAAAAATCCCCATTATCATGTGCACGTCCAAAAAAACGGAAGAGTTTATGGAGGAAGCTCGTGAGTATGGAGTTTACAGCATTCTGACCAAGCCACCACACTCTCAGAGCCTGACAGATATCCTGAGCACACTCACCCGGGATATTCAACATGGGAATTTGTCTGAACCACGCGCTGATTTCTCCAAACATAAAGGTGATAACGCCGCCAATTCAGGCGTGACATCGCAAAAAGGTGCGGACGGCGAACACCTGTCCAGAGACGTTATCGAACAAGTTGCTCGTTCCTCCGTGAACAGTCAGGTCAGCACCCGTTTACACGAGTTGCTCAGCAGCCTTTTCGATGAGCAATACGACAATTTGAGCAAACTGCTGGAGGAGTCAAAACTGGATCACTACGACCAGTTTCATAACGCGATTGACAAGCTCAGAACGGAGTTGAAAGCTGACATCACAAAGGCCAAGGATGAAATAGCCACAGATACAGGCATACTGATCAGTAACTATCTGGAAGAATTCCGCAAGGAAATGGAAAATAACCGGGGTAAACCCGGTGATATCTCAACAGAGCAAATGGACGAACTCAAAGATCACATGACATCCGTTCAGACTATCGACACCGACTTCTGGCAAACCTTGCAAACCGAGGCGATTCAACAGGCACACGACCTGTCAAGGGAAACGGCTGAAGACATTGCTCAAAGAACAATTGACTTGTTCGTACAGAACCAGAAGGCAGGGTCCAATAAGGCTTACGTGATTGCCCTGGCGATCAGCATAGGCGTCTTTTCGGTTGGAATTGCCTATCTTTCCGGTGTACTGGGCTAACCCGGCCTCACCATTGAGAGTCACCCTGTTGAGAGTCACCCTGAATTGTATTAAGACTCACCATGTATAGTCTACTCAACCCGATATTCAGGCACGCTCACCTGGTGAGACGTGTCTCCGTGAATTGCGCCGTTGCCGTTATTCTCACCCGGCAAAAACCCGGGCAGGTATTGTTGATTCAGCGAGCGGTCAGGCCCGGCGATCCCTGGTCAGGGCATATGGCGTTTCCCGGGGGAAAAAAAGCCAACTCGGATCACTCTTTGAAAGCGACCGCTTGCAGGGAAACCTGTGAAGAAACCGGGATAAGTCTGCCCCCTCCCGACAATTTCCCCAAACTGAGAGACCGCATTACCAAATCACATTCCAGTGCTCGCCCCATGACCGTTACACCTTTTGTCTTTTACCTTGACGAGCCCTGCCCCACCCACATCAATCACGAAGTCGCTGAAGCAATCTGGTTACCACTGGACATATTCAGGGATAACCATAATCGCAAAAAAATGAAATGGCGACTTGGCCGAATCAGTATTCCGGTTCACTACGTTCCCTGGGAAAACCGAAGGGTATGGGGGCTAACCCTGTCAATCATTGACGAACTTGTGGACAAACTGGATTAAAACCTTGTTAAATAGCAAAACACCTGAACAAGAGACAAAAAAACAAAGGGCACCTGCAAAAACACCATCTACAAAGATGCCAAAACCGTCAAAAAAACCAATACTTTTGGTACCCAGGCCGATTTTTGACAATATCGAACACCTGGACAATCCGTTCAACCAGAAACAGTTTGATGTTCCCAATCAGGAGCCAGGTGTTGGCTATGCCCTGGACTTCGAGTTTGCCTGGAAGTTTATATACAGCTATAATGGAAGCACGGCCACGTTCAATGTTTACAGGCGGGAAATTGAGCGTTTGTTACAGTGGGCCTGGCTGATCAGACAGGAATCCATTTTCTGTTTGAAAAGACATGATATTGAAGACTACATTCGCTTTTGCCAAAAACCGCCCCTCTCCTGGATTGGCACTAAAAACGTATCCCGATTTGTTAACAGAAACGACGAAAGAATCATCAATGAAGCATGGTGTCCCTTTGTTGTCGGCATCAATAAAGTGGAACACAAACATGGCCATGCACCTGACAGAAAAAAGTACCAGCTATCCCAGCCGGCATTACGGGCCTTGTTCTCGGTTCTGTCTTCGTTTTATAACTTCCTGATTCAGGAAGAAGTCACTGAGTCAAACCCGGTGATGCTTATTCGACAAAAAAGCAAATTCCTGCAAAAACGTAACACCAAAACCCCGGTCAGACGAATCAGCAACCTGCAATGGGAGTTTGTGCTTGAAACTGCCGAACTGCTGGCCGATCAGGACGAACGTCACGAAAGAAGCCTGTTTATTATGAACTGCCTCTACGGGATGTATTTGAGAATATCCGAACTGGTCACCGATGAACGCTCAACACCCGTTATGGGAGATTTTCGCAAAGACATGGACGGGAACTGGTGGTTACACGTGGTGGGAAAGGGAAATAAAAGCCGGATTGTGACCGTATCCGATGACATGCTCAAGGCGTTGAAACGATTTCGACTGTCACTTGGACTCACCCCTTTACCCACTTCAGATGAAACCACACCTCTGATTCCCAAAAACCTGGGCAACGGCCCTGTAACCAGCACCCGGCAAATACGGGCAATTGTGCAAAAATGTTTTGATTTATCCTGGCAGCGAATGCGGGATGAGGGGCTTGAAAGCGATGCCGCAGAGCTGGAAGCCGCCACTGCGCACTGGTTACGCCACACCGGAATATCCGAAGATGTCAAAATCCGCCCCAGGGAACACGTCAGGGATGATGCCGGGCACGCCTCGATGCACACGACAGACCGCTATATTGACAGTGATCTCCGTGAAAGACACTCCTCAGGAAAAAACAAAAAAATTCGATAATTTTTCTGTTGTCCCTCTTGAAATAACCGGCTTCGCCCTTAAATTGAGAAGTACAACGGGAACGAACTGATCATCGGGAAACGTCATTTTTCTTTTGGTTTCAGGTTCGGTTTCTGTTGGGTTCGATGTGAGTAGCGACGACTTGAGCACACAGAGCAGTAACACGTACTCAGGCGGGTTGGGTGCTCACATGAATCTCCGGTTGTGCCTGCAACTGCGTCTCGGGAAGAGCTTTTGCAGCCAACGTATTTTTTAAGACTACATATTGCTTCTAATGGAGAATATATCATGAACAGAATCGACTTTTCCCCTTTATACCGCAGCTCTGTTGGCTTTGATCGCCTGGCATCCCTTTTGGATCACTCCTTGCGCAGTGAAAACACCGGCGCAGGCTACCCTCCTTACAATATCGAAGTTGAGGAAGAAAACCATTACAGAATTACGCTGGCAGTGGCCGGTTTCAGCCGTGGCGAACTGGATATCCATGTCGAGAAGGGCGTGCTGACCATACGCGGCAAGAAAGAGCCTGAGCAAAATCAACGACAATATCTCTATCAGGGTATCGCCAATCGTTCCTTTGAAAGGAAGTTCAATCTGGCAGACTATGTAGAGGTGCGAGAAGCCGAACTGGATAACGGTATTCTTTCCATAGAGCTGGTGAAAGAAATTCCTGAAGCGATGAAACCGAAAAACATTTCAATCGGCACACCCAAAGCAGTTCTTCAGGAACCGGAAGACGATGCCAGCGTCGCATGACGACTGGATCGCATTGAGTAAAACCGGATAAGAGTCAGCCTCCGGGCTGACTCGACAGTTTTGCCCCCAACCCGGAATAGCGGGTGGCAACGCGCTGTACAGCCTGTGTCCAGACCGCTTGGCTGCCTGCCACTGTAACTGCTGTTTTAGCCCGGGTAATGCCGGTATAAAGCAGTTGGCGACTAAGTAACCGACTGTCATGTTCGGGCAGCACGATTGCGACATGATCAAACTCGGAGCCCTGGGTTTTGTGAATTGTCATCACATAAACGGTTTCAACCCGGGGCAGACGAACCAGGCTTATCTCACGAAAAAGAGTATGACCGGCTTCGTCTTTGCCCTCCTCAAAACAGGCAACAAGCCGCCCCTGACTGTTTCGCCACACCAGCCCGATATCACCATTAAATAACCGCGCACTGTAATCATTCTCTGTCACCATGATCGGACGCCCCATATAATGCCGACCGGGGTCAATCGCTGAATTGGATTTGGCAAGAAGTGTCTCTACCCGCGCATTCAATGCTTCAACGCCCCTGGCGCCAACCCGATGGGGAGTCAGTAAACGGAATCTGGCAAAAGCGGAGAATGCGTCGGCCAGATCAACAGCATGAGACACCGCAGAAACCTGCTCTTTGACAAAGCCTTCAAACCATTCAGTCAGGTTCGCGTCTTCAATCAGTGACAGCCGGGAATCCTCGCCAGGCTCAGTGGCTTTAGCGGCATGGTTGCGCTTCGTGTCAGCCCGGCCTTCAAGCAGCTGCCAGCCACGTAAACCGTCGCCGTTTACCACTGCAGTAGCCAGTTCACCTACCGCCCCGGCAAATCGCCAGCTTTTGGTCAAGGTAACGGTATGATCAGATACGTTATCCTGAACTTTCAACCGCTTTTCACCCGTCAACCTTGCAATAGTGGATGCCGCAGACGGGCTGAACCTGTTCTGCTCTCCCCGGGTGAGTTCTGCAAGCACACTACCCACCTCTACCGAGGGCAACTGATTCGGATCGCCCAGCATAATCAGTATTGCATCCGGTTTTATTGCCCGAAACAGGCGGGTCAACATGGGCAAATCAATCATTGAGGCTTCATCCACCAACAGCACATCACAGGGTAAGAGGCGATCCGCGTCATACCCTGGCCGCACAGCCTGGGGGCGAAACCCGAGCAGTCGGTGCAGTGTTTTCGCGTCACCGGGTATCCGATTCAGTTTCTCATCGGGAATACCCTGCGCAGCCAACCTGGCCTTGCCCAGAGTTATGGATTCATTAAGTCGCTGTGCTGCCTTTCCGGTCGGCGCAGCAAGGCTGATAGTCAGTTGCCCGTCGTGCAGTTCCTGCAAGGCTAAAAGCAAACGCGTGGCTGTGTAGGTTTTACCTGTACCCGGCCCGCCCGTCAGAATACTGAAATTACGAATCAGGGAGTTCGCGACGGCCACCTTTGACCAGTTGACTTCGTCGGCTTCACTGCTGTCAGCAGATATAGCAGGATCGTCGTAACACGCCGTGAGCAGCCCGGCGAGTTTTTCCATTTGCCCATCGGTTAAAGGTTTATCTCCGCGACGTTGATTAATCGCGGCTGACACTTCCTGTTCATAAAGCCAGTATCGCCGGATATACAGGCGACCATTATCCAGAACCAGCCCACGGCCAGCGCCCGGCGATAGATCAACAGACGAAAGACCGGCCCGCAGACTGTCAATATCAGGAAACCGGTATCCTGCGGGTACCGGCAACCCGTCAGTTTGCGGGTCAGCATCAGGTGAAGCAAAGCATTGTTCATTCGCTATCACTGCCAATGGCAGGCAACTATGCCCCTGGCGCAGAAACACCGACAACGCCAGAACCAGATGAAACAGCAGGTCGTTATCGCTCTGACCAGACTCGGCACACAGGGTCCGGGCCAGATAATAATCAATTTCTATCACATCACCGAGTACAGAGGTGCAATCCTCAAAACTGCGATACATCATAGGGCTTCACCTTCTGTCGTCTGTTCCGGTACCGTCTGTTCAGAAACCCGCCCGAACAGCCTGTCCAGTCGGGCAAGTTCCGCTGCACTGATAGCCCGGCTGTAAATGCCGGGATATCCGCCACTCTCCGACACCCTTACTTCTGGCCCCATTCCCCGCAGATAAAAATAATACACTCCCCCAAAATGCTGTTCCGGGCGGTACTCACCACCCATCATGCTGATCAGGTAGCGATGCAGCGCCAATGAGTAAATCAGATATTGGAGGTCATAAAATTGGCTTTCAATACTTTGCAATAACGCCGATGCCCGATAATCATCACGTCGATTTCCCAGGTGGGTGGATTTATAGTCGGCAACATAGTATTTACCTTCAAACTCAAACACCAGATCAATAAAACCGTGCATCATTCCGCTCAGCTCCACGACGCCCTGAGACAAATGCACCACGCGGGAATTGCCCCGGTGCCGGGCAAGCAACTGCTCCAGTTGGCCGGGATTGACCTTATCCATGCTGAAATAGAACTCCGCCTCACGCAAGGTGTGATGGCGGTTCAGGTCAGCCAGCCTGAAAACCCTGCTATCGCTACCAATAACAGGTATGGGTGCAAGCAGTATTTCCTCCAGCCAGTCAATCAGACGATCCCGGTAGTCGGCTTCGGGGTCGAAACGGTGTAACAATGGCACAATGATTGCCCAATCGGGATGACTAAAATCGACCTGTTCCAGAATATCATGCAGTAAATCACCTGTCTTACTGCCCTTTTTCAGAGTAAAACGTAACAGATTTTCCTCACTCGTCGTTAACTCTGACAGGGTCTGTCCTGCGGCCTTGCCACCCTGCGAAGTATCGTCTGAAAGTTCATCCCGGTCTTTTTTATCCTGGCGTTCGGTTGCCTGCTGGTAAGCGGATTTTTTCATTGTCGAATAGGATGCCAGCCTCCACTGATCATCCAGAGTGGCCTGAAACCTGGCCGGGGTCAGTGAGGCCGTTTCCGTAACAACTGCTTTACCCTTTTCAGGTAATGGCGTTTCAGAGGTAATGCGTATCAGGCAGTTACTCTTGTCCGGTATGTCCGCGCCGGGTGATGAAACCAGTTCTGTCAGACATCGCTCCCAGTCTGTGTCATTTTTCACCTTGAGAGTCAAACCCATACCGGAATAAATGCTGTTGTTAAGCGGGGCAAGACCGATATAGCAGCGATGGGATGCTCTTGTTACCGCCACATAAAGCAGCCTGATGGATTCAGCATGACCTTCATCACGCATGGCAGCCATCGCCGACTGACTCCAGCCAAGCTGGCAAATCAGTTGTCCATTTTTTTCATCATGGTATCTGGCATAGGAAGCGCGTGAATTACCCCCTGTCTTTGTCGGATCGCGGTAGGTGGTAGCGTAAGGGATAAAGACAATCGGGTATTCCAGCCCCTTGGATTTGTGCTGGGTGACGATGCGAATCAGATTCCCCTCACTTTCCAGCCGCTGCTCAACTTCTGCGGCAAAATCCGGGTGTTCACACTGGTCACGATACCATTTGAATAGCTGTTGCGGCTGCCTGTATTGACGGGCAGCCTGTTGCAGCAGTTCAATCAGATGTAACACATTAGTCAAAGCCCGTTCATGGTGCGCCGGATCAGGCCGGTAACATTCATGCACCAGCGACAACAACATATTCATACACCCCTGTTTGAGCCAAAGGTCACGGAGTGCCCAGGCCCGGCTTCGCGCTGCTTCCCAGGCAAGATCACCCTGTTCACGGGTAAACTCTGCCAGAGCAGTCGCATCTCCTCCCCATAAACGGGTAGCGACGGCGGCCACCAGCAGGCTATCATTTTCACACTCAAGTACACCGTGAAGAAGCGTCAGCATATCCGTTGCTTCAGCACTCTGGAACACGTTGGTGCGGTCACTGAGATAGACCGAAGAATAACCGGAACGCCCCAGTGCTTTTCTGATCCGGTCGGCTTCCGATCCGCTGCGAACCAGAATGGCAATGTCTTTTTCCTGAACCGGCTGATCACCCAGTTTCGCATTTTGCAACAGCGCATGAATCTCACTGACACACCAGTGAGTCAACCCTTTCAACCAGTCCTCTTTGGACGGTTTATCATACGCCCCGGTGGGACAGGCTATTTCAGGCAGCCAGATATAATTAATGGCACCCGGCCCGCCTCGTGCATCAACGAGTAGCGTTCTGGTTGCGGCCGCCTGCGATGAGAAACCAATACGATCATAGGTAATACCATTTCCAAAAACGACATCTGTAGGTTTGCCGTCAAGGGAGCCACCATAAAACAGCCGGTTATAACCCTCTACCACAGGCTCAAGGGAACGCCAGTTTGTTGCCATGTGCCACTGAAAATCTGCCTGATTCCGGGCACTCAGATAGGCATGGATATCACCACCGCGAAAACTGTATATCGCCTGCTTCGGATCACCTATCATAAACAGTGCATGAAATGGGTCGGACTTTGGGTACAGGGCATCGAGAATGGCATATTGTTTCGGGTCTGTATCCTGAAACTCATCTACCAGCGCAACCGGATACCGGCTACGCAGTATGTCTGCCAACTGCCCGGATTCATCCGAAGACAAACGGCAGGACAAATGATCAATTAAATCATTAAAATCCATTTGCCCATGATTTGCCCTGGCCTGAACAAAGCTCTGACGAATACTGTCAATCCCCTCTCTGGCCAGGAGATTAACGGAGAGAGAATCGAGATAGTCACGGACACTCTTTTCCCATGCTTTCTTTTCACTGGTAAAGGATTTTACCAGGCTTTTAACCGGCTCAAAGATGTTATTCAATTTCTGTTTGGTGTCACCCTCCTTTCTCGCGTAACGCTTACCCGAGAAAAACCGGGTCGCCTCCGCAGGACAATCTGCGCAAACATCCGATTCGAGCCAGCCCAGAAGCGTTTGCCATTCTTCCTGTCTCACGCTTTCATCTTTTCTGTTGGACACCAGTTCACTGAATATGCAGGATTGATTCGAAAGCAACCCTTCCAGAACCGCTGCTTTTCGCCGGGTATAGTGTTTCTCGAAGTGTTTTTCCCGCGCTGAATCATGCTGCCTGGAAAAAGCCGCTTCATCCAGACAAACCAGGGGAGTATCCGTTGAGATCAGAGTGTTAAATACAGCCAGAAATTTGTCAGGCGTTTGCCAGCCTGCTTCCTCCAACAGGGCAAATTTCTGTTCATCCTGGCTGACCTGACGAAACCAGTCCTGAACAGCCTGAATCATCAACGCACTGCTTTCTGCTTCCATGGTCAACTCCATGGGCAAACCGCTGGCAAAGGCCTCTTGGCTCAAAACGCGATGACAGAATCCGTGTATGGTAAAAATGGCTGCTTCATCCATATCAAGCAGGGCCTGTTTCAATCGTCCTTTTACTTCCGTTTCAGGTAGGGATGTATTTTTCAGCGCATCCAGAAAAGGATCGGATACATCAGGATTCGACCAGTTTTCGTAGATAAACCGCACCTCTTTGGCGATCCGGCCACGCAATTCTTCTGTGGCCGCTCTGGTAAAGGTCATTACCAGAATATTCTGGACAGGCAATGATTTTTCCAGCAACAATCGAATAAACAGCCTGGTAATATTATAGGTTTTTCCCGTACCGGCACTCGCCTCTATCAAGTGACGGCCATTCAGGGGTAAACGGGTCAAGGCAGTTAAATCCAGCGTCTGTCTGTTCACCTTGCTCATAGCACTCCCCCCTTCCCTGCGTTTTTCACATTGTTCAGCCTGTGGTACAGGGGTGCATGGATTTCCCTGCATTCAACCAGGTCTGCTTCAACCGGCGTATATTCACTGGCAAAAAACCAGCGAAAATACAGGTTGTTTTCAAGTTGCATGGTCACCTCGGACGCAAAAAGATCCAGTGGTAGCCCGGTAGCGTTCCGACCCAAAACCGAATGCCACACGACTGGTTCGGCACTGCCGGTATGCAACCATTTATGAACCAGTTTTTCCAACTCTGCTTTGGCATCAAAATCCCTATCCGCACCGGATTCTTCGCACTCATCCTCAGCACCAGGAGGGGGTGTCGAACAGAGCGAATTCTGAATTGAGCAAAGCTTAACCACACCATGCTGAGTCGGGCTATAGAAAACACCCAGGCTGGTGATCGGCCCATCGTCAGTACCAAAGTGGATGTTGGCAATCAGGTGCATTAGCCAGAGACGAAATTCATCTTTGGCTTTGCGCTTTGCCGCACGATACAGAACCACCCGCCGTTTTTCTTTTTGCCAGGGAATATCTGCCGTTATTACCACGCCGGCAACCGGTATTCGGACACGCACAATCTCAACGCCTCCCAGGGCACTGAGGCTGTCATAAAAAGACCTGACCTCATCCCGTATGTTTTCAATGCAGGCTGCTGTGGCCGGCGTTTCGGGTAAACGTCCGCTCAATAACAGTCGACCAACAAATTCCCCGGTGCTGTCATCCGCAGAACCGCGTCCTTCAACCAGGCTTTTCAGCAATTCACCCGTGATCTGATAACGCACCAGAACATCCGGCTCGAAAGGCTCTACATCCTCAATCCGGTTTTCTTTTGATTCCAGAAACAGATTCAGGCGATTTTGTCCGAACCATTTTAACGGATCATCATAAAACCGGACCAGGGTTTCCATTTCAACGGGTTCTTCCGGTATCGCCATCGGTGTGAGTCTGATTCTGTTATCCCTGTCTTCCAGGGGGAAAGCAAGCCGACACCATTGTTTATCAAAACCGGGACGGGGTGGCGAAAAACAGGCCGGGTTGAAAGGCTGCAGGGGCTGTTGATAGATATAGCTTTTTTTCTCACACCAGCCGTAGCCACGTTCCAGATAATTCATCAATTCTTTCAATACCAGGCTCGGCTGACGTTCCTCATTATTTTTGACGTCCCTGCCCTGATAGCTTAAATAAAGGGTTCGCCGGGCTGAAACCAGGGTTTCGAGAAACAGGTAACGATCATCGGCACGCCTTGATCTGTCACCGGGGCGAAGGCTGTCTTTTTTCAACAGGTCAAAACTGACGGGTTTATCCTGTCGGGGAAAGTCACCGTCATTAAGCCCTAACACGGCAATCACCTTAAACGGGATGCTCCTCATCGGCACCATGGAACAGAAAGTGATCTGGCCGGTCATAAAATTGTTGCCGCTGTCCGGAATGGCAAAACAATGATTCAGATACGATTGCACCACGACATAGTCAATTTCGGCATCATATCCGGCAAGAAATGTTGCGTCAGCCAGTTTGTTGATGGCCTCGTCAATAATCCGGCTGGCATTCTCCTCCTCTGCGGCAGGTTGAAACAGATCGTCTTTTAACTGCCTCAGATACTGCTGCCAGTGAACAGCTGTTCGTTTTGTTTTCAGTTGCTGCGAGTGAAAACGCAACCTGTTCAGCAAATGTACCAGCCGCCCCAGAAAAACGGCATTCTGCCCTTCGACATGAGGCAACAGCAAACGCCCGTCCACCACAGTTTCGCTATCACCATGACTGAAACCAAGCAACAGCCTTTGCAGGCCCCACTCCCAGGTAAACATCGCGGATGCCTGATGCAGCTTCGCCAGTGCCGCCTTGTTATTTGCATCTACCCCCCAATGGACGCAGGCCTCCTGCAGCCACCACTCCATGGTGTCCAGTTCTGCCATGGTAATGGCAAATTTCTGCTGAACCGCCGGTAACCGGAGACAATCCAGAATCCTGTTCACCTCAAAACGGCTGTCAGGCAGTGTCAGCACATCAAGAAAAGCATTGATCAGGGGTTCTTCTTCCAGGGTCACACGGTCTGCGATGGAACAGGGCAAACGGGGGGATTCATTGTCGTCCTGACGATGCCAGGGGCGACGAAAAACAGCATCAATATAGGGCGCGTAATGCTCGATATCCGGGCAGGTAACCAGAATATCCCGTGGTGTTAAATCCGGGTATTGATTGAACTGATGCAACAGGTAGTCATGCAAAGCCTGTATTTCCCTGAGCGAGCTATGGCTGGAGCTGATAACAATCGACTCATCCTGTTTGATCGTGTCCGGTACCTGGTTCATCGTATTGCCAGCCCGGTTCTGCAAAGACAGGATGTCCTGCTGGATGCACTGCAAAACCGTCTCCTGTTCCGGGTGCATTTTTTCTTTTAAAGGCAGCTCGAATGCGCTGATTTCAAAATGATCGGTTTTCTGCAAGGCATTAAAAAAGCGTTTTCCCTGCTGCCCCAGATTCGCCAATAACGGATTAACCTCATCATCGCCGGACTCCAGCCAGGCATGCCACTGTTGTCCTCTGGAGGCTTTGGCCCTGGCTTTTTCAGACTGAATATCGCCCCAATACTCAACACAGGGGTTTAAATGAAACAGATGAACATGCGAGTAGCAGGCCAGATGATGAAAAAAATCGAGTGACGAACCTGGCAGGGAGTTAATACCAAACAGATAGATGTGTTCCGGCAACAACTGCTTTTTTTCTGCCATGCAGTCGAGCACTTTCGCCTGCAACATGGCCGGGTGAACATTTTCTACCGGTAGCACCTGTTCGGCAAGCAGCCTCCACAAATGCCCCTGCCACTGCTCGTCTTCACTGCCCACAGGCAAACCCGACAAGCCTGGTTCCCGGTCGGGCGATTCCACTCCCTTTTGCCAGTAATGAACCCAGTCCGGTCGAAATAAAATATACTGCTCGAATAGAGAAGCCAGACTGCAGGCCAGTTGGTAACGCTTCAGGCTCCCTTTCTGCGGGGGTTCATTGCGCCAGTATCCATTGACTTTTGCGGCTGCAGGGTGCGCCAGAAACTCATCCGAATCAAGAATGGAATCAATCCGCCAGCTCAATGCCGCTTCCCCATAAGGTGACATTCCCGGCACGGCATCCGACCCCAGTATTTCTCTGGACAACTCCCAGATAAAGGCCGAAGGCATCTGAAAACTCAGGTTCATCGAAACGCCCTCACTCCGAGCCTGCGTCATCTGTACCCAGTGGCGTATTCCCCTGCTTTCAACAATCACCTTTTCAGGCTTTAGCAAGTTGCCCTGCTTCTGCTTTAAAAGCGCAAATAACAGAGTCGCAAGGTGTTCGAGCCGGTTGGATGGGTAGACAGTAAACAAAGTATCAACTCCATATTGATATAATGAAATGGGTGCAAAGGCCCGATGGGGATCGCCATGGCTGGAAACAGGGTAATCGGGATTCGACTATAACACGATACCAGACTAAAAAAGCAGGCGAGATAGCCTTCCCTGTTACTCAACGCCTGAATTACTACAGGTCTCATGAGATGTGACAAAGCAGTGTAGCTTGAAAAACACCGGGACGCATTCAACAAAAATAAAAGCAGAGGAAGACGAGCAAGTAAAATGACAGTTATACTAAGCAATGAAATAGTAAAACGAAGGTATCAGATAATGCATAAACTGGATCGAATTACCATTGACCCGGAGGTGATGCAAGGGCAGCCTTGTATACGAGGTATGCGTTTAACGGTGAGGCGAGTGCTGGAAGGGTTGGCGATTTACTCCAACTGGGATGAGCTGAAGGCAGAATATAAAGGGTTGGAAACCGAGGATATCAAGCAGGCATTGGAGTATGCCTCTCATGCGCTGGATGATGAAATCATCAATCTGGGGGCCGCTTGATAAAACTACTATTGGATCAGGGCATTCCCTACAGTACAGGTATGCAGTTACCCGCAGAGTGGGATGTTGTGCATGTAGCTGATGTTGAAATGTCTTACGCAACGGATCGTGACATTATTGAGTATGCACAACAGCAACATCGGATTTGTGTCACGTTGGATTCGGATTTTCATAGCATCCTGGCGGTTGATAATATGAGTTTGCCATCGGTTATCCGCATTCGTCAGGAAGGTCTCAAGGCGAAAGATCTTGCTCGACTATTATGTCAGATATGGCCTTCGATAGAAGAGCAGGTTCAATCAGGCGCGATGGTGAGTGTTGACGATAAACAGCTGCGTATCCGGCGCCTGCCGATATTACAATAGATACATCCATGTATTGATTGAAATTATCTGACATTTAACGCCGCATTAACTACGCGAGTTAAAGACAAGTCCGGTTGAACGCCTGGTTACATACCGACAGCGACTAATGGCTGAACATGATGATCAGGTCGATTTGCTGACAAATCATGTACAGATTGCAGGTTAAGCCAGAATTCTGGTGTAGTACAGAAAGCCTCTGAAAGTAACCACGCAGTTTCTGGAGTAATTCCCCGCTTACCTCGAACAATTTCATTAACACGCTGAACAGGCACATGAATATGTGTAGCCAGTGCCTTTTGGGTTAATTCAAGCGGCTCAAGAAACTCCTTAAGCAGGATAACGCCTGGATGTATTGCTGTTCTATTTGAAGGAATCATAAGTCACCTGTATTAGTGCTAGTCCACAACCTGGACGTCATGAGCTGCATTGACATTCCACCGGAACACAATTCGCCATTGCGAATTAATTCGAATGCTGTGAAAACCCTTAAAAGTGCCTTTTAAAGGTTCAAGTCTATTTCCCGGAGGCGACCGAAGATCGTCC
>PDPE01000002.1 GCA_002747395.1 Pseudomonadota bacterium
GATTGACTGGGCCACAAAGCAGCGAATAACGCTGATGTACATTCAGCCCGGCAAGCCGACACAGAACGCATATATTGAGCGGTACAATCGTACCGTGCGACATGAATGGCTCGACATGCATGTGTTTGAGTCGGTTGATCATGCACAACAGCTCGCGACTGAATGGCTATGGCTTTACAATAACGAGCGACCCAACACCGCTATTAGTGGAGTACCACCACGGCGGTTATTAGCAGCAGCATGATTCTCTACAAATAACTGCTGTGGAAAATGGGGGGATTACAAAAGCTGGCCTGAAAACGCCATGGATGATAGACCCGAGGCCAAATTCTTACATAGGCGAGTTCAGAGACGATTACAATGATTTGGATTATTCCCCCAAAAGCAAAGTGTTAAAAATCGAAGGGCTGGGGGAGTTTAAATGAGGAAAATATTGCTTGTTATATTTATTTTTCTATTTTCCGCTTGTGATGTGCAAAAAAGCGAGCCAGAGATTCCAGATAAACCAGTGCAAGTACCAGATAAAGCGTTTTGGGTAGGGGGGTTGGATGGTGGTGTATTTGTTTTGGTGGAAAGGAGTGAAAGTGTAGAGGCGAATGAATATCTCGGTGAGTTATACTATATTTCAGGCGATTTGGCCTATAGAGGAAAATTGAATATATTGCCGAAAGATAGTGCAGTTATCGATTATAAGAACCCTGAAATTTACCAGGGCTGGGACGGTGACACATTATATCTTGCAGGTAGTAGGCAGCTCAAAGTTCCAGAGTGAAATATCTGATCAGAGGCAGTCCCGAGGCAAAAACCAGGCCTGGGTGGGCGCACTTTCAATGGGGATGAAGTACATCATAGAGCAGGAGCTATCACCACACGCGCTGGAAATATTGGGTCATTTGCCAGACATCAAGGATGCGACGGCCAGAGAGATGCTGCATCAGCTCATGGTATATCTACTCAATTCTAGTAATATGGAAGACACTGATGGTTTCCTGGAAAGTGCAGAAGCGCTACCAAAACCGGTAAGGGGTGAACTGATGACATTTGCAGAAAAGCTTGAAGCAAGAGGTGAGGCTCGGGGAAAAGCAGAAGGAAGAATTGAAGGAAAGATTGAAGGAAAGGCAGTCTCATTGGAAAAGCTGATAACACTGAAGTTTGGGGAATGCCCGGAGGCGACCAGACAGCGGCTTAAAAAGGCAACTGACTCAGAGCTGGATCACTGGCTGGAGCAGATATTGACAGCGAACTCGGTAGAAACGCTTTTTCAGTAGGTCTGCCCAATACTTTCTCCAGAGACGTATCGCCAGGTACATTGCCCCTCGGGTTTCGTCGTCACGCATATTTATGACTCATACGGCATGTTGATTGGGATGGCAAAGTCGGATCAAACGGGCATGGAGCAACGCCTTGTCAAAAGCTGGCAAAGGGTGTTGCTGACAGAGTGAATTTCCCGACACTGTCCCGCGTTGTTGAGAAATCTGCATTGACTTTGAAACAGGTGTTCAGGTTACAAATATAGTCGTTACATTCTTGTCCAGGGAAGCCCCGCTTTTTTTAGCTTATGTATTATATCCTCGGCTTGTTGTCGAATATAAAACGACGGGTCGTCGAGACAGAGTTCGAGGTTTTTTACCATCGACGGGGATATTTCTTCGTCCGGCTTCCATGTAAGCAAACCGTTAGTTCGATCATAGATATAGTAATTCAGACCAGACAAGGCGTGAATGCGTATGGATTCCGATTCAATGGCCAGAGAGTTGAACCAGAAGGGAAGTAATTGTCTGGCGTGAATATGCCGGACGGCAGCCAGCGCGTTGGAGGTGGTGAATTGATCATTTGGATCAACCTCATTTAGCACATAGGATACGATACGTTTTTCCGCCTTTCCGCCCACCCGTTTGAGATGAAAGACATCGACAATCACCAGTGACTGGATCGTCAGAGCGGCCGAGAATCCTATGTTCAGGGTATCGCGCATATACCCTTCCACTCCGGGTATTGCCCCTGGTGAAGACTGGATCTGTTGAATCATTTTTTGTGCGATGGGTTCCGGTACCATTCTTTTGTCGCTGAGCAATGGCAGGATATAGGGGATCAGCTTATGACCTTTCGCCATGCCTGACGAAGAGGTGTCCCAAAGCGCCTGCGCGATGGCAGCCGGGTCTCCCGATTGCAGTTCCGCAATGGTTTTATCCAGTTGCGGGTTGTCGTAGTAAAGAAAATTATGAATGTAGAAGGCCAGAAACACGAGCCCGCCGACAATGATGGTATCTTTCAGGTATATTTTTCTCATCGGGCGGATTATCTCCAGGTTGATATCAAATCAAATAACCGAACAGGCCTTTTAACCCTTACAGCTTCTTAATCCTTGCAGCTTCTTAATCATTATGGCTTCTTGATCATTATAGCTTCCTCCATCGAAAAATTGCGGGTAATCCGGGCGTTTTGATTGCCGAATTGCATCGATTTTTCGGTGGCAGTTTTGCAAATGGGGCTGTTACCGAGTAAACAACACCGTACTTGCCATTGCAGAGACATTGATTGACATTATCACTCCTTATCGTGATTATGGTCATGCAAGGCAGCTTGCATTTGAGGGTATCTTGATCGATTGGAAATAGAGGGGGTGGATTGTGAGCTGGGTTCTGGTTTTTGTACTGGCGCTGGTAGCGCTGATTTTTTACGTCACATTTGTTGTGTTTCCCGGAGGCAATCTTGCCAGGTTTGACAAGCCCGAAGGAAAATTGGTTGGTCACGATAGCGGGCCTGATGAAGCGCTTGACGCTGTATTTGCCTCGTTGAGAAATTTCAACCAGGAAATATCCGGACTTTCCGGCAAGGCACGGCTGATGGCACTACGGAACTATCTGGAAACACTTTCGGAAGGTATTGATTTTTCCTGCCAGTTTATCCCGGCAAATGCCGATGGCGTAAGTGCCGAATGGGTGGTCGCTCCAGGGGCAAATCCGAATAAACGCCTGCTTTATATTCATGGGGGAGCCTATATGATGGGCAGCCCAAGAAGTCACCGCACCATCACCAGTAGATACGCTGAAATTACCGGCGGTGTGGTACTCGCCATCGATTATCGTCTGGTACCGGAATACAACCGTCGGGCGGGAATAGAAGATTGTCAAACCGCGTACCGCTGGCTATTGGATAACGGCCCTGAAGGTGCCGCTCCCGCTCAACGTATCTGGGTATCTGGTGATTCTGCCGGAGGCAATCTGACTCTGACCTTGCTGGCCCGGGTTCGTGATCAGGGGTTACGTACACCGGATGCGGCTGTTGCCCTGTGTCCACATACAGATTCAACTGGCAGTTCGCCGAGCATCAAACAAAACCTGCGTACCGACCCCCTGGTGGGGCCGTTGTTCACAAATGTAGTCCGTGTACCTTTGCCCGTGGTACATTGGTTCAGCTTCCTGTGGCAAAGAATCAACCCCTCATCCCCGCTTATTTCTCCGGTATTTGGTGACCTGTCCAACCTGCCACCCACTTTGATTCAGGCCAGTCGCACAGAAACACTGCGTGATGATGCCAGGCGCTATACCAATAAAGCAATTGCTGCCGGTTCCCCGGTAGTCTTGCAGGAATGGGAGCGGATGATTCATGTCTGGCATATTTTCCATCCCGAATTGCCGGCGGCGAAGCAGGCGTGGGAAGAGATAGATAAATTCCTGAAGGCTTATAATTGATGGCCCTGGTGGTGAGTGAGTGGCGAGTGGCAAGGGCTTGTGATTCAGGTTTGCTTCAGTCCTGAATCAGTTGCCCGATTATCCGGTCAAAACAACGAGCCAGAATGAGATGTGTTTCATCCTCTATCTGATTGAACCTTGTTTTACCCAATGTATCGGCCATATTTTTTATTGCTCCTAACGGGACGATATTATCCCGTCCCCCATGCCATATCTGGCATTCGCAGGCGACATCCGATACATTGAACCCCCAGGGTGAGAAGGTGATTTGTAATTCCTGTGTCCAGGTTTCTACCCCCTGGTTTATGGATTGTTGCAGATTGCGGAGGCTGTAGTGCTTGAAAGCAGGGGACTGGAGTAGCAGAATATCCTTGGCTTTATCTGATGATGTCGGGTGGAGAAAACTCAATTGTTGATGGTAAAAATGTTCAAGATCATTTCCTATTGCCAGCCGAAACACGGGGGTAAGAAGGAATGGGGTGAACCGGATACCCAGCAACGTGGTATTCAATACCAGTGGCAGTGGTTTGATTGAGCGCATATCTTCAAGACGAGCCACGCTGGCGACCAGCGCAACCCGTTGGACGCGTTGAGGAAACCAGGTTGCCATGGCGAGCGCATAGGGGCCGCCGCAGGAGTAGCCCAATACGCTAAACGACTCGACATTGGCATGAGCAATGAGTTCAGACATATCTTCCTGCCAGTCGGTCAATTTTCGATCATTGAGTGTGTCGGACGCACCGTAGCCGGGTCGCTCGGGAACAATAAATCGGATATTGTGTTCTTTAACCAGTGCCTCGCCGCCGGGTGGGATTTCAAATGCCGAACCCATCAGACTGTGCATAATCAATACGGTGGCCGACGGTGCTTTTTTCATATCGTAGACAGCGTGTGAATCATAATAACTCAGTTTTCGACCGTCTTTCAGAATCAGCGAAGACAAGTTGACCGGTTTTGAAGTGAGAGTTGCCGGAGGTAAGGGTTCATCTGAATGACCGTTAAACAGGTTTGTTTGAATGATCTTTCTTATCATATCGGGTTTGCGCTTCACATTCATTTTCGAGTAAACGCTGGACAGGTGGTCTCGCACGGTTCCTGGTTTCAGTCCCAGTGAAGCGGCTGTTTTCTCTGTTGAAATCTCCCGAAGAGTCGTCGCGGCGACCTTCGCCTCGGTTGGGGTGAGGTGGTAAAGATCAATCAGCAGGCGGGTTGAGGTAAATTCGCACGATGGTGCCTGCACGCAAATAAAGTACAGTTGATGTCGGGAGTGATTCTTCGCTGGTAGCCGGGTGATATGCAGGTAACCGGATTCTTCTTCAGCAGAAAACGGGATGTGGAAATACTCCTTGTTAGCGTTTTTTTTGTTTTGTATTGCCTTGCCGAGTGCTGCATGGTGACAAAGGAGTTGTTTATTGGTGTCGATAAACAGGGTGTCAGCAAATAGTGATTTTGCCTTTGTATTCATTTCTGCGACGCACCCGTATTCGTCTATTATGGCTGATGGAACAGAGAGTTGTTCAAGTATGCTGAAGTCCTCCGGGTTGATTTCTCGCCCCGGGTCGAGTTGATGAGTGATGCTGACGGCATTGCGAAAGTGAATGGCCAATCGTTCGGACATGTTTTTCAGCGGGTGGGAGTCAGGTAGTGCATTCGCCATCGAAATGCAGTTGGACAGGCCCAGTATCAGATTGAACCATTCATTCTGGCGGTTGGCGAGGCTGTAAATCACACTGATCAACCGGGCTTCGCTATCACTGTCGAAAGAGGGTTTGCTTGTCAGCAGATTCAGGTTACCGAGTTGTGTGGTTGTTTCGGGCATTTGCGATCTCGTTGTTTGTATTTGTATTGCTTTCTGTCAATCTGTCTTGCTTTTTCTCAATTCGTCCTGCTTGATAATGTGTATATAACTTGCTCGAACAGGAAGATCAGCAATTGCTCCTGGGTGTCACATCGGGTTTTTCGAAAAATGGAGTTTCTTTGTTTTTTTATGGTTTCCAGGGATACTTTCCGTGACTCTGCGATTTCTGCAAGGGTAAAGCCTCGTGCAAGCAAAAGAGCCACATCGGATTCCGCTGCGGTGAAGCCTGCTTGCTCCGAGAGTTGCATAGTATCTATTTGCTCGAACAGATTGTCATTAAAAAAATAAAGCCAGTAGAGTTGCCTGTGCGGACTTCTTTTGAAAAACGAAGCAGAACCGGACGACGGGCTGATCAGCACCGGATGGTTGGTGTTATTTATCTTCAGCTCGACTCGCTTGTTGTCTGCTGGTTGATCCCTGGTATGTCGCTCGACATATTTGCAAATCGCTTTGTGCCAGAGTGACTCATCCATCTGTTGGCGGTTGTTTGTATCGAGTAATGGTTTCCGGTTTTGGTGCGGCCCGATGGTTGAATTGGTGGTTAATTGGCCTGCTGCTCTGTTTTTAACCACCAGGCGATAACGGTCATCGACAGCCATTAGGGGAATGGGGTAGTGTTGCAGTGTGTAATCTATAGCCTCGTTATGGCTGTGATTCTGCTCCACTTTCCAGGAAAGTTTGATGGCCTGTTTGATGTGAGGATACAGGTGTTGAATAGTACCCCTGTTCAGGACTTGCTGCGCCTTGCTTTTATCCTGATAGTTCAGGCTCAGGTAACCATCCAGTATGCCGAAGATGCCGATATACAGATGGTGGCGGTGATCATATTCCATAACAGGGAGATCAAAGTGTAACCCTGTTGATGGCGTGTTTTGTGATTGTTGATGGGCGAGCAGTCGGGATTCGGGTGAGAAACAGCTCAGGATTGCCTGCTGGCATTCAAGCTGTTGTTGAAGGAAGTCCAGAACCGGTTGCAGGCCACTGGTTACCCTGCCGTAGAGTTCTGCGAGCCAAAGAGAATGTTCTTCTGGCGAAAGTTCAGCGGGTGAATGCTCTTTGTATTTATGTTCTTCAGATAAATGTTCTTGATGAGAACGTTTTTCGCCAGGGACACAAACACCGTTCACCGGGAATGATCTGATCGTATTCATGGTTGATACAACTAAAGGTTTTTTTTGTTCCGCTTATTCCGTTGCCTGAGCCTGATATTGAATGACGGGTATTATTCTATTAATGCCTGTGGGGCGTTGTTTCCGTATTCACCGGTTCATCATTCAAAAAAGCCAGAACATCCCTGATCGTCTTGTCCGGGATTTCTTCCATTGGCATGTGTCCCGCAGAGGGATAGATTTTCAGGATAGCTGAAGGAATGTCCTGCCGCCAGTATTGCGCCATTTTGGGAGGAACCCATTTGTCTTTGCCTCCCCATATCAGAAATACAGGTGCAGAGATGCGGTGAAAGGGCAGGGGTATTTCCATTTTTGAGCGCTCCTTCAGCATTTCCAGTGTTTTTATGTAGACTTCCCTTGCTCCGGGGCGTTGAGACAGATGAACATAGCGTTCCATGTTTTCCTGGCTGATGCGCTTGGGGTCGCCGTAGGTTTCCTTGACATTCATGGTAACCAGAACAGGCGGTTGAACATATTTGCCTACGTTTTTTATTCCCGGCGCTGTGGCCACATTGAATATCCAGGGTACGTCCTGGGGGTAGGCCACCGGGTCAACAAGAATGAGGTGTTTGATCTGTTCGGGGTAGTCTGAAGCATAGTGGGCTGCGATTAGTCCGCCCAGGGAATTGCCTGCCAGATCAAATCGTTTCAGTCCCAATTCGCTGACAAATCTGGTGAAAGTGCTGATTAAAAAATCCACATCAAATTCATCCAGGTTCTCCGGTGATCCGGTCAGCCCGTATCCGGGTACATCCAGGGAAATGACCCGGTAGTATTTTTCGAGATGGTCGCTCCATGCGTTCCAGGTATGCAGGGAGGACATGATACCGTGTACCAGCACGATAACCGGGCCTTCGCCGATATCCCGATAATGGATGTTCAGGCCGTTAATAGCCATGTATTTGGAGTATTCATCCGTGTAGGTTCTTTCCAGGTCGGTCATGGAAATGTCTGCAATGCCCATTGCGTTAAGCAGGGTGGGGCTGGCGTTCATGGATGAGCCGAGACTGGAACACCCTGAAAGGATTACGACCAACAACAGGGAGGCAATCAATGTGGAAGTGGGTCGATATGATTGGATCACGAGTTGACTTCTCCGTGAGGAAAATCGCCCATGGCTGTAATATTAAATCCGCCATCCACATACATGATCTCGCCGGTTACGCCGCTGGCCAGATCGGAGCACAGAAAGGCGGCGGCATTACCGACTTCTTCAATGGTGACATTGCGACGTAACGGGGTGCGTTTTTCGTTCTCGGCCAGCATTTTTCTGAAACTTTTGATGCCTGAAGCCGCCAAAGTTCGTATTGGCCCGGCAGACACCGCGTTCACTCTGATGCCGTCCGGCCCCATGCTGTTGGCCAGATAGCGCACACCGGCTTCAAGGCTGGCTTTGGCCATGCCCATCACATTATAGTTGGGCAGGGTTTGCACTGATCCGTGGTAGGTCAGTGTGAGCAGGGCAGCGGATTGGCTCAGCATGGGTTTTGCCGCCTTTGCCAGCGCGATAAAACTGTAGGTGCTGATATCATGGGCGATGGCAAATCCCTCACGGGTGGTGACTTCAGCAAAGTTGCCCTCAAGCTGGTCGGCCGGCGCAAAGCCAACCGAGTGTATGATCACATCGACTGTATCCCATTTTTTTTTCAGTTGCTCAAACAGGGTTTCGATCTCCCGGTCAGAGGAAACATCACAAGGCCAGGTGGTGGCATTGCCATATTCCTGTGCGAACTTCTCAACCCGAGCCTTCAGTTTTTCATTCTGGTAGGTTAGCGCGAGTTCTGCTCCTTCCCGGTAGCAGGCATCGGCAATGCCCCTGGCGATGGACAGCTTGCTGGCAATGCCGACAACAAGTACTTTTTTACCCGATAGAAAAGACATGTGTTCCCCCTCTTTCTGTATTTGTTCTAATGCTCTAATACGAGTTTGTTTGCAGGTGTCTGTTTACAGGTGTTTATTCAAGTGCACGAATTTCAAGTGCGTGCCAACATGGCGGCTTCAAGAAGCGTTCGCGTGTAGTCACTGTCCGGATGGTTAAACAATGACTCAGTGGTATTGCTTTCAACGATTTGACCTTCTTTCATCACAATAACCCGATGACTTAACGCTCTGACAACAGCCAGGTCGTGACTGATAAACAGGTAGCTCAGATTATGCTTTTTCTGAATGTGACGCAACAGGGTGATAACTTGCTTTTGTACTGTTCTGTCCAGGGCGGAGGTGGGTTCATCCAGAATAATCAGTCGGGGTTTCAGCACCAGGGCGCGGGCGATGGCGATGCGTTGCCGTTGACCACCGGAAAACTCGTGGGGGTAACGGTAGCGATCCTCGGGGTCGAGTTCGACTTCCTGTAATGCATCAATGACGGCTTGTTCCCTTTCTTCGGGCGTACCCATTTGGTGAATAATCAGTCCTTCTTCAACGATTTGGGAAACTGACATGCGTGGACTCAGGCTGCCGTAAGGATCCTGAAAAACAATCTGTATTTCCCGTCGAAACGGGCGAAAGGCTTTTTGATCCAGGTGGTCGATGGTTGTTCCATCAAACTCAATGGAACCGCAGCTGTCCAGCAACTTCAATATGGCCAGCCCCAGAGTGGTTTTGCCTGAACCGCTTTCGCCGACAATACCGACAGTTTCACCCCGGGCAATAGTGAGTGAAACATCGTTGGCCGCCTTGACAAATTCCAGGGGTTTTCCCCAGAAACTTTTTTTAATGGGAAACCAGACTTTGAGAGAGTCGACATTAAGCAGATCGCCACTATCCCGAGTCAGTGGTTCGGGCATACCTTCGGGTTCAGCATCCAGTAATTGACGGGTGTAGTCATGGCCCGGTGAGTGAAAGACTTCTGTGGTAGTGCCTTCCTCTACTATGGAGCCGTCTTTCATAACACAGACATGATGGGCGTATTGTTTGACAATGTTTAAATCATGGGTGATCAGCAGGATCGACATGCCAAACTTTTTCTGCAGTTTCTGCAACAGGTCCAGCACCTGTTTTTGTACCGTTACATCCAGTGCGGTTGTGGGTTCGTCTGCAATTAACAATTCCGGTTCATTGGCCAGAGCCATGGCAATCATCACACGTTGTTTCTGGCCACCCGAAAGCTCGTGGGGGTAACTGGTCAGTCGTTGTTCCGCATTAGGGATGCCAACCAGATCAAGCAGTTCCAGAGTACGCTCACGGGATTGCTTCCCTGTCATTCCACGATGCAGCACCAGGGATTCACTGATTTGTCGTTCAATGGTATGCAAGGGGTTCAGCGATGTCATGGGTTCCTGAAAAATCATGCTGATTTTATCGCCCCGGATTTTCCTGATTCGATGGTCATCCAGTTTCAGCATATCCTCATTGTGAAACCGGATACTTCCCGAAGGGTGAGATGCTTTGGGGTAGGGTAGCAGTTTTAGCACAGAGAGGGCGGTGACTGATTTTCCGGAGCCACTTTCGCCTACCAGGGCGAGGGTTTTACGTGCCGGGATGGCAAAAGAAACACCTTTTACCGCCTTGATGATTCGTTGATTCTGGGTAAATGAAACACGCAGATCCTCTACCTTGAGTATGCAGTCATCGGTTGCGACGTCAGAATGATGGAGGGTTTGCATGCAATAGTCCTGTGTATCTATAGTCCTGTATGCCTATAGTCTTGCGTATATGAGTGTGGTTTGGCAAGCACCCGGGGAGACCCCTTGTTGAACGAGGTCGTTATGCGGCAGATTAAAACTAACAATCAACATTCAATACCCAACCAGTAGTAATGCCTCTACGCACACTATCCGGGTGCGCGATCACAGAGGCATTTTTCCATGAAAAAAGCACAGTAGCCAAGTTTTTACTCACTGTACCAGGAACATGGTAACGCTTTGATTCGTCAAGGCAAGTCAAAATCAACTATTGACGCCTATTCCCGGGCGGTTCGAAAAGCGAGTGTGGTGATCCTGCCTTTTGAACGGCGGACAATCGTGAATCGAATTTGGGTGGATGAATTAATTCTGGAGTTGGCGCGTGAAACATCCGGGTTGGCGTTGGGGTCAACGCCACGCTCCCGGAAAAGGGGGTATCCCGGTCAATATGCCATATGGGTTATAAGTATGCGCGACGGCGAAACCCGAGGAGTAGTATGCCTGGCGGGTTCGAAGTAAGTATTGAGCAGGCCTACTGAAAGAGCGTTTCTACCGAGTTCGCTGTCAATATCTGCTCCAGCCAGTGATCCAGCTCTGAGTCCGTTGCGTTTTGAAGCCGCTGTCTGGTCGCCTCCGGGCACTCCCCAAACTTCAGTGTTATCAGCTTCTCCAATGAGGCGGCCTTTCCTTCAATCTTTCCTTCAATCTTTCCTTCAATCTTTCCTTCAATTCTTCCTTCAGCTTTTCCGCGAGCCTCACCTCTTGCTTCGCCTCTTGCCTC
>PDPE01000003.1 GCA_002747395.1 Pseudomonadota bacterium
TTTCTCTTGGTCGAGAATGGAAAGTAACCGTTACCGCGGTCTCGGTGAAACCTATGCGAGTCTCCCCAGCTCAGCTGGGGGTTTACCCATATTAATTAAGAGACGAACGCGCCCAGGCTTTTGAACGCAGCGAGCCATTAGAAAAAGCCTGGTTTAATGAGCTGACCGAGGCCGAGGGTACGCAAAACTTTTTAAATGCCAGCCAGAATTACCCGGAATTAAAAGGCATTCAAACCAATTTGTATAAATGCTTTTTGCCGCAGGCTTGGCGTTATGGCAATAAGCAGGGCTTAAGTGGGTTTTTACACCCGGAGGGAGTCTACGATGATCCCAAGGGCGGGGAGTTAAGAGCAAAGGTTTACCCGCGTTTAAGGTTTCATTTTCAGTTCCAGAATCAGAATATGCTTTTCCCTATCGGGGACAGAAATAAATATAGTATCAATGTCTATTCTGTTGATAAGAAAAGTATGAATAGTTTTTCGAATATTTCTAATATATTTAGCGTATCAACGGTAGATAATTGTTTTAGCCACAACGGGTCTGGTGCAGTTCCGGGCATAAAAAATGATGAAGGTAATTGGGATATACTGGGGCATAGTAATCGTATTGTTACCGTTAATATTGATATGCTAAAAACCTTTGCATTGCTTTACGATGAAGCTGGAACTCCTGCATTACAAGCACGGCTGCCTGCCATTCATTCACAAGAATTAATCTCGGTGCTGGAAAAATTTGCCGCCCAGCCAAAGCGCCTGGGGGATTTAAAAGGCGAGTATTATTCAACGGTTATGTTCGATGAAACTTATGCGCAGCGTGATGGCACCATTAAGCGCCAAACCCGGTTTGCCGAATCACCTGAGCAATGGGTTCTTTCAGGCCCGCATTTTTTTGTTGGAACCCCTTTTTATAAAACTCCACGAGCAATATGTACCGAAAAAGGCCATTACGATATTCTCGACCTCACCGACCTGCCAGCAGATTATTTACCCCGCACCAATTATATTCCTGCCTGCGATGCGGCTGAATATAATCGCCGAATACCACGAGTGCCCTGGATAGATGAAGGGGAGACGGAGCCTAAAAGGGTGACGGAGTATTATCGATTTGTGAATAGACGAATGTTTGGGGCTTCTTCTGAAAGATCGTTTATTAGTACGATTATGCCTAAGTGTGTAGGGCATATTAATACAGCCGTTTCTACTGTAATTCGAGATGTAAATGTATTAGTTAACTTTACCGGGCTGTCTCATTCTATTGTTTATGATTTCTTTCTAAAATCAACTGGAAAGTCTGATTTATATGGTAATCAATTAATTGCATTTCCATATGTTCTCAATGATTATATAAAAGCTAGGACTCTCGGAATAACGGCTTTATCTTCGGTTTATGCTGACTTGTGGAAAAGTAGTTTTGATTTAAGTAGTTCTACAGATAATTGGACTAAGAAAAGCAGTTTATTAAATAAAAAGTATTTTATAAATTTAAGTGAAAATTGGTTTCCCGGGGCAGCACTCAGAACCGACTTCGAACGCCGTCAGGCATTGCTGGAAATTGATGTACTGGTCGCTATCGCATTGGGCCTGACCCTTGAAGAGCTCCTGACTATCTATCGCGTGCAATTCCCCGTGATGCGCCAATACGAACGGGAAACTTACTACGATCAAAATGGCCGTATTATTTTTACCCCCAGTAAAGGCCTGGTGGGGGTGGGTTTTCCCCGCAAAGCGGGTAAAAAAGATCAACCCGTGCAACTGGAATACCCCGATGGCCGCAGCGAAACAAAGGTCGTGGGCTGGCTGGATATTTGCCCGCAACCGGCCCCAGCCGAAAAAGGCCGCCGTGTTAATTACGCCAGCGGCCAAAGCTATGGCCAGGCAAAGATTCCCGATGGCACAAAAATTTATCGCACCGTTACTGACGATACCTTGCCGGGCGGCCCGCGCGAAAAAACCATAACCTACGTTGCGCCTTTTTACCTTCCTGATCGCGAGGAAGACTATCGCATTGCATGGCAGGTGTTTACAGAACGCTTTGCCAAAGAAGACAATACAGGAAGCACCGCATGATACCCGGATTACTGGCACAGGATGTTGCTACATCCCTTCGGGAATTTATCGTTACCGGTTTTGAAACCGATACCTGGCCATTTGCAGGCAAGTTTGAGCAACTGGTGAATGCCCAGAATGAAGGTGAAGCCTTTATTAAAGGGCCGTATGTGTCGATTAACTTACCGTTTGCCAAAAGCACAGAGCGTAAAGATATTTTTCCGGGGTTTGCTACCGAGCATAGCCCATTTGCCCATCAGCAGCAGGCATGGACAAACCTGCGCAGTGGCGGTGCAGAAAAAAGTACCATTGTTGCCACTGGAACTGGCTCTGGTAAAACTGAGTGTTTTCTTTATCCGCTGTTGGATCATTGCCAGCGAGACCCGGCCCCCGGTATTAAGGCCATTGTTATATACCCAATGAACGCCTTGGCAGGGGATCAGGCCAAGCGCTTTGCCGAGGTTATTCACGCCACCCCTGAATTAAAGGGCAAAATCCGCGTGGGGTTATTTGTAGGTGGTGCCAGCAATAACCGGTTTATGGGGGAAAAGCAGGTGATTACCTGCAAAAACACCCTGCGAAAAAGCCCCCCCGATATTTTGCTGACCAACTATAAAATGCTCGACTTTTTGCTGATGCGACCAAAAGATCAACCGCTTTGGCAGCACAACACGCCGGATTTACTTAAATACCTTGTGGTTGATGAGCTGCATACATTCGATGGTGCTCAGGGTTCTGATCTGGCTATGTTGATCCGCCGGTTAAAAGCCCGGCTTAATGTAAAGGCGGAAAATCTGGTGTGTGTGGGTACTTCGGCAACCCTGGGAAGCGAATCCCAAATGGATGATCTGGCGACTTATGCCGCCAATATTTTCGATACCCGTTTTGATCGCACGAGCATTATCGGCGAACGCCGCGAGGGCCATGACGAGTTTTCAGGCATGATCGAGTATATGCTGCTTGATCCATCCTTTACGCCAGAGCAGTTAAAACCGGGCCATTATGATTCGCTGAATGGGTATCTGGTGGCGCAAACGCAGTTGTTTTTTGGCGATGAGTGGCGGCTCGACCCTGAAGATATGGCCTCTCGCCAGGAATTAGGCCGGCGCTTACGCAAACACCCTTTACTGCATAATCTGCTGTATGTGGCCCGCCGCGGGCCAGTCACCATTAACGACATGCTTCCGGCAATACAAAAGCAAGTGCCGCCGCAGTTAAAAGCCGTGGTTGCCGAGGTGTTGGTGTCGTTACTGGCGCTGCTTTCTTATGCCCGGGGCGAACGCTATCCTGGCGAGCCATTTGTCACCGTGCGGCTGCAATTATGGGTAAGGGAACTGCGCCGGATCGTTGCCCGGGTGGGTACCGATACACCGCAAAAACCGGTGCGGTTGCAGTTTTCCGATGATTTGAAATCCAGAGCGAATAATCAAAAGCAGGGTGAGATCTATTTGCCAACGGTGCAGTGCAACGAATGCCACAGTACCGCATGGCTAACCGCTGTTGAGCAGGGTGAAAGTCATATTGAGCAGGATTTGCGATTGATCTATACCCGGTTTTTCGCTAACGATAAACGGGTGCGGGTGCTGCTTCCCCTGAAAAGTGCCAACTACCCGCCGCCCATGAAAGGCATGGTGAAATACTTATGCAGTGATTGCGGAAACTTGCAGCTCTCATCGGGCGAGTGTCAATCGTGCCAGGAGAAAGCGCTTGTCAGGGTCTATCAGCCTGATCTGAATAAAAGCGTCCGCCGTGGCGGTATCCCCACCTTTGAAAGTCAGCGAATGTGCCCTGTTTGTCAGGCAAACAGTAGTCTTATTCTTTTTGGTGCCAGGGCGGCGAGTTTAAGTTCGGTGGCCATTCACCAGCTATTCGCCAATAAAACCAACGACGATAAAAAGCTGATCGCTTTCTCGGATTCTGTTCAGGATGCAGCGCATCGCGCCGGGTTTTTCGCGGCAAGAACCTGGCAAAATAATATGCGTATGGCGTTGGCAAAGGCAGTTACCCATTATTGTGCCAGCCAGAATAAAGATATACCCTTGGCTACACTGTTTGACTATCTTCCTGAATATTGGCTGCACCAGGCGGATAATAAAGATCGGCTTTCTGAGCTGAATTTTATTACCCAGTTTATTCCGCCGAATATGCAAACCCATGAGGATTATTTAGCGCTTAAAGAAAATGGCAGGTTAGATAATCCCGGGCGTTTAATCAATCAGATCAAAAAGCGCCTGGTGTGGGAGACCTTATCTGAATTTGGTATCAAATCCTTAATTGGCCGTTCGTTAGAGCGAACAGGTGTTGCAACGGTTTATTGGAATCCTGAACTGATTACTCAGGCTGCCCAGGATCTGGTGGCTACTGCCCGCGAAAAACTGGGCTATTCGTTACCCATAGAAAACGCTCAGTATATGTTGTGGGGGATTGCCCTGCGCATGAAAAGGCAGGGAGCTTTTTACGATCCATTAATGGCAGGCTATATCGAAAATGGCGGCGATTGGTATTTGTTATCTCGGAAAAACCTCTCATTTATGCCGGATACCGGTAATTATTCAATATTGCCACGTTTCCCAGGTGAAGCTGCGGAAAAGGGGCTGGATAGATTGCCACCCAACACACAAAGCACATGGTATAGCCGTTGGGTTCAGCAATTATTAGATAGCGGGCAGTTGGTTGATAATAACTTTGTGGCTGATTTGCTGAAACTGATCATGCATTCGCTGGTTAACTCGGGCCTGTTGTTAGCCAAAGAAACCCGCAAAGGGCACAAAGCCTGGGCGTTAAATCCTGATCACTTGTTTATTACCGTGGATTTAGCCGCTGTTCGTTTAAGGCGATTACATCAAACCGGCCCTGATAATCTGCCGGATGAATCCGCACAACAGCAAGATGCAGACGCCAGCAGTGCCTATGGTTCCTGGTATTTACCGAATAAATGGGTCGATTCGATAGCGGGCATGCCTTCACTGGATCAGGCATTTGGTGGCAACAGGGGGCAGCATCAGGCCATAGATGTGTATGAGGCCAATAAACACCCGCGCCAATCCCTGTACCGTAATTTTTATATCCACGGCGAAATAAAGCGGGTGATTGGTCACGAACATACCGCGTTATTGGAAAGAAGTTATCGAGAGGCGCTGGAGCAGCGCTTTATGGCAAAGCCTGAACACCGGCAAGATTGGTATGAAAACCTGCTCTCGGCAACGCCAACGCTGGAAATGGGTATCGATATTGGTGATCTGTCTTCGGTATTGCTCTGTTCGGTGCCACCCAGCCAGGCAAATTACCTGCAAAGAGCCGGGCGCGGGGGAAGAAAAGATGGCAATTCCTTCGTGCTTACCCTGGCTAATGGCCACCCGCATGATCTTTATTTTTATGCCGATCCCACCAAAATGCTGGCAGGCGATGTACAGTCGCCGGCTATTTTCCTTAATGCGAGTATGGTTCTGCGCAGGCAATTACTTGCGTTTTGTTTCGATCACTGGGGAGTCAGTCTGGATGGCCAACAGGTTATTCCCGGTTCTATGCAAAAAGTGCTGGATGCTGTTGAGCATCGTGATCTGAAGCGCTTTCCCTATACGCTGTTGGATTTTATTGGCAAACACCGGGATGAACTGTGGGAAAAGTTCAACGCTTTACTGGATAGCGATGTATTGCCCGATACCCGTGAAAAGCTTAAAGCGTATCTGTTGGGTACCTCCGATGCTGAAGATGCGCTTCATATTTACCTGCTGAATCGCATTAAGCAGGTCGTTACAGAACGCGCCAATTTTATTCAGCATCAAAAAGATTTAGAAAGCGAACTGAGAAGCTTAAAGAAAAAGCCAAAAGACGAAGCCCGAGACGAAATGGAGAACGCACTTAATACCGAACTTGAAGGCATTAAGCGCCTGAAAACGGATTTAAACAGAAAAGATACACTTAATTTTTTAACCGACGACGGCCTGCTGCCAAATTACGCATTTCCTGAAGAAGGCACGACACTGCGTTCGGTGATTTACCGCCGTTTAAGCAAGCCGGTTAAGCTGGAGGGTGATAAAGCCACAGAATACGATAGCAAGGTTTTTGAATATTCCCGGCCTGCTCAGGCTGCGTTAAGTGAGCTTGCGCCAGAAAGCATCTTTTACGCCAGTAATCGAAAAGTAAAAATCGAGCGCATTGAAATGGCGCGGGGTGAAAATCTTGAATACTGGCGTTTATGCCCTGGTTGTAGTTACAGCGAGCGTATTCATGGCGTTGATAAGGACGCCGCCTGCCCACGATGTGGTGATCCGATGTGGGCGAATTGTTCGCAGTTAATGCCGATGGTGAAGTTGCGACAGGTTTATGCAAACACCCGGGAAGATGAAGCATTTATTGGGGATGATTCCGATACCCGGGAGCCAACCTTTTATAATAGACAAATGCTGATTGATTTTGATCCGGCGGATATTGTTCATGCCTACGCAATGAAAACCGATACCCGGCCATTCGGTTTTGAATTTATCAAAAAGGCCTTGTTTAAAGAAATTAATTTCGGCAAGCAAGGTGGAAGTGATCAAATGTTTAACGTGGCAGGCGTTGAACTGGCGCGGCCAGGATTCAGGCTGTGCAAAGAATGCGGCATGGTACAACACCGCAGAAACCAAACCGAGCATATGTTCAAGTGCAGCTATCGCAAAGCCAGTGCTGAAAGTGGCAGCGATACCAATGCGTCGGGCATTGTCGATTGTTTGTATTTGTATCGCCAATATGAATCAGAAGCCATTCGAATCTTAATGCCCAAACTTTCACTGGCCGAGCGCGAGGAGCAAATACAGTCGTTTGTCGCGGCTTTACAGCTTGGCCTGAAAAGCCGTTTCGGTGGCAAGGTTGATCACCTAAATATTACGGTGAGTGATGAACCGATTCCTGAATCGGTAGAGCGTGCGAGTTATCTTGTGCTTTACGATACAGTGCCTGGCGGTACCGGATACCTGCACACATTGCTGGCTGATCCATCGAACTTGATGGATATGCTGAAAATGGCGCGTCAGATTCTGGCTGCTTGCGACTGCCAGAACAGCCCCGACATGGACGGCTGTTATAACTGTTTATACGCCTACAAAAACAGCTATGGTATGGAAAACACCTCCAGAACAACCGCTCTGAGTATGCTGGCTGATATTCTTGACGAGAATATTGAATTGGAAGCGGTCGATCATTTAGGCAAGATTAATAAAAATGTCTGGGCGGATAGCGAGCTGGAAAGCCGTTTTCCAGAGGCATTGCAGGCATTAAATAAAAACCCGCTGCTAGGCGGCACTCGCATTCGAATCACCAAGGATATTGTTAATGGCAAAGTCGGCTTTAAGCTGGAAATAGGTGATTTAATTTACTCGGTTGAACCCCATGCGCGTTTGGATAAAGAGCAGGGGGTTGCTTATCCGTGTGAGCCTGATTTTCTGATTTCCCTTGATCGGGAAACCCAGGAAAAAATTCAGGTGGCAGTATTTCTTGATGGTTATAGCTACCACAAAGATATTGTTCATGAAGATTTAATGAAGCGTCAGGGTATTTTCCTGGGTAGCCATATCTTAACCTGGAGCTTGACCTGGTACGATGTCAATCATGTGTTTGCCGGGAACGAGGTAAAAATACCTAATGCTCTGCGAGAACATACCGCTAACGCACCGATACCGTTTATACACCAGGAGAGCGAAGCAAAAGGGCTACAGGAACATGGCAGGATCGCCGAGTTATCGCCGCTGGTAATGTTGCTCAAGTTTCTGGCGGAACCGGATGTTAATAAATGGCAAAGTTATGCCATGTTAAGGTCGTTGTGTTGGCTGGATAAGACACGAATGACAGATTCGAAAGAGAGGGCCTGTTTCGAGCAGCAGAAATCAACCTGGCCCAGCCAGTTTGTCGATAGCTTTTCAGATGCCGATTTCGTTTTTTGCTCTTCAAATCGCCAAGAAGCCAGTGAAGCTGTGCTGTCGGTATTTATTGCGGGCGAGCGTAGTGCTGTTACCGGGCTTGATCCGGAAGCATTGGTTCTTGCGGTGGTTTTTGATCCTGTGAATACGAATGCGGAATTCACTAAAGTTACCTGGCAAAAACTGCTTCAGATTATCAATATAGGCCAGTTCCTGCCGCAGTTTTTTGCTGGAACTCGCAAAGGAATTGAAAACGGGGATTTTGCCCGGCTTGAGTGGGGTAATAACGAAAGCACTATGGAAAGCACCGAGTGGGATAAAATTCTTGGGTTTGTGGATGAAACTGTTGTCGAATTCATACATAAATTGGCCAGCGAGTCAGTGCCATTACCTGAAGTTGGCTATGAGCTTGTTGGTGCTAATGGTGCAGGTATTGGTGAAGCCGAACTGGCTTGGGAAGCGGTAAAAGTGGCGTTGTTATTGGAATATCAGCTTGAAGAAAGCCGAGAAAACTTCGCAAAAAGTGGATGGGATATTGTGACCTTGGATGACGACATGGATGTAATAATGAATAAATTAACGGGGCGTAAATAATGGATATTAGAGTTGGATTTTCAGATGAGTTTTTTGGGGCGCTTACTAAATTACAGCCGAATATTCAGGCAAAGGTCAATCAGCTCGTTCTTAAATTTCAAACCAATCCTAAATCGCCGGGTTTGAACTTCGAGAAGTTAAATGCGGTTAAAGACAAAAACATGCGCTCCCTTCGCGTAGATCAGACCTATCGCGTGATTCTTTCGGCTCCGGAAAAAGGTAATGTCTATTTATTTCTATGGGTTGATCATCATGATAAGGCTTATGATTGGGCAGCCAGCCACCAGTGTAAGGTAAATCCCAATACGGGTTCTATTCAGCTATATTCAACACAGACTGAAGTTGCAGATTTTGATACTGACGAGAATGAAAAACAAAAGGCGTTGTTTGATCAGCTAAAAGATCGGCAACTATTAAAGCTTGGTGTGCCGGAAGAGCAATTGGAATTGGTTCGTGGCATAACATCTGAAGTTGATTTGGATCGTGCCCAGGCTTTGCTACCCCAAGAAGCCTACGAAGCTCTATTTTACTATTCCGCCGGGGATAGTTACGAAAATATTCTGTTAGAAAGAGAATTAGAGGAAACCGAAACTTTCGATGCCAGCAATTTTGCTGGTGCCCTTGATCGCTTGCAGTCTATGGCGCGTTTTGTGGTGCCCGAGAATGAAACAGAACTTTCAGAGATGCTGAATGCATCGGTGGAAAAATGGCGGGTTTTCCTGCATCCATCCCAAAGAAAGCTGGCTGAGGGTGTTAAAAACGGTGCGGTTAGGGTGCTTGGCGGAGCGGGTACCGGAAAAACGGTGGTGGCGATGCATCGGGCGAAGTGGTTGGCATCTCATCTTGCGAGTGACCATTTTGCGAGTGACAGCCATAAAGTTTTGTTTACGACTTTCACCAAAAACCTGGCTGTGGATATTAATAAAAACCTGGAAAGTATCTGCGACAATCAGGTTAAAAAGAATATCGAGGTTATTAACCTGGATCAGTGGGTACAACGATTTCTACGCAAGCATAGCTATGATTACGAGGTGATCTTTGATGACAGTGCGCTGGATAAATTCTGGAAGAAAGCGTTATCAGAGAAGCCTTCAGAGATAGATTTCTCGGATAGTTTTTTCAAAGAGGAATGGCAACGGGTTGTTCAGCCGCAAGGTATCAAAACACTAAACGATTACAAAAAGGCTTCTCGTATCGGCAGGGGGACAAGGCTAAACCGCGAGCAAAGGTTCGCTATCTGGCCGGTTTTCGAGGAGTACCGCCACCAGTTGAATCGCGCAAGATTAAAAGAAGTGGATGATGCCTATCGGGATGCCGCCGAGCTGATCAAGAATCAACATATTGAACTACCGTATTGCGCTGTTGTTGTCGATGAAGCGCAGGATATGGGAACACAAGCTTTTAATCTGCTTAGAGCCATAGTGCCTGAAGGAAAAAATGATTTGTTTATCGTGGGTGATGCTCACCAGCGAATTTACGGAAGAAACAAAGTTATTTTAGGAAAGTGTGGCATTAATATACGTGGAAGATCAAGAAAGCTAAAAATAAACTATCGAACAACCGATGAAATCAGGCGCTGGGCGGTTGGCTTACTGGAAGGCAGGAATATTGATGATCTGGATGGCGGTGAGGATTCCAATTCAATATATAAATCGTTAACCCATGGTGAAGCGCCAGTGATTGAACGATTTGAAAACCCCGATGAGCAAGCCGCATACATTAAGGCGTTGTTGAGTGAATCTGAAGAACCTGCTTCTCACTCCTGCGTTGTGGCCAGAACCAATAAAGAAGTATCGGATATTCAGGAAAGGCTGGAAAAACTGGGTTTAAAAACCTCGGTGATTAAGCCAAGCGAGCCAGACATGCTCGATGATGACACGGTAAAACTGGCAACAGTGCATCGTGTTAAAGGCCTTGAGTTTGATCAAGTCATCCTGGCATCTGCCAACGATGGGCTTATCCCCCTTGAATATGCGCTGAAAAATAAAGCGGATGCCCTATCACAAAAAGATGCCGATACAGAGGAGCGCAGCCTGGTATATGTTGCCATTACCAGGGCGCGTAAATCTGCTTTTGTATTGAGTTATGGCGCGGTTAGTGAGTATTTTGCGATGGCTACGCCTCACAGCCAACCACTTAGGGGCACAGGCTGTGAGGCGGATTTATAAACGGGAATGGAATAGTGTTGTTGAGGGTGTTCAACGTGCTGTGTCAGATTAGGTCATGTCTAATTCGACTTAGAATTCCTTCAAGGGAAGATGCGACCATACCGATAGAGGGGCACTCAATCAGGCAACCCAACCGGCCCCAAAGCTTCATACACATCCCCCGGCCCTGGATTATCGGGATGCGTCGCGCCACCCAAATGTGTCATAATACCCCAGACAGCATTCAATGAGGTTTGTACCGCGCCTTCCACCCAGGCGGGTGTCCAACTGATACCATCCCCGGCCATAAAGATACCACGCTGCTCGGCTGGCAAATCTTGCTGCATGAAGTGCCCATACATACGCAGGTTATAGCGATAATGCCCCGGTAGTGCGCCTTTGAACGCCCCCAGAAAATTCGGATCA
>PDPE01000004.1 GCA_002747395.1 Pseudomonadota bacterium
AAAGAGAAGCAGCAATGAACATACCCCGACTGGCAATCAGGAACTACCAGTTCACTATCATCATTATTCTTATGCTGGTCTTTTTCGGCATCAACTCGTTTTTCACCATGCCCAGGGCGGAAGACCCCCAGTTTGATTTTCCGGCGGCTGTCACCACCATCGTTTACCCGGGCACCAGTGCTCAAGACCTCGAAAAACTGGTTATCGACCCCATTGAATCGGCAATTAACGAAATCGAAGATATCAAGGTAATGCGTACCGATATCGAAGATGGGATGGGAGTGATTCGCACCGAATTCTTATATGGTTCAGACCCTGATGAAAAGTATGATGAAGTCGTGTCTTCTATCAATGCAATCAGTGACAGCCTGCCTGACGATTTACAGCATCTGAAAACCTATAAAACCTCTCCGGCTGACACCAACATTATGCAAATCGCCCTGGTTTCCGGCCTGGGTACCTATAACTCGTTAAAATACCAGGCAGAAATACTGGAACAGCGCATAGAACGCGTGGCCGGAGTCAAACGGGTAGATATTGACGCACTCCCGGATCAGGAAGTACATATCCAGATAGACGTGGCCCGAATGGCGGAACTGAACCTGTCGCTGGAGCACATTGCCTACAAGATCCAGTCTGCGGCAAGCAACATCCCCGGCGGGCATGTGAACAGCCGTGGAAGACGCTTCACCGTTCAAACCAGCGGCGATTTTGGCAGCCTCGATGAAATAAGAAACCTGGTCATCAAAAGCCACCAGAACTCAACCCTCCATCTCAGGGATATTGCCTCTGTTGAACTCACTGATGCACTCCCCCGGCATCATGCTACCTACCACGGGAAAAAGGCCGTATTTCTTTCCGTGGTGCAAAGAAAGCACACTGATATTTTCAGCATTACCGACAAGGTAAAGGAAATTATCAACGCAGCCTCCTCCGAAATAAGCCCCGACATTGAACTGAAACTCATCTTTGATCAAAGTGAAAGCGTGGAAAGGCGGGTCAATGGTTTCTTTGCCAATCTGTCACAGGGGTTGATTTGTGTCGGACTGCTAGCCCTGGTCATACTTGGTTTTCGAGCAGCTACCGTTGTGATACTGGCGATTCCCCTGTCTATCCTTATTGGAATTGGCTGGCTGGATATTGCCGGTTTCGGCCTTCAACAGATGTCGGTCACCGGATTGATTGTTGCGCTCGGGCTCCTGGTGGATAACGCCATTGTGGTCACAGAAAATGTCGGGCGCTATCTGAGAATGGGTTATTCCAAATATCACAGTGCCGTACTGGGAGCTTCGGAAGTATCCTGGGCCGTCATCAGCGGCACCCTTACCACCATTCTTGCCTTTTTTCCGATCCTGATACTGCCCAATGACTCTGGCACCTTTATGCGCTCCATGCCGGTTACCGTGGTATTTACCTTATGCGCATCCCTGGTAATTGCCATCGCTCTGACTCCCCTTATGGCTTCGCGCTTCCTTAAACCGGGCACCACCCGACCGGCAAAAGGCAAAACAAAAGCCGTTCAGGGTGGCAATCCAATGGTAAAACTGTTTGACCGGTTCACCGAAGGGCCTTATCAAGCGGTACTGAAGTTCTCATTGAACTATCCCAAACTGGTTATGACCCTTGCCGTTGCGCTTTTTGTCAGCTCGGCTTTTTTGATAAAGGCAGTGGGTGTCAGCCTGTTTCCCAAGGCCGAAAAGCCTATGGTCATGGTCAATATTGAAACCGCAGAAGGAACCGCGTTTCAAACAACAAAGTCCTATGCTGAACGCATCGCCCGCCAGGTCATGTCTTTTCATGGTGTGACCGATGTCGTCACCAATGTGGGCAAGGGCAACCCGCGCATTTACTACAATATTCCATCAAGAAAGGAAGCGCCCAATTTCGCCCAGCTGCTAGTCCATATCGCCACACAGACAGATGAAGAAACCAGGCAGTTTGTCACTGAATTGAGAAAAGAGTTCCGGATGACCCCTGGAGCCAGAATCACCGTCCACGAATTTGCACAAGGGCCGCCGACGGTTGCTCCTATCGCCATTCGAATTACCGGCGAAGAGCTTGACCAGCTTGGAAAGGTCTCTGCCGATATTGAACAGATCATAAAGAAAACTCCCGGCACAGTCAGCGTAGACAATCCTGCCGGTCGTCACAAGGTGGATATGGCAGTCACCATCAACCGGGAAAAGGCGGCCATGCTGGGTATCGACCTGCAAAAGCTTGACCAGAACATACGCACCAGCCTGGTCGGGCTGCCCGTGGCCAAATATACCGACTCTCTCGGGGATGAGCATGACATCATGCTCACCCGGAAAGGTTCGGCGTCTCCCGACTGGCGAGCATTTCAAACACTCAGAATACAAAACGATCAGGGCAAGATGATCCCGCTGAACCACCTGGTTGATTTGCAGTTAAAATCCGAAATTCCACGATTCCAGCACCATGATACGGAACGCATGGTACGCGTAACCGCCGATGTCCTGCCGGGATATCAAACCGAACTGGTCACCAATGCCGTCGTAGAACGGCTGGAAGAATACCCCTGGCCGAATGGCGTCCGGTTTCTCGTTGGAGGAGAGCAGGAACAACGCAAGGAAACCTTCCAGGGCATGATGCAAGCCCTGATCATCGCACTGGTAGGCATATTTGCCGTACTTGTCATGCAGTTCAGGTCGTTTGCCCAGCCTCTCATTATCTTCACCGCGATCCCTTTCGCCATGACAGGAGCGATACTGGGGCTGTGGATCAACGGTTACACGTTTTCCTTTACCGCTTTTATCGGCCTGATTTCCCTGGTCGGAATCGTAGTCAACAACTCGATCATTCTGGTTGATTTTGCCAACCAGGTCAGGATTCGTGCCACCAATGAAGGCCGGGTCATCAAGGTAAAAGAGGCGATTATCACCGCCTCCAAAACCCGCCTTTTACCCATTGTACTGACCACACTCACCACCATTGGCGGCCTGCTCCCCCTGACCCTCTCCGGCTCATCCATGTGGTCGCCCCTGGGCTGGGTCATCATAGGCGGTCTGACTGTATCAACGGTTCTGACGCTGATTATTGTCCCGATCCTGTATCAGTGGCTGACCAAAGACGGAATCGCAACCGTGGAGGAGGAAACCATCCGTTCCGGGCGAAGCAATGAAAGCGAAAAAACTGATTTTTCGGTTTTGTGAACAACTGTGAACAACAGTGTTGGTTATGAAATAGCGTAATTGATACCAGGTGTATTTCTAAAGTGAGGGAGGTGACATTTCACTGATCAGTTGCACCTGCCTCTTTTAACAGGTAGACCAGAGCGGT
Source organism: Pseudomonadota bacterium (assembly GCA_002747395.1). Classification (GTDB taxonomy): domain Bacteria; phylum Pseudomonadota; class Gammaproteobacteria; order Pseudomonadales; family Oleiphilaceae; genus LZORAL124-50-18. Next base: position 3,301 of record PDPE01000004.1, read on the forward strand.
CACACCTTGCCACAGGTAGACATGGCAAAGCAATTTGGTTCGTTATAACCAGGTCGATTTTTAAGACTGCGACGAGGTGAGCTAACACCACCGAACCCTTTCTAATTCTTCAAGGGATGAGAATCAGGCAGCAGTCGCTGTACCCAGAGCGCCAACTTGTGTTTCATCCTGGGCATATCAGTCTGGTCTTTGGGTAATGGCTGTATTTGTCTGTCATGCACCAGTAACTTGTAGATATACTCCACCTTGGCGTTGGCCGAGTCTGTCGCTTCAAACTCCGCAACACCCCTTTTCTGCACATAGAGTGCGCCAACCCGGATGGCTTCTTTCACCAGTTCTGCTTCATTTTTGATTTTTTTCATATCCTGCCTTTTCATCAGTGGGTGCGAGCCGATTCAATAGTATCAGCCCATTTATAGTGTCAGCCCATTTATAGTATCAGCCCGTTTATTCAGTGCTGTTTATTCGGTTTTATTATTCAGTTTTTTTAATCAATAATTTTGCAACCGGTATTCATTTTCTTTTAACCATCGGTCATGTTCACGATACCCGGGACACACAGACCCGACCAGTTGCCAATACTGCGGTGAGTGGTTCATATAGCGTAAATGGCACACCTCATGAACAACCAGATAATCAATCACCGATACAGGTGCCAGCATAATCTGCCAGTTAAACTGTATCGTGCCTCTGGAAGAGCAGTGCCCCCATTTTGATCTGGTTTTTCGGAACCTGACCTGGTTCAGCCTGTCTGAAAGGCCCAGTTGCCTTGCGTAATTTTCCGTTACCGGCACCATATAGTGCCGGGCCTGCTTTCGCAACCATGCTTCAAATTGTGCTTTGGCTATCTGGTTCAACTCTGATTGGGTACAGCTTGCCATACGCGCCCCGGGAATGTGGATATTGATGCTGCCATGAGACAACTGAACTGTTGCTTTTATTGCGGTAAGGTAACGTATCTCATACTCTGTTCCCATAAACCGGATTGCTCCACCATCATTCATGGAAAAAAGATGCTGTCGCTTCTCTGCCTGATCAGCAAGTTGCCGCTCAACCCAGCCTGACTTATCCACCACGAACTGGTGAATGGTTCGGGAGCAGGCTCCCAAAGGTGCCCTTACCTCCACACCATCGTGACAGATATGAATAGCCATCGTTTTTCGACCGGAATACTTCACCCGGTAATCGAAAGGAAGCTTTTTTCTGGTTAGACCGGACAACAAGAGAGTTTCTCCAAGTTAGAGAGCAGTCGTCCGAGAATAGAGAAAGGAAGCGGAAGCCGCAATTGCCATTTATGTATGTTTGGTCGGATATGGCTGGTCTGCGTTACCAAAAACACGCGGAATCGATATTTTTTTATTTCAGGTATTGACTGAGCGACAATCGCGCTTTACTATACGCGCCTCAACTGAAGACGTTCCTCGATAGCTCAGTTGGTAGAGCAACGGACTGTTAATCCGTGGGTCGCTGGTTCAAGCCCAGCTCGAGGAGCCAGTTTATTTCCTGAAGTATCGACCGCAGCACTCCCCTCCCATAGCGGGCGCATTCCAACCCTGATACCAGATACAGACCACAACCTACAGACCACAACCAGCCGGGCATCTCACCTGATCAAATTCATCTGCACCAACAGGCACGACTTCATCAATAAAACACAGCCAGATAAAACCCGCCCCGACCAGGTTGACCCGGCCGGGGCAGACAAGACTTGAAACCTGCAAACAGACTAACGGCTAATCAAACCGCTCCGCTACGTCTCTTACATCTTTTGCAAACTTCGCCATTTTATTCGCCACACGTTCAAGTTCGACAAAAACAGCTGCGTCAATGGCAGACTCAACCAAAAGCTCCAACTCCTTGTAGTGCTTTTTACTCAAACCCTCCCGGGTTTTCTTGTTCAGTTTACTCTTAAATGCTTCAACGACCTGTTTTGCGTGCTCTTTCTGACTATTTGACATTAAATTACTCCTGTATCCAGACTCTGAGACCAAGTACGAAAAGTGCCTGCCATAACTCGGAAAGCACCGAATTGACCATTCAACTCCTGCTCATTCGCGGTCAATCGGTTTTTTTCGTTAGCACCACTTTATCGCTCTCATGTATTTCCGCCACACTCCCCACTATGAGAGGGTCAGGGTTCACGGCAACATCCGTATTTTTGTCCGGATAATTGGCCTTGCTGAGCACATATCGCATGGCATTGATCCTGGCCCTTTTTTTATCATCGGACTTGACCACTGCCCATGGAGCGTCAGCCGTATCCGTATAAAAAAACATATCTTCTTTCGCTTTTGTATACTCCTCCCATTTGTCCAGAGAAGCCAGGTCAACCGGGCTCAGTTTCCACTGCTTCAAAGGGTCATTTCGACGTTGCTGGAATCGGCGGAACTGCTCCTCCCTGCTAACAGAAAACCACAGCTTGAGAAAAATAATGTTGCTTTGTACCAGCATTCTCTCAAAATCAGGTGTTTGACGCATAAAGCCCAGGTACTGACTCTCCGAGCAAAAACCCATCACCCTTTCAACACCCGCCCTGTTGTACCAGGAACGGTCAAACAATACGATTTCACCCGCTGTGGGGAGGTGTTGAATATAGCGCTGGTAATACCATTGTCCGGCTTCCGTTTCCGTGGGTTTTTCAAGTGCAACAACCCGGGCTCCACGAGGGTTCAAATGCTCCATCATTCGCTTGATGGTTCCCCCCTTACCGGCAGCATCCCGACCTTCACACAAGATCACTACCTTCTGCCCGGTCTCTTTCACCCATTTCTGGAACTTGAGTAATTCTACCTGGAGCTCCATTTTCTTTTTTTCGTATTCCCGTCGCGACATTTTTTTATTGTAGGGGTACGCCCCATACTTGAAAATATCCCGCCTGGTTAACGCTTTTTTGCCAGACAGCTTGCCGGCCTGCTTTTGTCCTGCTTCTTTTTTTTCCGTCCCGGTTTTACTTTTGGATTCAGCCGTTTTCCGGTTTTTCGCCGATTTTTTATCAGAATTAACCATTCACACCTCCAGTCAGCAATATAAATTGGTTTTTGGCTTGTTTATCGATTGGTATTTTCATACAACAAGGCAACAGTATCAATGATATCTGGCAGTATCCCCCAAATACTTGTAAAAATCTTTTCCAAAATAGTACCGACCCGGTTCGGTATGGCTGCCGGCATCGATAACTCCCCCCGCAAAAGCGGGAGCTCATCCTCCCGCTAACCGAACACCCTGTTCTGCTTCATAAGCTGCATTTCGTCTTCTGCAAAACCCAGCCCACTCAATACCTCATCCGTATCAGCTCCCACTGCAACTCCCGCAAAATCAGCCTGACAGGCTGTTTCAGAGAACTTGACCGGAAACCCGGGCTGAGAGAGTTTGACACCCTCTGCCTGAAATGGCACTTCAACAACCATATTCCTATCAATGAGCTGTTTGTGTTCAGTCGCTTCTGCGAGAGTCAACACCGGTTCTGCACAGACATCCAGTTCAGCAAAAATATTCACCCAGTCGTCGAAGTTTTTGGTTTTGATCTGTTCGGCAAGATACACCTTGAATGCCTGCCTGTCTTCCCTTTTCTGGCTCATCCCTTGCGCAGCCAGGTCTGGTCTCCCCAAAGCAGAACACAGCCCTCGCATAAATTGTGGTTCCAACCCGCCAATGGAGAAGTAACGCCCATCAGCAGTTTCATAGTAATCATAAAAGCCGCCGCCATTCAGCATATCCGACTCGGGTTCAGGGTGAACCCCCCCTGACAAATAGCCCGCACCACTCATCGCATTCAGCGAAAATGCAGCATCTGTCATACTGATATCAATAAACTGCCCTTTACCGGTATGACTGCGATGAATCACTGCCGCCAGAATAGCCATCACAGCATGGTGAGAGCCACCGGCAATATCAGCAACCTGAATACCCAAAGGAACAGGGCGCTCCCCATCACGCCGACTGTAACTGGCAACGCCTGAAAGAGCCAGATAGTTGATATCATGCCCCGCCCGATCCCGATACGGCCCCGTTTGCCCGTATCCGGTTATTGAGCAGTAGACAAGAGCCGGATTGATTGCCTTTAATACCTCATAACCAACACCCAACTTGTCCATTACGCCGGGCCGAAACTGTTCGATAACAATGTCGTACTGTTTTACCAGCCTGCGCACCACTTCGACTGCGCCCTCTTTTTTCAGGTCAAGCGCCAGGGATTTCTTCCCCCTGTTCAAATATGCATGAGCGGCAGACACCTTTCCGATCATGGGCGGCAGCACCCTGACCAGATCCACCCTGCGGGGAGATTCAACACGCAGCACTTCTGCCCCCATATCCGCCAACATCATTGTGGCATACGGCCCGGGCAAGAGAGTAGAAAAGTCCAATACCTTAAGGGTAGAAAGTGCTCCCGGCATGACGTTATTTCCTCGAAAACAATTGTTATCTCAATGCCGGCTTCGTTTACCACAACTCGCAACAGCCTGCAGGTACATTTCGGTTTCAGCCTCTCATCGGTGGGCGAACCGACGGGAGGGTTTCAACTCTTTCATCTCGTACAGTCTCGCGTCCGCCTTTTTAAGCATGCATCTTTCATCAAGCTCACTCAACTCGTCTGATGACACTGCACCAAAACTGACATGCACTGGAATCGCACAGTCCTGGTAGCGAAGCGGCGTATCCTGCAAATGCTTGCGTATTCGTTGTGCGATTTTCTCTGCTCCAGAGCGAGCGAGGTTGGGCAGGATAATCACAAACTCATCACCGGCAAACCGAAAGGCAGTATCTCCTTTGCGAATCATTTCAGTCAGATTCTCGGCAACATATTTCAAATAGGCATCACCACAGTCGTGACCATAGGTATCATTAACCACCTTAAAGTCATCACAATCAATAAACAACAAGGCGACATCATAGTTATGTCGGCGACAGCGACTGATTTCTTTCTCCAGCGCCTCCTCCATCTCTCGCCTGTTTTTAAGCAAGGTCAAAGGGTCTCGGGTGGCCAGAAAGCTGACCCGTTCATGCGCAATCACGCTGGAAAGACAGATAGAGGCCTTGACAGCGAGCTGTTTCAGGAAAAATCGATCCTTTGAAGGCTCGTATCGTCGTGCATCCCCTGAAGCAAAATTCAGGCTGCCAATAAGCTGCCCATCCACAATAAGAGGCAATACCGCCAGCGACCGAACCTCGGGCCATACGGCAGCAGGCGCAAGCACCTTGTAATAACCCAGCTGACAATTCACCAGAATGGGATCCCGGCAACTTTGTGTTACCCGGAGAAAGTCGACAGTATTACAGATATGAGCACGATGCAGGGGCATATCAGGCGCCTTGAACAAGGCCGCAAGCTGATTTCTGACTGTTTTTTCAGTCAGGCACAGCCAAACATGATCGATATTGAACGACTCCTGTACTGACTTCAGCAGCTTCTCGAAAAAATCCGTACTATTTAAAATATTCATTATCTGAACTTCAATTTCAAATAGCTTGCTGGCGATTTCCTCATTTTTCCTGGCCAGGCCGATTAGCTGATCAACCGTCGGCTTTGCTTTCTGCACCATCAAACACCCATTGGTTTTGACACATAATCCTAAGTGTAGACAATAACCCGAAAAACGGGGTCACAAATATTGCGTAAGACAAGGGCATAAGAAAATTCTTCAAGGCATTGAAATATTTATGCTGAAGATGTTGACGCCAGAGGATGTTGGCTGTAGTATACGCCACAAGTTGCTCAGGACGACAAGCAAAGAGCACAAAGATCAGCGCAGAAAGTATCGTAATTCTGAAATTGAAACATTGAAGTAACGAAACAGAGTAACGATATACACTGCACATTGAACCCGAAACCAGGCGGGAACAATTAAAAAGACTTACCCGGTTTGATGCGGGGTGGAGCAGCCTGGTAGCTCGTCGGGCTCATAACCCGAAGGTCGTCAGTTCAAATCTGGCCCCCGCTACCAACAAAAACAAGCACTTGGGCCAACCTTAACGGTTGGCCTTTTTGCTTTCTGGGACTCAGGTAGCCACAGACAACGCATTTCTATAGTTGCCCACTTTGTCCAGCCAGACATTCCCCCGGCCATTGGCCACTGGCTTTCCATAGCCAAACACCATTACGGGATAATTCCGCTTCAGCCTCACATTGAACAGGTTTCAATTCGGGGTGGTACCAAAAACAGACATCGTACTTTCATGCGACACGCTAACCACAGGCATTGATTCCCCGGTTATCAGCAGGAGGGTGATGCAATATTGTGCTGTCCGGCTTTATTCCCTGATTGTCTCAGCAGAAGGACACCGCAATTTTGTGATGGCTGTTTCCGGGGCTATCTGAATGGCAATGACTGGCGGGTGGTGCTTCAGCGCATCTTTAGCCGCTCTGGGTGGTGCTCGATGGCAGAAGGCAGTCTAATATTCCATAATATTCTAAGCACAATATTTGCTTATATTTTTAACCGATCACTTGTTGTTTGATTAAATTAAATAATAATCAAACTGTTACAATGAAAAGCAAAATACGCTCACAGCAAATATCATTTATTCCATATAGATATATAACCCGTAACCTAACAGGCAGCTAACCACCCGACTCGTGCGGCTTTCAGGGCGGTGGCTGTAAAGCTCAATGGACTCTGTCCAGGAGGGGTGAGCGGCACACGAGAAAGGAGTGGTGAAATGCCGCTTCCTCCCTCCCTTGAACAATTTGAGACTGTTCAATTTACTGTTCAATATCTGTTCAATATTACTTTTTCCCGTTATCAGGGCATTCATTGAATAAATAAGAGGCTCTAACGTGCTCGCGTAGCAGTCAGGCTGCCGTCACGTATCATTACGTCAGCTCTGTCGGCTCTAACATACTTCATGCAACAGTCAGACAAAGAGTGGTGCTGTTTGCAGAAGGCAAAGCCCGAAAATGGGATTAGGTCAGAAAATAACCAAAACATGAACACAACAAACATCCACCAATGATGGAAGTTAAAATGCCAGAAACAAGGCCGGCTCAATTTGAATCAGACCATAACTGGTGTCCATTTTGGACATTAGTTGGCATTGCCGATTCGTAGCTGGCGGCTTCCTGCACTTTTTAGGGGACGCATTCTGCGACCCCTACCCACCAAACCTGCAACAATGAGCATTGCGCAATATATAAAACTTTGTATAATTTTACTTATGAAAGATATAGTTTTCCTTGGTGATTCGTTACAAAACATCAGATCATTTCCGGATGATGCAAAACAGGATATGGGGCGACAAATACTTTTAGTCCAGCGTGGTGACCTCCCCCCATGACTGGAAGCCCATGAAATCCATTGGTCTGGGTGTTAATGAAATTCGTGTCAAAACTTCAGGCGGGGCATATCGCAGTATTTATTTAGCCACCCTCCCGGAGGTTGTCTATGTGCTACACGCATTCCAGAAGAAAACACAAAAGACACGCAAGCAAGACATTAAACTGGCAGCTAAACGCCTGGCAGAATTGAGGGCAAAAAAATGACAGAACAACAACGATTCAATAGTGTTTGGGATGCTATTTCAGACACACCACAAGAATCACTCAACCTGAAACTTCGCTCACAGTTAATGGATGAGTTGACCAGGCGCATTGATTCAGAAAAATGGAGCCAAAGTGAAGCCGCAAAACGTCTGGGGGTAACTCAGCCCCGCATTTCCGATCTGGTCAG